>NZ_JBIDCC010000009.1:0-351715 GCF_043204415.1 Nonomuraea sp. NPDC047897 | reverse complement strand
ACGCTACGAGCGCCGCGCCGACCACTTCGCGTCCTTCGTCGCCATCGCCGCAGCGCTCATTTGCTACCGCCGACTCGCCAAATGAGACGACGTCTTAAGCGGATTGCAGGCGTCCTGGGGTTGAATCAGGGTCACGTCAGGGATCTCCCTACCCCGCCGGAACCAACCCGCCGGGCCTGCCGTTGAGCGGGTAGGAACGGGGCATCGGGGGCCCTCTTCACGGGGAGCGTGATGAGCCTGGGACCACCCATGAGCCGGGAGGGCGTCGACCACGCGTTGCGCGCCCGCGCAGCCGAACGCGACCGCATCTCCGGCGACCTGCTCGACCTGGAGTCGCACACCACCTTCCAGGTGCTCAAGGACGCCACCCTCGACGGCGCCACCCGGCGGCGCTGGACGGACACCCAGGCGGCCCTGTCCCGGTTGTGGGTGCTGCACGACGCCTACCGGACCGTCCTGCGCGCCGCCGAGCAGCTCAGGGCGTTACGCGGCCGGCCGGGCGCCGACCGGCTCGCCGAGCTGACCGCGCTGCTCACCGGCCCCTCGGTGGTGCTCCAGGCCACGGTCAGACCCGTCGAGCAGCGCTCCCTGTTACCCGGGTCCGACGCGCGGCTCACGCTCGACGAGGCCGTGCTGCGCATGGACGCCGCCTTCCGCGAGGTCACCTCCGCCCTGTCGGAGATCGACGCCGTCTGGTCCGCGCTGCTCCCCCGCCTCGACGCCGCCGACGCCCTGCTGCGCGCGGTCACCGGGCTGCACGACCGGCTCGGCGAGACGATCGACCTGGCGGGGCCCGCGGGCGGGCTCCGCGACCTGCGCGCCGCCGTCGTCACCGACCCGCTGGGCGCCGCGCACGCCGCAGCCGAGCTGGAGCGCGTCACCCGCGCGCTGGAGGACCGCCGCGCCGCCGCCGAGCGGGCGCTGCGGGCCAGGGACGAGTACGGCCGGCGCCGCGAGGACCTCCTGGCCGCGCTGGACCGGGTCCGCGCGGCAGAGAGCGAGGCCCGCATCGCGCACGGCGCCGTCGTGGTGAAGATCGCCCTGCCGCCGAGCGCCGCGCCGCGGAGCAGCGCCGCGGACCTGGCCGGCGAACTGGACGCGCTGGACGTCACGGCCGACGGCTGGCTGTCCCGGGCGGCCCGGCTGGCGACCCTGGAGGAGGCGACGCGGCAGGCCGAAAGCCGGGCGCAGGCCACCGCGCAGGCCCTGTACGGCCTCGTCGGGCGGCGTGACGAGCTGCGCGGCCGGCTGGGCGCCTGCCAGGCGATGGCGGCGCGCAAGGACATGGCGGAGGACCCGGTGGCGGCCGGCCTGTACGAGCGGGCGCGGCTGCTGCTGTGGAGCGCCCCCTGCGACCTGACCAGGGCGGCCGAGGCCGTCGAGCGCTACCAGCGCGCGATCCACGGAGGTGGCCGATGAACACGTGCCGGCAGCCCGGCTGCACCGGAACCATCGAGGAGGGCTACTGCGACCTGTGCGGCCACGCCGCGGCCCCCGCGCAACCCCCCGCCCACGCGCCGCGACCACCCCGCTCCGCGCCCACCGGGCCCCCGGAGGGACGCACAGGGCCCGCGCCCGGCAGCGGCGCCCCCTCGACCGGCAGGCCCCTGACGGGCCCCGTGAGCAGCGGCCGCTCACGGGCCGGGGTGCTCGCCGAGCTGGCCGACCTGCCGTCGGTGCCGTACCGCGACCCGCAGAGCGCCATCCTGGCCCACCCGGAGGTGCCGGAGGACAAGCGCTTCTGCTCCAACCCGGCGTGCGAGCAGCCCATCGGCCGGTCGCGGCAGGGCCGGCCGGGGCTGACCGACGGGTTCTGCCCCCACTGCCGGACCCCGTTCTCCTTCACCCCCAAACTGGTCAAGGACGACCTGGTGGCCGGGCAGTACCGGGTGCTGGGCTGCCTGGCGCACGGCGGGCTGGGCTGGATCTACCTGGCCGCCGACGAGAACCTCGACGGCCGCTGGGTGGTGCTCAAGGGGCTGCTCAACACCGCCGACACCGAGGCGCTCGCGGCGGCCGAGGCCGAGCGCAGGTTCCTCACCACGGTCGACCACCCCAACATCGTCAAGATCTTCAACTTCCAGCAGTCGGCCGGGCTCGGCTACATCGTCATGGAGTACGTCGGCGGCCAGTCGCTGCACGAGCTGCGCCGCCAGGGGACGCTGCCGCTGCGCGAGGTCCTCATGTACGGCCGGGAGATCCTGCGGGCCTTCGCCTACCTGCACGAGCACGACCTGGTCTACTGCGACCTGAAACCGGCCAACGTGATCAGGGTCGGCAGGCGGCTCAAGCTCATCGACCTCGGCGCGGTCCAGCGCGTCGGCTCCCCGCCGGGCTCCGGCTGGGCCACCCCCGGCTACCACGCCCCCGAGCTGGACAGCCGGCCGTCGTCGGTGGCCTCCGACCTCTACACCGTGGGCAGGACGCTGGCCGTGCTCGCCGTCCCCGGGTTCAGCCCGGTCAGGAACGGCGTGGAGACGCCGCTGCCGGACGACTGCGGCAACGAGTCGTTCGCCCGGCTGCTGCGTCGCGCCACCGCCGCCGACCCGGCCGAGCGGTTCCAGAGCGCCGAGGAGATGGAGGCGCAGCTCGTCGGGGTGCTGCGCGAGGTCAGCGCGCTGGCCGACGGCGTGCCGTACCCGGCTCCGTCGGCGCTGTTCGGCCCCGAGCGGATCGCGGCGGGAGCGGCGCCTAGCGACGACCCCGCGAAGGTGTTCGACGCGCTCGACCCGCGGGCCGCCGCGGCGGCGCTGCCGGTGCCGCTGGCCGACCCGGCAGACCCGGCGGCGGGAGCGCTGGCCGGCCTGGTGGGCCGTGATCCCGCGCAGCTCGTCGCCCAGGTGACGGCGATGCCGACCACCCCGGAGACGCTGCTGACCAGGGCGAGGCTGCTAGCCGAGCAGGCCCTGCCGGAGGCCGCCGCGGCCATCGAGGCGGCCCGCGCGGCGCTGCCCGGCGACTGGCGGGTGACCTGGTACGAGGCGGTGCACGCGCTGGCGCGGGGCGTCACCGACGAGGCGGTCCCCCTGTTCGACCGGTGCGTGAGCCTGCTGCCCGGCGAGTGCGCGCCGAAGCTCGGGCTCGCCTTCGCGCTGGAGTCCGAACGCCAGGACCCCGTCCGCTGGTACGAGAGCGTGTGGCGCACCGACCGCGCGTACGTCAGCGCCGCGTTCGGGCTGGCGAGGGCGGGGCGGGCGGACGCGCTCGACGAGGTGCCGGCCAGTTCCAGCCACTGGGTCGCCGCGCAGCTCGCGCTGGTGGCGTCCGTCGCCCGGGCCGAGCTGCGGCCGGGCCTGCGCGCCCGGCCGGGCGCGTTGACGCCCGCGGAGCTGTCGGCCGCGGCCGACCGGCTGGACCACCTGGCCGACCTCGACCCGCGCCGCCGCGACACGATGACCGCCGAGGTGCTGCGAGCGGCGCTCACCTGGCTCGATTCCATGAGCAGCCCTCCGCCGGGGGTACGGGTGGCCGGCGCCGACCTCACCGAACCCGCCGTCCGCCGGCGCCTGGAGGAGATCTACCGCCGGCTCGCCGCCGGCGCCGGCTCCCGGACCGAACGGCACGCGCTCATCGACCGGGCCAACGCCGTGCGGCCGTGGACGTGGGTATGAGCTGCCCGGTGTGCGAGGCTCCGGTGCTGGCCGGCGACTCCTTCTGCGAGGCGTGCGGGCACCCGCTGCACGCGCCCCGGTGCGCCGCCTGCGACGCGCCCGCCGTGGACGCCGAGGGCTACTGCGAGCGGTGCGGCCTGCGCCAGCCCACCGCCCGCGACGAGGCCGAGACCGTGCTGGACGGCGGCGCGGCCGGGGTCACCCACAAGGGCCTGCGCCGGGCCCGCAACGAGGACGCCATGGCGCTGCTCGCCCACGGCGCGGCCACCGTCGCCGTGGTGTGCGACGGGGTGGGCAGCTCGCCGCGCGCCGACGAGGCGTCGGCCGTCGCCGCGCGGACCGCGGCCGACGCGCTGGGCCGCGGCCTCGGGCAGGCCGAGGCGTTCGAGCTGGCCGGCCGGGCCGTGGCCGAGCTGGCGACGTCGCCGGACGACGCCCCCGCCTGCACGTACGTGTCGGCGGTGGTCACCGGCAGCCGGGTGAGCGTCGCCTGGGCGGGCGACAGCCGCGCGTACTGGCTGCCCACCGCCCCCGCCACCGGCGCCCCCACCACGGACCGGGCCACCACCGACGGGGCCACCGCCGGCACTCCCACCGCCGACGGGGCCGCCGGCTGCGTCCCCCTGACCGAGGACCACGCGGTGCCGACCGGCGAGATCACCGCCTGGCTCGGCGCCGACGCGGCCGGCGTCGAGCCGCACCTGCGCGAGTTCGACGCGGACGTGCCCGGGCTGCTGCTGGTGTGCACCGACGGCCTGTGGCGCTACCTGGACGGCTACGCCCTCCCCGCCACCCGGACCCCGCTCGACCTGTCCCGCGAGCTGCTCCGCCACGCCCTCGACTCGGGCGGCCACGACAACGTGACCATCGTCCTGATCCCCCTAGGAGGACAGCATGGGTGACCAGCCCACGTTCACGCTGCACATCGACCAGAACAAATACCTCCCCCTCGACGGCCGCGAGGTGCACGCCATCCTCACCGTCTCCTCGACCGGCGCCCTCACCACCACGTCGGCGGCCCCGGCCGAGGCCGCCGAGGTGATCATCGTGGACACGTCGGGCTCCATGAGCGGCAGCAAGATCCGCGAGGCCCGCCAGGCGGCGGCCACCGCCGTGGCGGCGCTGCGCGACGGCGCGCACTTCGCGGTGGTCGCCGGCACCGACAAGGCCCGGGTGGTCTACCCGCGCGGGCAGACCCTCGTGCGCGCCACACCCGCCACCCGCAAGGAGGCCCAGAACGCCATCTCCCGGCTGTCCGCCAACGGCGGCACGTCCATCGGCGAGTGGCTGCTGCTCGCCGGCCAGCTCCTGTCGGCCCACCCCGACGCGATCAGGCACGCCATCCTGATGACCGACGGGCAGAACAACGAGGGCGCCGACCGGTTCGCCAACGCGCTGGCCCGCTGCTCGGGCAGGTTCGTCTGCGACAGCCTCGGCGTCGGCTCCGACTGGGTGCCGGCCGAGCTGCGCAGGGTGGCCGAGGCGCTGCTCGGCACGTTCGACTTCGTCCGCGACCAGGGTGACCTGGCCGAGTACTTCCGCCGGATCACCCAGACCTCGATGAGCAAGACCGTGGCCGAGCTGGCGATGCGGGTCTGGGTGCCGCAGACCGCGACGCTGAAGTTCGTCAAACAGGTCTCCCCCACCCTCCTCGACCTGACCGGCAAGCGCACCGACGTCAACCCGCTGACGGGCGACTACCCGACCGGCTCGTGGGGCGCCGAGGAACGCGAATACCACCTGTGCGTCGAGGTGCCGCCCGGCGCGATCGGCAGCGAGATCCGGGCCGGCTGGGTGAAGCTGGTGCGCCCCGACACCCAGGAGGTGTTCGCCAGCGGCAACGTGCTCGCCCAGTGGACCGACGACCTGGCCCAGTCGACCCGCATCAACGGCAAGGTCGCCCACTACACCGGGCAGGCCGAGCTGCACGAGCTGATCCAGGAGGGGCTGAGCGCCCGCGCCGCCGGCGCGGTGGACGTGGCGACGGCCCGGCTGGCCAGGGCCAGGCAGCTGGCCGCCGAGTCGGGACGCGCCGACACCGCGCGGCTGCTGGACAAGGTGGTCGAGGTGGATCCGCGCAGCGGCACGGCCCGGCTGCGCCCCCACGTGGACAAGGCCGACGAGATCGAGCTCGACACCGGCTCGGTACGCACCAGCCGGCTGCGTCAGGACGGGGTGGGCGGCTGATGGCGACCTGCCCCCAGGGCCACGCGTCGGGCGCCGACGACTACTGCGACGTGTGCGGCGCCCGGATGGGCGCCGCCGTCGGCCAGGCCGCGGACCCCTCCGCGGCGGCCGCCGCCCCGGCTCCTTCCGGGCAGGCCGCCCCGCCTGGACAGGAGTGCCCCGTCTGCCGGACACCGCGCGCCGGGCAGTTCTGCGAGGTGTGCGGGCACGACTACAGCGGCGCCGCGCCCGCGCGGGTGACGGTCTCCGGCGCCCGGTGGGAGGCGGTCACCGCCGCCGACCGGGCCTACTACGACCAGGTCATCGCCCAGGACGGCCCCGACGCCCACACCGTCGCCTTCCCGCCCTACTGCCCGGAGCGCTCGTTCGCGCTGACCGGCGAGCAGGTGCGGATCGGCCGGCGCAGCAGGATCCGCGGCTCCGACCCGGAGATCGACCTGTCCGGCCCGCCGGAGGACCCGGGCGTCTCGCACCTGCACGCCGTGCTGCTCGCGCAGGGCGACGGCACCTGGTCGCTGGTCGACCCGGGCTCCGCCAACGGCACGCGGGTCAACGGCAAGCCCGTCACGGTCAACGTGCCCGTGCCCGTGGGCGCGGGCGACCGCATCCACCTCGGCGCGTGGACGGTCATCACCATCCGGCCGGGCACACCGTGACCAGCCCGCCCGTCCAGGCGCCCGGGCAGGCGCCCGTCCCGGTGGCGCACACGCTGACGCCCGCGCAGACCGCCGACCGGCGGCCCGCGCCGTCCCCCCTGCACGCGGTCCGGCCCGGGCGGCACAGCGCGTCCGGCCGGATCCGCGCCCTGACGGCCGCCACGGTGACCGCCCTGGCGCTGCTGTTCGCCGCGCTGGCCGCCGCCGCCGGCTCGGCCGGCGACGGGCTGCGCGTCATCGGCCGCGACGCGGGCCCGCAGGTCGTCGCCACCGCCGGGCTGTACTTCGGGCTGAGCGACATGGACGCGCAGGTCGCCGACGCGCTGCTGATGGGCGAGGAGTACGCCGACCGCCGCCGTGCCGCCGTGGCCCGCTACGAGCAGCGGCGCTCGGAGGCCAACGCGGCGCTGCTGAAGGCGTTCGAGCTGTCCGGCGACAACCAGGCCGAACGGCGGACCGTCCAGTCGGTGCTCGACGGGCTCGGCCGCTACGAACGGCTGGCCGGGCAGGCGCTGCTGCTCGACGCGCGGTCCGGCCACGCGGCCGGACCACCCCCGGCGGAGGTCGTGGAGCTCTACCGCCAGGCGACCGACCTGATGCGGCAGGTCCTGCTGCCGCAGGCGTACAACCTGACGCTGGAGAGCGGCACGATCGTGCGCGCCACATACGACGACAAGAGCGCCACCGTGCCGGTCCTGCGGGCGGCCGTGGTCGTCACCGGGCTGGCGGCGCTGGCGTGCCTGGCCGGGTTGCAGCTCTACCTGGCGCGGCGGTTCCGCCGGCTGATCGCGCCGGCGCTGCTGGCCGCTACGGCGGTGACCGTCGCCGCCGTGTTCGGCGGGACGGCCGTGCTCGGGCGGTCGCAGGCCGACCTGCGCACCGCCAAGACCGAGGGGTTCGACCCCGTGCTGACCGTGGCCAGGGCGCGCGCCATCAGCAACAGCCTGCAGGGCGACCAGAGCCGCTACCTGCTCGACGGGGACCGGGCCGACACCTACGAGCACACCTTCCTCGACAAGTCGCAGACGGTGTTCTACCTGCCGGCCGGCAACCTCGGCGCCTACCACGCCAAGGTCACCGGCGGCGCCACGGACTACCTCGGCCTGATGGGCGTCCAGTCGGCCGGCGCCGACGGGAAGCGGGTGGTGGCGGCGTACCGGACGTTCCAGCAGGCCGACACGGGCTTCCGGGCGCTGGCGCGCGACGGCCGCACCGGTGCGGCCGTCGCCGCCCGGCTGGGGCCGGTGCGGGAGGCGTTCGACTCCTACGACCGGACGCTGCTGGCGCTGTCCCAGCGGCACCAGGCCGCCTTCGAGCGGGCCATCGGCTCGGGCGAGCGCGGCCTCGACACCCTGTGGCGGCTGCTCCCCTTCGCGATCGGCGGCCTCGGCCTGCTGGTCGCGGCGGGAGTGTGGCCCCGGCTCAAGGAGTACCGGTGAGACGTGCGCTCGCGGTGGTGCTGACCCTGGCGGCGCTGGCCGGCGCGGGCTGCGCCGGCGACCGGCCCGAGTCGGTCGTGGACCTTGACGAGATCGTCATCGCGGTGCGGCCCGACCTGCCCTCGATCGGGTTCCGCCGGCCCGACGGGACCCTGGAGGGGTTCGACGTGGACGTCGGCCGCTACATCGCGGGCCGGCTCGGCAAGAAGGCCACGTTCGTGCCGGTGTACGCCGCCGAGCGTGAGCAGGTGGTCACCTCCGGCCGGGCCGACCTGGTGCTGGCCACGTACACGATCAGCATGGACCGCAAGCAGCGGGTGCTGTTCGCCGGGCCGTACCACGTGTCGTACCAGGACATCCTGGTGCGGCCGGAGGAGACGGCGATCCGCGGGGTGCGCGACCTGAAGGGGCGGCGCATCTGCGAGGTGCAGGGGGCGAACGCCGCCCAGCGGGTCGTGGAGGAGCGCGGCGTGGCGGCCGAGGTGGTGCCGGTGCGCGACTACGCGGCGTGCGTGGCGGCGCTGAAGGCCGGCCGGCTGGACGCCATCACCACCAACGACGTCATCCTGGCCGGCCTCGCCATCCAGGACGGCTCGGGGCTGCGCCTGGTGAACACCCGGTTCAACGAGCAGCGGACCGGGGTCGGCCTGCGCAGGGGCGACGTCGAGGGCTGCGAGGCGGTCAACCGGGCGATCACCGCCATGTACCAGGACGGCACCGCCGCCCGGCTGCTCGGCCGGTGGTTCGGCACGTCAGGGCTGAACCTGGCGACGGTCGCGGTGCCCCAGTTCGAGGGCTGCTCCTGACGCGCGGCGCGGCCCTCGGCGGCACGCACGACGGGCCCGGGCAATCCCGGGCCCGTGTGTCGTACGGCGGTGCGGGTCAGTCGAGGTAGTCGCGCAGCATCTGCGCCCGCGTCGGGTGGCGCAGCTTGGCCAGGGTCTTCGACTCGATCTGCCTGATGCGCTCCCTGGTGACGCCGAACTCCCTGCCCACCTCCTCCAGCGTGCGGGGATGCCCGTCGGCCAGCCCGAACCTGAGCTGGATGATGCGCTGCTCGCGATCCGACAGCGTCGCCAGGATGTCGTCGAGCTGATCCTGCAGCATGATGAACGCCGCCGCCTCCATGGGCACGACGGCGTCGGCGTCCTCGATGAAGTCACCGAGGTCGGAGTCCTCCTCGCCGATCGGCGACTGCAGGGACACCGGCTCCTGGGCGATGCGCTGGATCTCCACCACCCGCTCGACCGGCAGGTCCATCTCCTTGGCGATCTCCTCGGGGATGGGCTCGCGGCCGAGGTCCTGGTGGAGCTGGCGTTGCACGCGGACGAGCTTGTTGATCGTCTCCACCATGTGCACCGGGATGCGGATGGTGCGGGCCTGGTCGGCTATCGCCCTGGTGATGGCCTGGCGGATCCACCAGGTGGCGTAGGTGGAGAACTTGTAGCCCTTGGTGTAGTCGAACTTCTCGACCGCGCGGATGAGACCGAGGTTGCCCTCCTGGATGAGGTCCAGGAACAGCATGCCGCGGCCCACGTAGCGTTTCGCGATCGACACCACGAGCCGCAGGTTGGCCTCAATGAGGCGCTGCTTGGCCCTGGTGCCCTGCCAGACCAGCTCCCTGAACTCCGGGAAGGCCAGGCGCGAGACCCCGTTGCCCAGCTTGTCCTCGGCGAACAGGCCGGCCTCGATCGACTTGGCGAGTTCCACCTCCTCCTCGGCCGTCAGCAGCGGCACCCTGCCGATCTCCCGCAGGTAGATGCGGACCAGATCGCTGGTCGGCGCCCGCTTGCCCACGTCCTCTTCGTCGGTGCGGGGGGTCTCCTCGTCGCCTTGCGGCTCAAGGACCTCCACACCGTTCTCGGCGAGCATCCGCACGACGCGTTCCAGCGCGTCGGACGGCAGCTCGGATCGGTCAAGCGCGGCTGCGACGTCATCGACGGTTACGCTTCCGCGCTCCCTTCCCTTCGCGACGAGGTCCGCCACCTGATCGACAGAAGGCGGCCCGCTTGGCAGCACCGATGCACCCACGGGAGACAGTCTGCAGTATGGCTCTCATAAAATGGCAGACCCATTTTTGTCACTGAAGGTAAGGCCGCCCCCTTACCGAATTGAGATCCATTATAGGTTTAGCCGGAGTTTGATCAGGAAAGTAAAGTCCATTACGCGATGTGGATTGGCGTGTGCGACGGCGCACCCGGCCGACCGGCGGCCGGTCGCAGGCCGCCGCCTGCCCGGACGCCGCGTGAGGCCCGCGGCCCGCGGGGCCGGATGACGGATGCGAATAATGTTTCACCGCCGCCTTACGGCCCCGCGCCGTCCCGCGGGGAAATGACGCCGGGGCCGGTGTCGCGACAGCCCGCCGCTGCTTGCTGATCAGTCTCCCCGCCTTGCTGATCAGTCTCCCCGCCTTGCTGATCAGCCTCCGCGCCTTGCTGATCAGCCCGCGCCTTGTCGATCAGCCGCCGCGCCCCCGCCGCCAGAAATGCACCAGCCCCGCGCCGTGACCGGGTCGGGGTCAGTTGCCGGATGCGCGTTCGCGCAGCACCTTGCGCTGCTGCTCCAGCCCCAGCAGCTCGCCGAACAGCCGGCGGTGCTCCTGCGGCTCCTCCACCGGGTTGAGCCGCTGCAGCCGCGACTTGATCTGCGCGATGGCCCGGTCGACCGCGACCGCCTCGATCGCGGCGAGCATGGCCGCGCCGTAGCGCTCCTCGACGTGCGACTCGGCCTGGATCGCCTCCACCGCGAACCGCGTCACCAGCACCCGCGCCACCTCGTCGGGCGCGTGCTCCAGCAGCCGGTCGACCCACTCGCGCCCGCCGTGCCCGGCCGCCGCCGTGCCGCCCGCCGCCGCGATCACCTGGTGCAGCGTCACGTGGTCGGGCGCGGTGAACGCCTGCGGGTCGAGCGCGTCGAAGCGGGGCCCGAGAAGCGCCGGCCGCTGCACGGCGAGCTTGAGCAGCTCGCCCTCGACCCGCACGTGCGGATCGACCGGGGCCGCCCGGGGAGCGCGCTGCGGCCTGCCGTGCTGGGCGCGCGCCACGTCGGCGATGCGCTGCATGACGAACCGCTCGTCCATGAACCCGAGCCACCGGTCGAGGTCGATGGCGTAGCGCTTGCGCAGGCCGGCGTCCTTGATGCCGGCCACGATCGGCGCAGCCGCGTCGAGCGCCGCGATCTTGCCTTCGTTGCTGCGCAGGTCGTAGCGGTTGATGGTGCTGCGGATGGCGAACTGGAACAGCGGCTCGCGGCTGGCGACGAGGTCGCGCACGGCCGCGTCACCCTGCTTGATGCGCAGGTCGCACGGGTCGAGCCCGTCGGCCTGCACCGCCACGTAGGTCTGCGTGACGAACTTCTGCTCGTCGGCGAAGGCCCGCAGCGCCGCCTTCTGGCCCGCCGCGTCGCCGTCGAAGGTGAAGATCACCTCGCCGCGGAACTCCGCCTGGTCGAGCAGGAAGCGCCGCAGGATCTTGATGTGTTCCTCGCCGAACGAGGTGCCGCAGGTGGCCACGGCCGTCGGCACGCCCGCGAGGTGGCAGGCCATCACGTCGGTGTAGCCCTCGACGATCACCGCCTGGGAGCGCCGGGAGATCTCCCGCTTGGCCAGGTCGATGCCGTAGAGGACCTGGCTCTTCTTGTAGAGCGGCGAATCCGGCGTGTTGAGGTATTTGGGGCCGTCGTCGGAGTCGAGCAGCTTGCGCGCCCCAAAACCGATCACGTCACCCGTCGCGTCGCGGATCGGCCAGATCAGCCGCCCACGGAACCGGTCGATCGGCCCGCGCCGGCCCTCGCGGACCAGCCCGCCCTTGACCAGCTCATCGGCGGTGAACCCGCGCCCCATGAGGTGGCGGGCCAGCGCCTCCCACTCGGCCGGCGCGTAGCCCACCCCGAACGTCTCGGCGTCGGCCCGTTCGAAGCCCCGCTCGGACAGGAACCTGCGGCCGGCCGCCGCGTCGGGCTTCATCAGCCGGTCGGCGTAGAACTCGGCGGCGACCCGGTGCGCCTCGATCAGCCGGGCCCGCTCGCCGTGGTCGCGGCGCGGCACGTAGCCGCCCTGCTCGTACTGGAGCTGGATGCCCGCCCGCTGCGCCAGCCGCTCGACCGCCTCGGAGAACGACAGATGCTCGATCTTCTCGACGAACGTGATCACGTCGCCGCCCTCGGAGCAACCGAAGCAGTTACCGGTCAGAATGTTGTCTTCCAGGACAAACGCATGCCCATGGTCGACAGTGGCGCAGAACACCTCCTCGACCCGGTCGGTCTCCTCGACCGACTCCACCACCCAACCCCGTCTGGCGAACGCCTTGGCCGCTCCAGCGAACCTCAGCCGATGCTCGTCGATCAGGAAGAAGTCTTCGGTGAGGTCCTCGTTGACGAAGTGGACACGGAAGATCGAGCTCGGATCCCTGCCGGGAAAGCCAACCCTGATCTGCTCCGTTATGCCATAGGTGCCGATCCCAAGCCTGGTGCAGACCGCGCGGACGAACTCCAGCGTCGCCTTGTCCGCGCAGTTGAGCATGATCGTTCCGTCTTTGGCGACATGCCCGTCGGCGGCCAGGTAGCCCGCGAGCCAGCCGTACAGGTACGGCACGGACTCATCGAGCGGGGGGATCTCCTTGAAGAAGCGCGGCAGGTGATGGACCAGGAGCTGCCTGCTGTTGCCTGAGGCGCCTTTGGAGCCCGCCGTCACGTAGCTGAGGGGGAACCGCTTGAGCAACTGCGCGTCCTTGACGCTGTCAAGCGTCGCTCTGCTACCCGTAGCAGCCCTGGTGCCGTCACCGAAGGTGATTCCGTGGGCGATGCCGAAGGGAGATGGGGTGGTGCGCTTGATTCGCGAGCTCGGGAACACCGTGACCAGCCGCTGCCGCGGCTTCAGGTCTTTGGTGATGACCTCGGCGCGTTTGTCCTGCCGTCGCCCGGACCGTACGAACCAGCGATGCTCGGGCGTGGCGAAAATCTCCTTCCGCTGCCCGTTGCGGCTCATCACGATCTTCATGAGCGGCTGGACCCCGAAGGACATGAACGGCGCGATCACCCACGTGCCATCGGAGGCGAGCACCCGGTGCAGCCCACCCGCCAGCTCGGCGATGGGACGCACGCCCTCCCACGTGATGACTCTCGTCTCCGCCGCCAGGCAGAAATACATCCCCCGCTCGGGCGTGACGTTGAAGGACGGGCTCTTCTCGTCGTGGAAGGGGCACAGGCCCTTGAGGTTTCCGCCGCCGGCGTTGCGCAACTGGATGTGCTCGCCGATGACCTCGGCGATGGGGGAACGCTCGCGTACGAGCGCGATGTCGACGTCACGGATGCGGCCAGCCACGCCGTGAGTCTATTGCGGCGGACCGACACTCCCCACCCCCGTCGCCGCGCACTACCCGGGAAGGGGCGATACCGCCTCCAGGCGCGGGAAACCGGGAAAACGTATCCAGCCTGTTGCCCGGTCGGCTACAAAGGTAAAGCCTGCGGTGGATACGGTGACACGGGTGGAGATCATGCGTTCGGGGCCTTGGGGACGACGGGCTGCCGTGGCGTGCGCGCTTCTGCTGGCCGGCGCCTGCTCGCAGCAGGCCGGGGTGGCGGGGGTCAGCGCCGAGTCACCGGTGACCGTCCCGCCGACCGGGGCCACGCCCGTCGTCACCGCGACGATCCCGGACCCGGGCTCGTCGGGGCAGGCCCGGTCCGAGGAGACGCCCGCCGGGAAGATCGAGGCGCCGGAGGGCGGCAGGCCGGTCAAGGTGCCGCCGCCGAAGCTCTCGGCCTACACCTACACCTTCCCGGTGCACGGGTGCCGGGTGAGCTACCAGCGCAGGCTGCTGGTGCTGCCCAAGACGACGATCTGGGCCGGCAAGGGGTGCGCGTTCGTGGCCCCCGTCAGCGGCGTGGTCGACGAGGTCAACACCGCCAACAGGTGGCTGCCGTCCACCGACGCGGGTCCCGACCGCGAGGGCCGGTTCGTCACGATCATCGGGGACGACGGGGTGCGCTACCTCGGCGGGCACCTCGACTCGGTGGCCGACGGCATCAAGCCGGGGGTGCGCGTCGGCGGCGGGCAGCTCCTCGGCCGGGTGGGGACGTCCGGCAACGCCCGCAACGCCGGCCCCAACCTGTACTTCGCGATCTCGTGGAAGACCGCGTCGCGCTACTGGTGGGTGCGCCGCGGCATGGTGAACCCGTGGAGCTACCTCGACGCGTGGCTGTCGGGCAACCGCACCCTGTCCCCCCGCGAGGAGACGCTGGCGCTGCGCGCCCGGGTGGGCGAGACGCCACGCTGCACCGTCCAGTGCTCGGCGAAGAAGAAGCCGGTACGGCCTCGGGAGGAGCCCGAGCAGGAGGAGCCGGTGGTGGTGATCACCCTCACCCCGTCCTGACGGGAGAGCGTCGACCGGCCGGACGGCGGATCAGCCGGACATGCGCCGGTGCCAGGCGACGGCCGAGGTGTCGGTGAGCGAGGCGATCTGGTCGATGACGACCCGGACCCGGGCCGCGTCGTCGGCCGCCTCCAGGTAGGCCGGCCGGAAGGCCGGCTCCAGCGTGCCCGGCGCGCCGAGGGTGATCAGCGAGGCCAGCTCGGTGATGAGCTCGCGCTGCCTGGCCTGGTTGGCGTGGTGGTGGTCGGTGGTCATGACGAAGTGGGCGGTGATGCCCTTCAGCACCGCGCACTCCAGCTTGGTCGAGCGCGGCACGACCAGGTCGACGCGGTGGCGCGACCCGTAGGCGTCCTTGGTGGCGGTCTGCGCCGACCGGCAGAACCGGCCGATGAGCCCGCTGGTGAGGGACTTGAGCGCGGCGAGGTCGGCGAGCGTGGCGGTGAAGGCGTGCGGCCACAGCGGGTCGGCGACCAGCCGCGCGAACGCCTCCTCAAGCTCGGCGAGGTCGGCGTCGGGGGCGTACCAGACGCGGGCCAGCTCGCACACCTGCCTGCGCTCGACCGGAGAGCGCAGCGCCTCGGGGGTGACGTGGCCGGCGTGGAAGGCGTCCTCCAGGTCGTGCACGGAATAGGCGACGTCGTCGGCCCAGTCCATGATCTGCGCCTCGAAGCTGACCCGGCCGGGCGGCGCCCCCTCCCTGATCCACGCGAAGACGGGCAGGTCGTCGTCGTACACGCCGAACTTGGGCGACGTCTCGCAGGTCCAGGGGTACTTGATGGAGGCGTCGAGGGCGGCGCGGGTGAGGTTGAGCCCGGCGCTGCCGCCGTCCTCGGTGATCACCTTGGCCTCCAGCCGGGTGAGCAGCCGCAGGCTCTGGGCGTTGCCCTCGAAGCCGCCGCAGGCGCCGGCCAGCTCGTTGAGCGCGACCTCGCCGTTGTGCCCGAACGGCGGGTGTCCCAGGTCGTGCGCCAGGCAGGCGGTCTCCACCAGGTCGGGGTCGACGCCCAGGGTGGCGCCCATCTCGCGGCCGACCTGGGCGCATTCGAGTGAGTGGGTGAGCCGGGTGCGCGGGATGTGCTGGCCGCCGCCCAGCGCCTCGCCGGGGCCGACCACCTGCGTCTTGGCGGCGAGCCGGCGCAGGGCCGCGCTGTGCAGGACCCGGGCGCGGTCGCGCTCGAAGGCGCCCCGCTCGGGGTTGCCGGGAGGCTCCGGCACCCATCGTGCCTCGTCGTGATCGTCGTAGCGCGGCATAAGTGCACTGATTTTATCCACTTTCCGGTCTCCGCTAGTGTCAAGTGCCGCGAGAACCCCCTTCCCCGGGAGCCCTCCTCCATGACGACAGCGTTACGCGCCCTGCTGGGCCTCGCGTTGCTGGCCGGCCTCTACCTGCTGGTGGGCGTGGTCGTCGGCGCGGCCATTCTGGCGGACGTGCTCATGGCCGTCGACTTCGCCCCGAACGTGCTGAGGGAGGTGGTGGCGCTCAACCTGGCGGCCGCCGCCCTCGGGTACGCGCTGGCCACGGTCAGCCGCCGCCGGTCCGGCGAGCAGCCGGGCGTGCCGGTGACCCGCGAGCAGGAGCCGCTGCTGTGGCAGGCGGTCGAGGACGTGGCCCGCCGGGTGGGCACCGCCCCGCCGGACGAGATCCGCCTGGTGGCCGAGGTGAACGCGGCCGTCTCGGAGGACACCCGCTTCCTCGGCCTCAAGGCCGGCCGGCGGCGCATGTTCATCGGCCTGCCGCTGCTGCAGACGCTGACCATGGACGAGATGCGGGCGGTGCTCGGCCATGAGCTGGGCCACTACAGCCGCGCGCACACGCGGCTCGGCGCGCCCGTCTACCGGGGCCGGGTGGCGCTCCTCGCTGCGGTGCAGAGCCTCGCCCGACACCCGGTCCTGCGCCTGCCGTTCACCTGGTACGCCCGGCTGTACCTGTGGGTCTCCCGGGCGGTGTCGCGGCGGCAGGAACTGGAGGCGGACGCCCTGGCCGTGGCCGTCGGGGGCCGGCGGGCCACGGCCGGCGCGCTGCGCAGGATCGACGACATGGCGCTCGCCTGGACCCTGTACGTCCACGGCTACCTGTCGCTGGCCGGCGCCGGCGGCTGCCGCCCGGCGACCGTCTTCAACGGCTTCCACGCGCTGCTGAACGACCCCGTCCGGCAGGCGGAGATCGCCCGGCTGGCCGCCGAGCCGCGGGAGTCCTCGCCGTACGACTCGCACCCGGCGCAGGCCGACCGGCTGGCCGCGATCGAGCTGCTGCCGGAGCCGTCGCAGGTGCCCGACCCGCGCCCGGCGCAGTCGCTGCTGCGCGATCCCGCGGGGGCGGCCCAGGCGGTGGAGACGTCGATCTGGACGCCGGAGGCGCTGACGGCGCTGCGGCCGGCGCCGTGGGAGCACATCGTGGCCACGGCCACGTACGCCAGGCGCAACGCCGAGCCGCTGCGCGACCTGGCGCTGGCGGGCCGGCTGGTGGTGGGTGCGAGCCGGCCGTACCTGGACGCGGCGTTCGAGGCGATCGCCCGGGGCCGGCAGGCGGAGCTGACCGCGCGGCTGACCGAGCTGGGGTGGACCGCCGCCGACGACCTGCTGGCCGGAGTGCTGGGCCGGGCGCTGGAGGCGGTGCTGATCGAGCACGGCCAAGCCCGCTGGACGCTGTCGTGGTCGGGGCCGCCGCGGCTGCTGTTCGACGACGGCGAGGAGGTGGCGCTGGCCGGGTACGCGGCCCAGGTGGCGGCCGACCCGTCGGCGGTGCCGGGGCTGCGCGCGTGGCTGGGCGATCTGGGCGTGCGCCATGACTACGTGCCGGTCGCCGAGACCGACCGGCCCGCCTCCCCCGTGGGCGAGCCGGCACCCGTCCCGCGACGGTAGCGGCGGCGGGTGGAGGGAACGGTGATGCCATGGACCTGTACCCCGTCATGCCGCTTGCCGAGTGGCAGGAGACCAAGGCGACCCTGCACCGCTTCTGCCAGGTGGTGGGCAAGATCCGGCTGGAGTCGGCCGTCCGGCGCAACCACTGGTGGCACGCGCCGTTCCACCTCACCGGGCGTGGCATCACCACGCGGCCGATGGGGCAGGTGGACGGCAACCCGATCTTCACCATCGACTTCGACTTCGTCGGCCACCGGCTGGTGGTGACCAGGGTGGACGGCCGGGAGGCGGCGTTCCCGCTGTACGGCCTGTCGGTGGCCGGCTTCTACCGGCGCACCATGCGGGCGCTGGCGGACCTGGACATCCGGGTGGATCTCGCGGTGCCGCGGCCGTTCGACCTGCCCGACGCCGACCGGCCGTTCGCCGAGGACACCGAGCACGCCACCTACGACCCGCTCGTGGTCACCCGCTACTGGCAGGTGCTCAGTCAGGTCAACCTGCTGCTGGAGGAGTTCGCCGCCGGGTACGAGGGCAAGACGAGCCCGGTGCACCACTTCTGGCACACCTTCGACATCGCCTGCACCCGCTTCAGCGACCGCCGGGTGGGCCAGCCGCCCGAGGCCGACCCGGTGACCCGCGAGGCCTACTCGCGGGAGGTGATCAGTTTCGGCTTCTGGTTCGGCGACGACGCCTTCCCCGAGCCGGCGTTCTACTCCTACACCGCTCCCGAGCCGGACGGCCTGGACCGCGAGCCGCTGGAGCCGGCGGCGGCGCGGTGGATCACGCAGCGGGGCGGCCACCTGGCCGTGCTGTCCCATGCCGACGCCGCCGCGCAGCCCGATCCGCGGGCCGCGGTCCTCGCCTTCTTCGACAGCGCCTACCGGGCCGGGGCGAGGCTCGCCGGCTGGGACGTCGCGCGGCTCGCCTGCCCCGGCGGGGTCACCGACCCCCTGGCCGCGTCACCGGCCGCCGGGGAGCGCGTCTAGCGGGTGTCGCACTCGTTCTCGCTGAGCGCCGCCCGTGCCGCCTCCAGCCGGGCGACGGGGATGCGGAACGGTGAGCAGGAGACGTAGTCGAGCCCGGCCTCGTGGCAGAAGTGCACCGAGTCGGGGTCGCCGCCGTGCTCGCCGCAGATGCCCACCTTGAGGTCGGGCCGCACGGCGCGGCCCTCGTCGGTGGCGAGCCGGACCAGGCGGCCGACGCCGTCGCGGTCGAGCGTCTCGAACGGCGAGACGCCGAAGATGCCGAGCTCCAGGTAGCGGGAGAAGAACGCGGCCTCGACGTCGTCGCGGGAGAAGCCCCACGTCATCTGCGTCAGGTCGTTGGTGCCGAACGAGAAGAACTGGGCCGCCTCGGCGACCTGGCCGGCGGTGACGGCGGCCCGGGGCGTCTCGATCATCGTGCCGACGAGGGCGGCCACGCCGGCCTCGGCCAGGATGGCGGTGGCCTCCTCGCGGACGGCCTCCAGTTCCTGCACCGCGGCCACCAGCGGGATCATGATCTCGGGCCGGGCGCCGGGCACCTCCTTGGCGGCCTGGGCGATGGCCCGTACCTGCATGGCGAACAGGCCGGGGATCACCAGCCCGAGCCGGACGCCGCGCAGGCCCAGCATGGGGTTCTGCTCGTGCAGCCGCTTGACGGCGGCGAGCAGCCTGCGGTCCTTGTCCGACACCTGGCCGGCGCCGGCCTCGGCCAGCGCGACCCGTACGGACAGGTCGGTGAGGTCGGGCAGGAACTCGTGCAGCGGCGGGTCGATGAGGCGCACCGTCACCGGCCGGCCGTCCATCGCCTGGAAGATGCCGACGAAGTCGGCCTTCTGCAGCGGCTCCAGCGCGTCGAGAGCGGCCCGCCGCTCGTCGTCGCCGGTGGCGAGCACGAGGTCCTCGACGAGCTGCCGGCGCTCGCCCAGGAACATGTGCTCGGTACGGCACAGCCCGATCCCCTCGGCGCCGAACCGGCGTGCCCTGGCCGCGTCCTCGGGGGTGTCGGCGTTGGCCCGCACCTTCAGCCGGCGGACCCCGTCGGCGTGCCGCATGATCCGGTCCACCGCCTTGACGAGGTTGTCGTCGTGCGAGGCGCCCTGCGGCTCGCCCGGCTCCTGCGCCGCTTCCGCGGAGGTCCCGCGCTCGAAGTACTCGACGACGGGAGAGTCGGCCACCGGCACCTCGCCGAGGAACACCTCGCCGGTGGTGCCGTCGATGGAGATGACGTCGCCCTCGGCGACGACGACGCCGCCGGGCGCGGTGAACGTCCGCTCGCCGATCGAGACCTCCAGGTCCTCGGCGCCGCAGACGCAGGTCTTGCCCATGCCGCGGGCGACGACGGCGGCGTGGGACGTCTTACCGCCGCGGCTGGTGAGGATGCCGCGGGCGGCGATCATGCCGGACAGGTCGTCCGGGTTGGTCTCGCGGCGCACCAGGATGACGTCCTCGCCCCGCCCGGCCAGCTCGACGGCCCGCTCGGAGGAGAAGACGGCCTTGCCGACGGCCGCGCCGGGTGAGGCGTTCATCCCCTTGGCGATCCGGTGCTTGTCGGCGCCGGCGTCGAAGCGGGGGAACATGAGCTGGGCGAGCTGGTCGCCGGTCACCCGCGTGACGGCCTCGTCGAGGGTGATGAGGCCCTGGTCGACGAGCTGGGTGGCGATGCGGAACGCGGCGGCGGCGGTGCGCTTGCCGACGCGGGTCTGCAGCATCCACAGCTTGCCGCGCTCGATGGTGAACTCGATGTCGCACAGGTCGCGGTAGTGGTTCTCGAGCTTCTCCATGATCTGCAGGAGCTCGTCGTAGCAGTGCTTGTCGAGGCGTTCCAGGTCCTGCAGCGGGATCGTGTTGCGGATGCCGGCGACGACGTCCTCGCCCTGGGCGTTCTGGAGGTAGTCGCCGTAGATGCCCTGCTGGCCGGAGCCGGGGTCGCGGGTGAAGGCGACGCCGGTGCCGGAGTCGGTGCCGCAGTTGCCGAAGACCATGGCGACGACGTTGACGGCGGTGCCGAGGTCGGCCGGGATGCGTTCCTGACGGCGGTAGAGGATGGCGCGCGGGGCGTTCCAGGAGTCGAAGACGGCCATGATGGCCAGCCGCATCTGTTCCCGCGGGTCGGCGGGGAAGTCCTTGCCGGTCTGCTCGCGGACGATGCCCTTGTACGTCTCGACGAGGCCCTGCAGCTCGCCGGCGCCGAGGTCGGTGTCCTGCCGGTCGCCCTTGAGCTCGTCGAGCGCGTGCTCGAAGTGGTCGCCGTCGATGCCGAGCACGGTCTTGCCGAACATCTGGATGAGCCGCCGGTAGGAGTCCCAGGCGAAGCGTTCGTTGCCGCCGGACTGCTTGGCCAGGCCGCGTACGGACTCGTCGTTGAGCCCGATGTTGAGGACGGTCTCCATCATGCCGGGCATGGAGAACTTCGCCCCGGAGCGGACGCTGACGAGCAGCGGGTCGTCGGTCTGGCCGAGGGTGCGGCCCATCGTCGCCTCCAGGGCGCCCAGGTGCCGCGCGATCTCCTCGTCGAGTCCGCCCGGGAGGGTGCCTTCGGCCAGGTAGTGCCGGCACGCCTCGGTCGTGATCGTGAACCCCGGAGGAACGGGCAGCCCGAGGTTCGTCATTTCGGCGAGGTTCGCGCCCTTGCCGCCGAGTAGGTCCTTGAGATTCCGGTTGCCCTCGGTGAAGTCGTAAACGTACTTGGCCACCACAGCTCCAATCAACGCCTCTGTCCGGGACTCTACCGGCGGGAATGATGAAGAAACTGCACCCAACGGTTAAGTCATCGTTTTCCCAGGTAAACCGCCCCTCAGCGGTCTAATCCAATTTGTTTGCCGTTGACCGGGAAATTGGTTTAAACCAATTGGTATACACCAATTATGATGAGTGCAGAGAGGAGCTTGATTCCGTCTTGACGGTCCGCTTTCGAGGCGCCGCCGGCCTTCCCGGACGCCCCCCGTGACGGATCGGCCGCCCGATTCGCAACCGCACGGTAACCGGGGGCTGTCACGCTCTGGTGCATGCCACCCCCCGTACGGCGGCGCCTGGCCGTGGTCGTCTGCCTGGCCTGGGCGGTCGCCGGCTGCTCCCCCGACGCCACGCTCGTCTCCACCGGCGAGGCCACCGCGGTCACGCCCGAGGAGACCTCCACGCCGGGGCTCTACCTGCAGCGGCTCCACGCGACCTACTTACGGCCCGGCGACTGCTTGCTGGAGCTGCCCCGCGACCTCATCGCGACGCTCGTGTCCTGCGAGATGCCGCACGCGGCCGAGTACGCGTCCATCTACGTGCTGCCGGAGGGCCCGTGGCCGGGCGAGGCCGCGGCGAGGCTCCAGACTCTCGGCTGGTGCGGCCCCCGGCTGCGCGTGAAGGCGTCCCGGCGGCAGGAGGTCAGGGCGGGGGCCCTGCTGCCGCTGGAGCACGAATGGCCGGCCCAGCGGACGGCGTACTGCCTCGCCGTGCCGCGCGCGGGCGAGCTGGTGGGACGGGTGCTGAACTGACGACGCTTCATTGCGTGGGAGCGGGTACATCCCCGGCCATGACACCTTTCCAGCGCTATCTCGCGGAGGAGGTGGCGCTCGACCACGCCGACGGGCTCATCACGCGCCGCGAGGCGCTGCGCCGGCTGGGCCTGCTGGGTCTCGCCGTGCCCGCCGCGGCCGCCCTGCTGTCGGCGCGCGGCGCGGCGCCGCACGCCGACAGCAGGGCGGCCACCTCGCCGCCCCCGGTCTCGCCCACGGGCGCGGACACGTCCATGCCGGCGGGCCCGTCGCCGCTGCCGACGGAGGAGATCACCTTCGCCGGTCCCCAGGGGGTGAGGTTGCGGGGCGCCTGGGCGGCCGCCCCGCGACCGAGGGGGGCGGTGCTGGTCATCCACGAGAACCGTGGCCTCACCGACCACATCCGGTCCGTGGCGGGCCGGCTCGCGGCGAGCGGCTATTCGGCGCTGGCCCTCGACCTGCTCTCCCGCGAGGGTGGCACGGCGTCGTTCGCGGACCCGGCGCAGGTCATGGCCGAGCTCGGGGAGATCGCGCCGGACCGGTTCGTCGCCGACATGAGGGCGGCGGTGGACGAGCTGGGCGAGCGGGCCCCCGGCGCCAAGCTCGGCATGGTGGGCTTCTGCTTCGGCGGCGGGATGACGTGGCTGCTGCTGGCGTCGGGCGAGCCCCGGCTGGCCGCCGCGGCGCCGTTCTACGGACCGCTGCCCGAGGGCGCCGACCTGGGCGGCAGCCGGGCGGCGGTGCTCGCGGTGTACGCCGAGCGGGACGACCGGGTCAACGCCTCCCGCCCGGCGGCCGAGGCCGCACTGAGGAAGGCGGGACTGACGTACGAGATCGTGACGTTCCCCGGCGTGCAGCACGCCTTCTTCAACGACACGGGGCAGCGCTACGACGCGGGGGCGGCGGCCCAGGCCTACGACCGGCTGCTCGACTGGTACGACCGCCACCTGTCCTGACGGCTCGGGCAGCCGCCGGGGCCGGTGGCGGCGCCCCCGGCCCGGTCCTCCGGGGCGGTCGGTCAGTCGTTGAGGTGCTGGCGCAGGTAGGAGTCGACCTGGTCGAGCGCGATGCGCTCCTGGCGCATCGAGTCGCGCTCGCGGATCGTCACGGCCTGGTCGTCGAGGGTGTCGAAGTCGACCGTCACGCAGAACGGCGTGCCGATCTCGTCCTGGCGGCGGTAGCGGCGGCCGATGGCGCCGGCGTCGTCGAACTCGACGTTCCACCGGCGGCGTAGCTGCGCGGCCAGGTCGCGGGCCTTGGGCGACAGGTCGGCGTTGCGCGACAGCGGCAGCACGGCGACCTTGACCGGGGCGAGCCGGTGGTCGAGCCGCATGACGGTGCGCTTCTCCATGACGCCCTTGGCGTTGGGCGCCTCGTCCTCGCTGTAGGCGTCGAGCAGGAACGTCAGCGTCGCCCGGTCGACGCCCGCCGCCGGCTCGATGACGTAGGGGACGTAGCGCTCCTGCGTGTCCTGCTCGAAGAAGCTGAGGTCGACGCCGGAGGCCTTGGAGTGGGCGGTCAGGTCGAAGTCGGTGCGGTTGGCGATGCCCTCGAGCTCACCCCACTCGCTGCCGGTGAAGTTGAAGCGGTACTCGATGTCGACGGTGCGCTTGGAGTAGTGGGACAGCTTCTCCTTGGGGTGCTCGTAGAGCCGGAGGTTGTCCTTGTTGATGCCGAGGTCGGAGTACCAGCGGTAGCGCTCGTCGATCCAGAACTGGTGCCACTCCTCGTCGGTGCCGGGCTTGACGAAGAACTCCATCTCCATCTGCTCGAACTCGCGGGTGCGGAAGATGAAGTTGCCCGGGGTGATCTCGTTGCGGAACGACTTGCCGATCTGGCCGATGCCGAACGGGATCTTCTTGCGCGCCGACTGCTGCACGTTGAGGTAGTTGATGAAGATGCCCTGCGCGGTCTCCGGCCGCAGGTAGGCCAGGCCCGACTCGTCCTCGACCGGGCCGAGGAAGGTCTTGAGCAGGCCGCTGAACTGCCGGGGCTCGGTGAAGGCGCCCTTGTTGCCGCAGTTGGGGCAGGTGACGTCGGCCAGGCCCTGCTCGGGGGCGCGGCCGTTCTTCTCCTCGTACGCTTCAAGCAGGTGGTCGGCGCGGAAGCGCTTGTGGCACGACTGGCACTCGGTCAGCGGGTCGGTGAACGTCTCGACGTGGCCGCTGGCCTGCCAGACCTCACGGGCCAGGATGACGCAGGAGTCGAGGCCCACGACGTCGTCGCGCGCCTGGACCATCGACTGCCACCACTGGCGCTTGACGTTGTTCTTCAGCTCGACGCCCAGCGGGCCGTAGTCCCACGACGCCCGCAGACCCCCGTAGATCTCGCTCGACGGGTAGACGAGCCCGCGGCGCTTGGCGAGGCTGACGATGGTGTCCATGACGTCTGTACGGCGTGCCATGTGGTTGGGTCTCTTTCCGGCTGGAGGTCGGCGAGGGGAACGAACGATGAATGAACTCTCAGCTTAGGGGACATGGGGCGGCCCTCGCGCGGGAGTATCGCTACGCCCTGTCCTGCGTGTAGACGTCCTCGAAAGCGCTGGGTTCGTTGACCATGAGAATCATGAGCGGATACATCGTCATCCGCGCGGCGGAGAGGGCTCTGCGGTAGAACCCGGCGCCCTCCCATTCGCTGACCAGGGCCCACAGGTTGGGCTCGTCGACCGACCGGGCCAGCCTGCCCCGCAGGTAGCCGGGCTGGAGGGCGAGCGTGTCGAGGATGGCGTGGCCTTGCTTGACGAAGTCCTGGGACTGGGCTTCGGGGACGGTGTAACGGATCACGGCGAGCACGCCTCCCAGGATGTCAGACGTTGTCGCACCGCTGCGCGATTCCGGCGGGCCCGAGGGTTAGGCTCGGGCCGTGGCCACCGACCGAGACCGCCGTGACGTCCGCTCCGGGCGGGCGCGCGGGCCCAAGGGCGCCCGGCGCCCGCTGCCCGCCGGCGAGCAGTTCTTCACGCCGGGCGCGACCGGCCTGCGCAAGGCCGTGGAGGCGCGCAGCGCGACGCCCATGACCTTCCTGTTCACCCAGGTGCCCCGGTGGGTGACGCCGGCCGTGCTGGTGGCTCTGCTGCTGGCGGGCTTCGCGGTGAGCGGCTGGCCGGGCGCGGTGGCGGTGCTGCCGGTGCTGGCGTTCGTGGGGTGGCTGGCCTATCTGTCGTGGCCGTCGCTGGGCGTGGGCGGGCGGGTGCTGCGGGTGGCGATGCTGGCGTTCCTGCTGGTCCTGGCGGCTGACCGGTTCGGGGCGTTCTAGGCGGTAGCCACCCTAATTTTGACAATCGTTTTCATTTTCCGCATACTTGATGGCGTGATGTCCAGAACGCCCCGAATGCTGGCCGGTCTCGTCGCAGGGAGCGCGCTGCTCGCCGCCGCCGCGTGCGGGTCCGGCTCCGCGCAGACCTCCGGGCAGACCTCGTCGCAGTCCTCGTCGCAGTCCTCGTCGTCCGACCCGGACGGCCGTCCCGCCGTGGTCGCCGCCATCTACCCGCTCCAGTGGCTCAGCGAGCAGGTGGGCGGCCCGGACGCCGCCGTGTCGGTGCTCACCGCGCCGGGCGTCGAGCCCCACGACCTGGAGCTCGGGGCGCAGCAGGTGGCCCAGCTCCAGAACGCCGCGCTGACCGTCTACGTCAAGGGCGTGCAGCCCGCCGTGGACGAGGCCGTCACCCCGGAGACGTCGTTCGACGCCGCGACCGCCGTGACCACGCTGCCCGCGGGCGAGGACGCCCACGCCCACGAGGAGGACGCGGCCCACGGCCACGAGGAGGGCGAGCAGGCGCACGACCACGAGGGCGAGGCCGCCGACCCGCACATCTGGCTCGACCCGTCGCGCCTGGCCACGGTCGCGACCAAGCTGGGCGAGCGGCTGGCTGCCGCCGACCCGGCGCACGCGCAGGGCTACAAGGACCGCGCCGCCCGCACGGCGAGCGCCCTGACCGCCCTGGACCAGGAGTTCTCCAAGGGCCTGGCCACCTGCACGACCAGGACGATGGTGACCGCGCACGCGGCGTTCGGCTACCTCGCCGACCGCTACAAGCTCCAGCAGGTCGGCATCACGCTCGACCCCGAGCAGGAGCCGTCGCCGGCCAGGCTCGCCCAGGTCGCGACAGCCGCCAAGAACGCCAAGGTCACCACGATCTTCACCGAGGCGCTGGTCAACCCCAAGGTGGCCGAGGTGCTGGCCAGCGAGGTCGGCGCCCGGACGGCGGTGCTGGACCCGCTGGAGAGCAAGCCGTCCGGCGATTACCCGTCGGCGATGAGGGACAATCTCAAAAGCCTGCAAACCGCCCTGGGGTGCACGGCTTGACCAAGGGATGAACGCATGAGCGAGACCGCCTTCGCGATGACCGGCGGCCGGGTCACCCTCGACCGGCGGCCGATCCTGCGGGGTGTCGACCTGACGGTGCGCCCGGGGGAGGTGGTCGCCCTGCTCGGCGCCAACGGCTCCGGCAAGTCGACGCTGGTTCGCGCCCTGCTCGGCCTCATCCCGCTGTCGGGCGGCCAGACCCTGGTGTACGGCAGTCCGCCGGCGAGGTTCCGCCAGTGGTGGCGCATCGGCTACGTGCCGCAGCGCCTGCAGGTCGGCGGCGGCGTGCCGGCCACGGTCCGCGAGGTGGTGGCCTCCGGGCGCATCGCCCGGCAGAGCAGGCTGCGCCGGACGAGCGCCGCCGACCGGGCGGCGGTGGCGGGCGCGCTGGAGTCCGTCGGGCTGGCCGGGCGGGCGGGCGACCCGGTGCAGGAGCTGTCCGGCGGCCAGCAGCAGCGGGTGCTGATCGCCCGCGCGCTGGCCGGGGAGCCCGACACGTACGTCATGGACGAGCCCACGGCGGGCGTCGACGCCGAGACCCAGCAGTTGCTCGCCGACACGCTGGCCACGCTGGTGCTCGAAGGCAAGACCATCGTGCTGGTCGCCCACGAGCTGGGCCCGCTGGAGCCGCTGGTCACCCGGGGCGTCGTGGTCCGCGAAGGCCGCATCGCGCACGACGGGCCGCCGCCCCGCCCGGAGGGCGAGTGCGCCAGGCCGGGGCATGAGCACGTGCACCCGCACGCGCCCGCGGAGCCGGGCAGCCCGCTCGGCGGCGGGGCCTCGGTGGGGCCGCTGACCGGCTGGCAGGGAGAGGCATGATCGGCGAATTGCTGAACGCGGAGTTCTTCCGGCTCGCGCTGGTCGCGGCGCTGCTGGTGGGACTGTGCGCGCCCGCCGTCGGCACGTTCATCGTGCAGCGGCGGCTCGCGCTGCTCGGCGACGGCATCGGGCACGTGGCGCTGACGGGTGTCGCGCTCGGCTTCCTGACCGACACCGCGCCGATCATCACGGCCGTCCTGGTGTCCGTGGCCGGCTCGGTGGCCATCGAGCTGGTCAGGGCACGCGGCCGCACCAGCGGCGACGTGGCCCTGGCGCTGATGTTCTACGGCGGCATCGCGGGCGGCGTCATGCTCATGGGCATCGCGCCGGGCGGCAGCAGCACCAAGCTCAACTCGTTCCTGTTCGGCGCCATCGCCAGCGTGACCCGCGAGGACATCTGGATCATCGGCGGCCTCGCCGTCGCGGTGGTCGGCGTGGTCACGGTGTTCGGCAGGGAGCTGTTCGTGCTCTGCCAGGACGAGGAGATGGCCAGGGCCAGCGGCCTGCCGGTGCGCTTCCTCAGCCTGCTGATCGCCGTCACGGCGGCGCTGACCGTGGTCATCGCGATGCGCGTGGTGGGCCTGCTGCTCGTCAGCGCGCTCATGGTGATCCCAGTGGCGACCAGCCAGCAGATCACCCGGGGCTTCCGCTCGACGATGGCGCTGGCCATGGTGCTGGGCGTGGTCGCCGCGGTGGGCGGCCTGCTGGCCTCCAGCATGTCGGCCCGCGTGCCCCCGGGGGCCGCCATCGTGCTCCTCGCCCTCGCCGGCTTCGTCCTGGCGCTCGGTGTCGGTAGATTCGTACGCCGAGGCCGACCCCAGGAGTCCACGGTGAGCGAGCACCCCAACCGCGTCGAGGAGGCTGCATGACGACCAGACGCGACGCCGTCCACGACACCCTCCGCCGGAGCGAGGGTTTCCGCAGTGCGCAGGACGTCTACGCCGAGATGCGCCAGCACGGCGCCAAGATCGGCCTGACCACGGTCTACCGCGCCCTGCAGGCGCTGGCCGACGGCGGCCAGGTCGACGTGCTGCGCACCGACGACGGCGAGTCGGTCTACCGCGCGTGCGCGAGCGGCGACCACCACCACCACCTGGTCTGCCGCCGCTGCGGCCGCACGGTCGAGGTGGCCGGGCCGGCCGTCGAGCGCTGGGCCGAGATGATCGGCGGCGAGCACGGCTTCACCGAGATCACTCACACGGTCGAGGTCTTCGGCACCTGCTCGTCCTGCTCGGCGTCGGTGCGGGCCGGCTGAGCGCGGCGCGAGCCGTACAGCACCCCGGCGACGATCACCAGGCAGCCGGTGAGCTGCAGCGGCGACGGGTCCTCCGCCAGCAGCACCTTGGCCAGGACCACGGTGGTCAGCGGCTGCACGAGCAGGAGCAGCGCGGTGAGCGCCGCGGGCTGCCTGGGCAGCGTGTACGTGATCAGCGACCAGCCGAGCACCTGGGGGCCGAGCGCGAGCAGCAGCAGCCAGCCGTGCGCGGGTCGGCCGGGCGTGAGGTCGGCGCCCCCGAACAGGGGGCTCAGCGCCGCGATCGACACGGTGGCCACGACGGTGGCGTGCGCGAGCGGGCCCGCCGAGCGCTGCGGCCCCGCCTTCATCAGCAGCAGGAAGGCCGCGTACGCCACCGACGTGGCCGCACCGGCGAGGACGCCGAGCATCGGGTCGGAGCCGTAGGCGGCCGAGTCGAAGACGCCCGAGATGAGCACGACGCCGGCGAACACCACCGGCGTCGCGATCATCAACTGGTTCGACGGCCGCTCCCGGAAGAGCGCCCAGGCGGCGAACGCGACGATGAACACCTGCAGGTTGCCCAGCACGGTCGCCAGGCCGGCGCCGACGTAGTCGATCGCGTGGTGCCAGAAGAGCAGGTCCAGCGCGAACAGCACGCCCGCCGTCCAGGCGAAGGCCAGTGACCTGCCGCGCAGCGGGCCGAGCCGGCGGCGTTCGAGCCAGGCCAGCACGATCATCGGCGGGACCGCGTACGCGCACCGGAACAGCGCCGAGGTGGCGGGCGAGACCTCGGCCAGCCGCACGAGGGGCCCGGAGGTGGAGATGATCAGTGCACCGGCTGTCGCGATCAGCGCGATACGGCGATGTGCACCCACAGACCGACCCCCGAGAGCTCTGACAAGAGATACGCTGCGACCACGCTAGAATCCGGTCCCGACAGGAGTCAACATGCCGTTTGGCCATGACACGGTCTATTCGCTGGCCACCGTCGTCGAGCTGGTCAACACCTCTCCCTCGACCGGCGGCGACGACGATCTGACCGGCCTGGCCGACCTGCAGGCTTTCGTGCAGGCGCGGCAGGTCAGCGGCATCAGCACGCTGACGACGCGTGACCTCGGCCAGGTGCGGCTGGTGCGGGAGGCGTTCCACCGGGTGTTCACCGCGCCCGACCAGCCGACCGCCGTGCGGCTGCTCAACGTGCTGCTCGCCGAGACCCGGATCACGCCCCGGCTGACCGAGCACGACGGACATCCGCTGCACATGCACTACTTCGCGCTTGACGCGACGCTGGCCGAGCACCTGGCGGCCGACTGCGGGGTGGCACTGGCCCACCTGCTGGTGGAGGGCGAGTGGGAGCGCCTGCGCACGTGCGCGGCCCCCGACTGCGAACGGGTGTTCGTGGACGAGTCGCGCAACCGGTCGCGCGTCTACTGCGACAGCCGCACGTGCGGCAACCGCATGCACGTGGCCGCCTACCGGGCCCGCCGCCGCGCCTGACCCCCGGCCCCGCGCCCGGACGCCACCGTCAGGGCCGCCCCCGGCGGCCGGAGGGGCCACGCAGGCCGTGCCGGTCGGCCCACGCCGCGACCGCCTCGGCGATGGCGCCGGGCTGGTCCTCGGGGGTGTGGTGGCCGGCGACGGCGTCCCGCCGGTCGATCTCCAGCGCCGCCATGTTCGCCGCGCACCACGCGTACGTCTCCGGTCCCATCATCACGCCGGGGCCCGGCTCGAAGACGATGAGCAGCTTGGGCACGTCGGCACTGGCCGCCAGCCACCTCCCGTACGCCTCGATCCTGGCCACCACGTCGGCCGGCTCGCCGTCCAGCGGCATGGAGCGCGGCCAGCGCAGCAGCGGCAGCCGGCTCTCGCGCGTCGGGTACGGCTCCCGGTACGCGGCGAGGTCGTCCGGGGCCAGCGGGACGGCGACGGTGGCGGGCAGCGCCTGCTCGACGAAGGCGTTGTCGTCGAGAATCATGGCCTCGCCCACGCCCTCCGTCCTGATCGCCCGGAACAGCGGCCGGCCGCCCTCGGGGAACTCCTCCCACGACATGGGCTTGACGATGGTCTCGGTGAACGCGATGCCGCGCACCCGGCCCGGATGGCGGGCGGCCCAGTCGAAGGCCAGCGCGCCGCCCCAGTCGTGGCCGACGAGCACCACGTCGTCGAGGCCGAGCGCGTCGAACCAGGCGTCCAGGTAGCGGGCGTGGTCGGCGAAGGTGTAGTCGATCGCCGGCTTGCCGGAGCGTCCCATGCCGATCAGGTCGGGCGCCAGGAGCCGTCCCGGGTCGCCGACGGCCGGCAGCACGTGCCGCCACAGGTGGGAGGAGGTCGGGTTGCCGTGCAGGAAGACGATCGGGGTGCCTGCGCCCCGCTCCCGGTAGGAGATGGTCGAGTCGAGTACGTGCTGGACGGGCATGTCGGATCCTGTCAGGTGCCGGGTCGCATGACGCGGGCGGGTCATCGGAAGGCGGCCAGGTTGCGGGCGGCCCAGTCGGCGAAGGCGCGGGGCTCGCGGCCGAGGACGGCGGCGACGTCCGGGCTGACCGCGCGCTCGGCCGCGGACGGCTCGCCGAGGATGGCGAGGGTGGCGTCCACCACCGGCTCCGGCATGAACGCGAGCATCTGCGCCCGCGCCTGCGCCCGCGTCTGCTCGGTGAAGGCGACCGGCTCCCCCAGCGCCTCGCCGATCATCGCCGCCCGTTCCCGGGGGGTGACCGCCGCCGGACCGGTCAGCTCGTAGGTGCGGCCCACGTGCCCGGCCTCGCGCAGCGCCGCGGCGGCGACCTCCGCGATGTCCGACGGGTCGATGACCGGCAGCGCGACGTCGCCGAACGGCGCGGCGACCGCCCGCCGGGTCCGGACGCCCTCGGCCCAGGCGTAGGCGTTGGAGGCGAACCCGCCGGGCCGCAGGATCGTCCAGTCGAGGCCGGACCCGCGCACGGCGGTCTCGAACGCCGCGGCGTGGGCGTACGCCCGCGGCCGGGTGCCGGCGCCCTGGGAGGACAGCAGCACCACCCTTTCGACGCCGGCGGCCTCGGCCGCGCCGAGCACGCCCCGCGGGTCGTCGCCCGCGACGAGCAGAAACAACGCCTTCGCCCCGGCCAGCGCTCCGCCCAGACCGGCCGGCTCGGCGAGGTCACCCCTGCGGCGCGTCACGCCCGGCTCGGGTCGCGCCGGGTCCTGGGGGGATGCCGGACGGCGGGAGACCGCCGTCACCCGCTCCCCCGCCGACGCCAGCACCCGTACGAGCTCCCCGCCGACGTTCCCGGTGGCTCCTGTCACGACGATCACGGCTTCACCTCTATTAGTTAGTTGTCCGACTCACAAGGACCCTAGCGCACACCTCCCGCTCCGTCCATAGTCAGTTAGCTGACTCACACGCAAGCCGCGAAGAACGTTCGGACCCGGCCGACGACCTGACCCGCGCGGCACCGGCCGGCCGGCCGCCCGGGGACGGCCGCTAGCGTTCGGTGTCGCGGTCGAGGACCGGCTTGACGTCCACGATCGGGGTGCCGTCCAGCGCTTCGAGGTCGCTCACCCGCACCCGCGTGCCGTCGACGGCCAGGACGCGCACGCGGTGCAGGCCCACCGGGTTGGGCCGGTCGGGTGAGCGGGTGCTGAACACGCCCGTGACCGGCCGGGCACGGTCACCGCGCGGATGGACCGCGAGGACGTCACGCCGGGCCCGGTCGAGCCAGGTGAGCACGATGACGTCGTCGCCGGGCCGCAGGTCGCGCAGGCCGTCGCGAACCCGGTCGGCGAACACCAGCCACGCCGCCGGCGCGCCCTCGTCGCCCTGCCGGGGCGCCTGGGCGAGGTCGCTCAGCGGCGACTCGACCCGGCCGATGGGCCGCACCAGGTAGCCGTCCACGGCTGGACCTCGCCTAGACCTGGTTGGGGACGGCGCCGCCGTAGCGGCGGTCGCGCTTGGCGTAGATCTCGCACGCCTCCCACAGGTCGCGGCGGTCGAAGTCGGGCCACAGGCGGTCGAGGAAGACCATCTCGGCGTAGGCCGACTGCCACAGCAGGAAGTTGGAGAAGCGCTGCTCGCCCGACGAGCGGACGAACAGGTCGACCTCGGGGATGTCGGGCTCGTCGAGGTAGCGGGCGAAGACCTTCTCGTTCACCTTCGACGGCTTGACGCGGCCGGCCGCGATGTCGGCCGCCAGCTTGACCGCGGCGTCGGCGATCTCCGCCCGGCCGCCGTAGTTGACGCAGAACTGCAGGGTCAGCGTGCGGTTGCCGACGGTCATCTCCTCGGCCGTGCGCAGCTCGTCGATGACGCTCTTCCACAGCCGGCCCGGCCGGCCCGCCCAGCGCACCCGCACGCCCATGGCGTTGAGCTCGTCACGGCGGCGCCGGATGACGTCGCGGTTGAAACCCATGAGGAAGCGCACCTCGTCGGGTGAGCGCTTCCAGTTCTCCGTGGAGAAGGCGTAGGCGCTCAGGTAGGGGATGCCCAGCTCCAGCGCGCCCTCGATCACGTCGAACAGGGACGCCTCGCCCGCCTTGTGCCCCTCGGTGCGCGGCAGGCCCCGCGCCTTGGCCCAGCGGCCGTTGCCGTCCATCACGATGGCCACGTGGCGCGGCACCAGATCCCGCGGGATGGGCGGCGGAGTCGCCCCGGACGGGTGCGGGGACGGCGGTCGGACGTTCAAGCTGGCTCCCTCTCTACGTGTCGAAGAGAGCGTATTCCGTGCTCCAGGTGCCATTGCAGGTATGCGGCGACCAGGCCGCTGCACTCGCTGCGATGGCGCTGCTCGGAGGCGTCGGCCACCGCCCAGTCACCGCGCAGCAACGCGGTCATCAGCCCGATCGTCTCGGCGGCCGGCACCGCGGCGCCCGCCGGCTTGCAGGCGCCGCACACCACGCCGCCCGCCACGATGGCGAACGCCCGGACCGCCGGCGCCTGGCACTTGGCGCACGCCTCCAGCGCCGGCGCGTAACCGGCCACCGCCAGCGAGCGCAGGAAGTAGGCGTCGAGCACCAGCCGCGCCTCATGGCTGCCGTCGGCCAGCGTGCGCAGCCCGCCCACCAGCAGCAGGAACTGCCGCAGCGCCGGCTCCTTCTCCCCGTGGGTGAGCCGGTCGGCGGTCTCCAGCATGGCGCTGCCCGCCGTGTAGCGCGGGTAGTCGGCGGTCAGCGCCTCGCCGTAAGGTCTGATGGTCTCCGCCTGCGTGACGACGTCGAGCGTGCGGCCCGTGTGAAACTGCACGTCCACGTGCGTGAACGGCTCCAGCCGGGCGCCGAAGCGGGAGGTGGTGCGACGCACGCCCTTGGCCACGGCCCGCACCTTGCCGGTGCGCCGGGCGAGGACGGTGACGATGCGGTCGGCCTCGCCGAGCTTCTGCGTGCGCAGAACCACGCCTTCGTCACGGTAGAGACTCACTCGCCCATCTTAGGGCCGCGCAGCCGTTGTGTTACGGACTTGCGTCAGTGACGCGACTCTGTGCAACTCTCACTAGACTCAGACGCCTGTCCCGCATTGTCTGTTGTTCAACCCCCCGCAACCGCCTCGAAAGGGAGTCATGACCCGCGTGGTCCTGCTGGGCTCTTCGCCCGGCCCTGACACCGCTCCGACCGGCCTGAGGCTCGCCGTGTTGCCCGGCGCCCCCACCGTGGCCGAGCGGCTACGCAGCCAGATCCTCTCCCTGGATCCGCGGCCCGCCACCATCGCGTCCGGCGACCTGGCCGCCGCGCTGCGCCACCTCGCCGACGTCGCCGACTCGGCGACGGAGAGCCTGTTCCTCATCCCCGACAACTCCGTGATCCACGACGAGCTGATCTACCAGATCACCAAGTCGAAGCGCGGCGTGCTGGCGCTCATCGCCAAGGAGCCCCGGCCGGAGCTCACCGAGGAGGAGGCGGAGCGGGAGGAGCAGATCCCGATCGAAGAGGCCGAGCCGGAGATCAGCGACCGCAGGCACGAGGGGCTGCCCGTGCGCGCGCGGCGCGGCAGGTCCAGGATCGTCTCGGTCGGCACCGCCCACCACGCCGTCACCAGGCCCAACGCGGTGATCCTGGGTCCGCTGCACGTCAGCGCGCGCAACGCGCCCGTGCTGGCCGAGACCTGCCGCGAGCTGGCCGCCGTGGCCGATCAGTTCGGCCCCGACGACGACCTCATGCAGCTCATCGTGTTCGGCCTGGTGCGCAAGGGCGTGTCGGTCGGCAGCCGGGGCCGCCGCGACCTCTACTACCGCCGCATCGCCTCCCAGGAGGACCTCGACGAGGCCGTCGCCGTGATGAGCGGCATCGACGAGGACCGCGCCCGGCTCGACAACGCGGTCAAGGGCGCCGACGGCTTCTTCACCACCTACTTCGTCTCCACCTACTCGCGTTTCATCGCCCGCTGGGCGGCTCGCCGCGGGCTGACGCCCAACCAGGTCACGCTCATCTCGATCACGCTGGGCGTGCTCGCCGCCGCATGCTTCGCGACGGGCGACCGGCCGTGGATGGTGCTCGGCGGCGTGCTGATCTACTTCGCGTTCGTGTTCGACTGCGTCGACGGGCAGGTCGCCCGCTACGCCCGCAAGTTCGGCGTGCTGGGCGCGTGGCTGGACGCGACGTTCGACCGGTTCAAGGAGTACGTCGTCTTCGCCGGTCTGGCGATCGGCTGGGTGGTGTCGGGCAACGGCGACGACATCTGGATCCTCGCCCTGGCGGCGATCGGCCTGCAGTCGGTGCGTCACCTGCTCGACTTCTCCTTCGGCATCGCCAACCGCCGCAGCAAGCCGCCGGCGCAGCTGCCCACGCTGCCGCTGACCGCGCCCGACGACCGCGATCTGCGCGAGGCCCTGGAGCGCCGCAAGGTCGAGCGCAGCCACGGCATCCGGGGCCTGCTGAAGATGTGGAGCAAGGCCGGCCGGTACCGAGCGGTCCACTGGGCGCGTAAGATGATCGTCTTCCCCATCGGCGAGCGGTTCGCGGCCATCGCGATCACCGCCGCCCTCTTCGACGCCCGCATCACCTTCCTCACGCTGGTGGTCTGGGGCGCCGTCGCCGCCGTCTACACCCTCACCGGACGCCTCATGAGGTCGCTCGCATGATCACCCAACCGCAGGCCGCCGCCACCCCCACGCCGGACCCCGACGAGGAACGCCGCCGCGTCCAGACCGCCCGGCTGCTCGCCTACCGCGACGACGGCCCGCTCGTCCACGTGCTGGCCGGGCGGCTCGGCAAGGGCCTGCCGCCCGTCCCGGCGACGCTCGCCGCCCTCGTCGCCGTCGTCGCCGTGACCGCCTCCGGCCTGCTGGAGCCGGGGCCGATGGTCCTCGTCCCGGTGCTGGTCGCGATCGTGCTCATCCTGCCGACCGCGCCCCGCGACCACCTGGGCCGCCTCGACTGGCTCACGCCGCCGCTGCTGCGCGGCACCGAGTTCCTCACCATCATCGCGGTGGGCCTGGCGGCTGACGCGCCCAAGTGGCTGCTGTTCGTGCTCGTCTACGTGGTCGGCTACCACACCTACGACACCGTCTACCGGACACGGCAGAGCATCTGGCCGCCCGCGTGGGTGTTCCACGCGGGGCTCGGCTGGGAGGTACGGCTGCTCATCATCGGCGTGGGCGCGGCCCTCGGCTGGCTGACGGTCGTGCTCGCGGTGCTGACGGCGTACCTGTTCGTGCTCTTCGCGGTGGAGAGCGTCACGAGCTGGGTGCGGCTGGACAAGGCGTCGGCGCAGGCCGGCGCGGACGCCGAGCAGGACCTGGAGGCCTCCCCCGAGGACGCGCTGGAGCAGGCCACCGGCGAGGCCGAGAAGGGCTGATCCCGCTCCTCGCCCGACGACAGGCGCCGAGCCCCGCACAGGGGTCGGCGCCTGTCGCGTTTCCGCCCCAAGCGGACGGCACGAGCGGACGGCACGAGCGGGGTGGCACGAGCGGGGTGGCTTGACACCGGGCCGCTTGACACGGCGTCGACGACTGTGTTTACCTCCGCGAGAGAGCGCTCTCTCGGTTGTCCGCCTCCGCACCCCCCCAGGAGCAAGCGATGACATCCCGCCCCTCCCTCTCCACACCCCGCAGGCGCCTCGCGGCCCTGGCCGTGGCCCTGGCCACCATGGCCGCCCTCCTCGTGCACGTCGCCGTGAGCGCCGCCGCCGCCGTGCCGCCCACGCCCTCAGGCTGGTCGCTCGTCTGGTCCGACGACTTCGACGGCTCCGCCGGCTCGCCGCCCTCCGCCGCGAACTGGATCGTCGACACCGGCCACAACTACCCCGGTGGGCCCGCCAACTGGGGCACCGGGGAGATCCAGAACTACACGGCCGACCCCGCCAACCTCGCCCTCGACGGCGCCGGCAACCTGCGGATCACCCCGCGGCGCAGCGCCACCGGCGCGTGGACGTCCGCGCGCATCGAGACCAGGCGGAGCGACTTCAAGCCCGCCGACGGCCGCGTCCTGCGCATCGAGGGCCGCATCCAGATGCCCGACGTGACCGGCCAGGCCGCCCTCGGCTACTGGCCGGCGTTCTGGGCGCTCGGCTCGCCGTACCGGGGGAACTACTGGAACTGGCCGGGCATCGGCGAGTTCGACATCATGGAGAACGTCAACGGCCTCAACGCCGTCTGGGCCGTGCTCCACTGCGGCGTCAACCCCGGCGGGCCGTGCAACGAGACCAACGGCCTCGGCGCCAGCCGCGCCTGCCCCGGCTCCACCTGCCAGTCGGCCTTCCACACCTACCGCTTCGAGTGGGACCGCGGCGTCACCCCCAACGAGCTGCGCTGGTACGTGGACGGCCAGCGGTTCCACAGCCTGAACCAGTCCCAGTTCGACGCGGCCACCTGGACCGCCATGACCGGCCACGCCGGCTACTTCCTGCTGCTGAACGTGGCCATGGGCGGCGCCTTCCCCAACGGCGTGGCCGGCTTCGGCACGCCCACCGCCGCCACCGTGCCCGGCAGGCCCATGGTCGTCGACTACGTGGCGGTGTGGCAGAGCGGCGGCCCCGGCCCGACGCCCACGGTCACGCCCACCGTCCCCGGCGGCGTGGACGCCCGCTCGACCATCCAGGCCGAAAGCCACCAGGCGCAGTCGGGAACCATCATCGAGGCCACCACCGACACGGGCGGCGGCCAGAACGTCGGGGCGATCGGCAACGGCGACTGGCTCCGCTTCGACGGAGTCGACTTCGGCGGCAGGCCGGCCACCCAGTTCCGCGCGCGGGTGGCGTCCGGGGCCGCGGGCGGGGTGAGCGGTCTCGTCCAGGTGCGGCTGGGCAGCCCGTCGGCCCCGCCGATCGGCGACCTCGCGGTGGCCGGCACGGGCGGCTGGCAGAGCTGGCGGACCGTGCCGGCCAACATCTCGCCGGTGACGGGCAGGCACACGGTCTACCTCACCTTCACCAGCGGGCAGCCGGCCGACTTCGTCAACGTCAACTGGTTCACCTTCTCCGACTAGCGCGCGACTGGCGCTCCCCCGGCCGGACGGAACGCTCAGGAGGAGTCGCGTACGACGAGCCGGGCCGGCAGGACCACCGGGGCGGCGTGCCGGCCGTCGAGGCGCGACAGCAGGAGGCGGGCCAGGGCGAGCGCCTGGTCCGTCACCGGCACCCGGACCGTGGTGAGCGGCGGCGCGGTGCACGAGGCCGCGTCGATGTCGTCGAAGCCCACCACCGCCAGGTCGTCCGGCACCCGGCGGCCCGCCTCCCGCGCCGCGCGCAGCGCGCCGATCGCCAGGTCGTCGGAGGTGGCGAAGACGGCGTCCAGCCCCGGGTGGTCGGCGAGGAGCCGCCGGGCGGCCTGCTCACCGGAGTCCCGGTCGTGGCCCGCCGGCTCCAGTACGGGCCGCAGCCCCGCAGCCGCCAGCGCGGCGCGATGGCCGGCCAGCCGGTCCTGGACGGCGGTCAGGTCCATCGGCCCGCAGATCACGCCGATGCGGCGACGGCCCCGCTCCAGCAGGTGCGCCGTGGCGGCCGCCGCGCCGCCGGCGTGGTCGGCGTCCACGTACGGGACGAGCGAGGCGATGGCGGGCTTGCCCAGCAGCACGACGGGCACGCCGGTGCGGGCCAGCCGCTCGGCGAGCGGGCCGTGGCCGTCGGGCGGCAGCAGCACCACCCCGTCCACCTGCCTCGCCTCCACGTGCCGCTGGACGCGCCGCTGGCCGTCGGCCGTGTCGGCGAGCATGAGCGTGATCTGCTTGCCGGCCCCTTCGAGGACGCTGGTGACGTAGCGGACGACGGCCGCGAGCAGGGCGTCACCTCGATGCGCGGCCGTGGACAGCACCACGGCGACCGCGTCGGTGCGGCGGGTGACGAGGCTGCGGGCGGCGGCGTTCGGCACGTAGCCGAGCTCCTGCACGGCCCGCAGCACGGTGGCGCGGACCTCCGGGCTGACCGACGCCTCGCCGTTGACGACGCGGGAGACGGTGGCGCGGGAGACGTTCGCGCGGGCCGCGACGGTCTCCAGCGTGGGCCGCTTCGGCCGTTCGCCGCCGAGCCCGCCCCGCCGGACGACGTCGCGGTACCACAGGGCGCTGTCCTTGAGCCGCCGCCGCTGGGTGGCGAAGTCGACGTGCACGATGCCGAACTTGCGCCGGTAGCCGTCGGCCCACTCGACGCAGTCGAGCAGCGACCACAGCAGGTAGCCGCGCACGGGAACGCCCTCGTCGAGGGAGATGCGCAGGGCCCGCAGGTGCTCTTCGACGAAGCCGGTCCGGTCGACGTCGTGGATGCCGTCGGCGGTGACGACGTCCTCGAAGTCGGCGCCGTTCTCGGTGATCATCAGCTCGGTGCCGGGGTAGTCGGCGGCCAGCCGCCGCAGGACCAGGGACAGGCCGCTCGGCACGATGGGCCAGCCCATCGCGGTCACGGCGGTCGGCACGCTGCAGAACAGCACGCCCTCGCTGCCCGGGAAGTCGGGCTGGGCCGGCGCGCCGGGCTGGGCCTGCACCGCGATGGGGGCGTAGTAGTTGACGCCGAGCAGGTCGATGGGCCGGCCGATGACGTCGAGGTCGCCGTCGCGGACGTGGTCCAGCCCGGCGGTGCGCGCCACGAGCGGCAGCAGTTCCTCGGGGTAGCGGCCGCGCAGGACGGGCTCCAGGAACTGCCGGTTGTGCAGGGCGTCGATCCGGGCCACCGCCTCGGCGTCCTCCTCCGGCGGGCGCAGGGAGAAGTCGGCGAGCTGGGCGGGGGTGAGCACGGGCGACAGGTTCAGCACGATGCCGGCCTTGGCGGCGCCCTGCGCGCGCAGCCCCTCCAGCGCGAGCCCGTGGCCGAGCAGCATGTGGTGAGCGGCGACGAAGGCGTCGGCCGGCGAGCGGCGGCCGGGGGCGTGCACGCCGGAGGCGTGGCCGACGAAGGCCGCCACCCACGGCTCGTTGACGGTGAACCAGGTGTCGACGCGGTCGCCGAGCCGGGCGTGCACGGTCCGCGCGTAGTCGGCGAAGTGGCCCGCCGTGTCGCGTGCGGTCCAGCCGCCCCGGTCCTCCAGCGCCTGCGGCAGGTCCCAGTGGTAGAGGGTGGCGTATGGCGCGATGCCGGCGGCCAGCAGCGCGTCCACCAGCCGGTCGTAGAAGTCGAGCCCCTTGCCGTTGACCCGGCCGCGCCCCTCGGGCAGCACCCGGGGCCAGCTCACCGAGAACCGGTAGGCCGTCAGGCCCAGGTCCTTCATCAGCCGGACGTCCTCGGGGTAGCGCCGGTAGTGGTCGCAGGCCGGATCGCCGTTGCGCCCGCCGGCGAAGGTGTCCCAGATGCACGGCCCGCGGCCGTCCTCGGCGGTGGCCCCCTCGATCTGGTAGGCGGATGTGGACACTCCCCACACGAACCCCTCGGGGAACCGTGCCGTACTCATGTGTGACAACCCTTCGGCGACTCTGGCGGCGCCCAGTCTGCCTCGTCGCGTCGTGGCGCGGCTAGGCGATATACAGGGCGCGTGGAACTGGACCAGCTTGATCGTGACATCATCGCGGCACTCGTCGAGGACGCCCGCGCGACCTACGCGGAGATCGGCCATCAGGTGGGGCTGAGCGCGTCGGCCGTCAAGCGCCGGGTCGACCGCCTGCGCGAGACGGGGGCGATCACCGGTTTCAGCGCCCGGGTGGCGCCGCGGGCGCTGGGCTGGACCACCGAGGCGTACGTCGAGCTGTTCTGCCAGGGCAAGACGAAGCCGTCCGACATCGCCGTGGCGGTGGCGAAGTTCCCGGAGGTGGTGGCGGCGGCGACGATCACGGGCGAGGCCGACGCGTTGCTGCACATCCGGGCGACGGACGTGCGGCACGTGGAGCGGGTCATCGAGCGCATCGCCGCCGAGGCGTTCGTGGTGCGCACGAAGAGCTCCATCGTGCTGTCGAGGCTGATCGACCTGCCCCCTGGCGCGGCGGTGCCGGACGCCCGTACGGGCTCGCCGGCCGCCCACGGAACCGCCCCCTGAGCCGCCCGCCGAGCCGCCCCTGCGCCGCCGCCGGGGCGCGTCCTGACGGGTGGGGCGCGGACGGCGCAACGGATCGGGCGCCGCCCGCCCGAATGCGCAACGGACCTGCGCCAAGACGCAATGTCAATCCCTGGCCTGCGCGAACGTGGATTCCTAGGCTGTGTCCGTCACCCTCCGTGTACCCACACCCCTGAACGACGATGACGGAGTCCCGCATGCCCAAACACTTCCTCATGTGCCGCCCGGAGCACTTCGCGGTCGAGTACGCGATCAACCCGTGGATGGACCCGGCGGCGGGTGCCGACCGCGACGTGGCGATCCGGCAGTGGGAGGGCCTGAAGGCGGCCTACGAGGAGCTCGGGCACCGCGTCAGCCTCATCGACCCGGTCGAGGGGCTGCCCGACATGGTCTTCGCCGCCAACGGCGCGCTGGTGGTGGACCGGCGCGTGTACGGCGCCCGGTTCGCCTTCCCGCAGCGCGGCCCGGAGGGCCCGGCCTACCTGCGCTGGTTCGCCGAGCGGGGCTTCGAGGTGACGGAGCCCGCGCACGTCAACGAGGGCGAGGGCGACTTCCTCACGCTCGACGACGTCGTGCTGGCGGGCACCGGCTTCCGCACGGACGTGGCGGCGCACCTGGAGGCCCAGGAGTTCGTCGGCCGCCCGGTGATCTCGCTCAAGCTGGTGGACCCGCGCTTCTACCACCTCGACACGGCGCTGTTCCCGCTGGACGGCCGCAACGTCTGCTACTACCCGGAGGCGTTCTCGGAGGGCAGCCGGCGGCTGCTGCGCCGGATGTTCCCCGACGCGGTGCTCGCCGGCGCCCGCGACGCGGAGGTGCTGGGACTCAACGCGGTCAGCGACGGCACCCACGTGGTGATCAACGCCGAGGCCTCCGACCTCCAGTTGGAGCTGAAGCGGCGCGGCTACGAGCCGATCCCGGTCGACCTGTCGGAGCTGCGCAAGGCCGGCGGCGGCCCGAAGTGCTGCACACTGGAAATCAGGGGGGAACAGTAGAATGACCACCAGCGCAGAGCTGATCGAAGTGATCGAGCGCCGCAGCGCGCACAACTACCACCCGCTTCCCGTGGTGATCCGCGAGGCCGACGGCGCGTGGGTGACCGACGTGGAGGGGCGGCGGTTCCTCGACTGCCTGTCCGGCTACTCGTCGCTGAACTTCGGCCACGGCAACCCGAAGATCCTGCAGGCCGCCCAGCAGCAGCTCCAGAACCTCACGCTGACCAGCCGGGCCTTCTACCACGACCAGTTCGCGGCGTTCTGCGCCGGGCTGGGCGACCTCACCGGCAAGGACATGATCCTGCCGATGAACACCGGCGCCGAGGCCGTGGAGACCGCCATCAAGGTGGCCCGCAAGTGGGGCTACGAGGTCAAGGGCGTCGAGCCGGACCAGGCCACCATCATCGTGATGGAGGACAACTTCCACGGCCGGACGACCACGATCGTCAGCTTCTCCACCGATCCCGACGCGCACGACGGTTTCGGCCCGTACACGCCCGGCTTCAGGATCGTGAAGTACGGGTCGATCGAGGCGATCCGCGAGGCGATCGACGCCAACACCGTGGCCGTGCTGCTGGAGCCCATCCAGGGCGAGGCCGGGGTGCTGGTGCCGCCGGACGGCTACCTCACGCAGGTGCGCGAGCTGTGCACCGCCGAGGGCGTCCTGATGATCGCCGACGAGATCCAGTCGGGGCTGGGCCGCACGGGCAAGACGTTCGCCTGCGAGCACGAGGGCGTGGTGCCCGACATGTACGTGCTGGGCAAGGCGCTGGGCGGCGGCGTGGTCCCGGTGTCGGCCATCGCCGCCGACACCGACGTGCTGGGCGTGATCAAGCCGGGTCAGCACGGGTCCACGTTCGGCGGCAACCCGCTGGCCTGCGCCGTGGGCAACGCGGTCATCGAGATTCTCAACACCGGCGAGTACCAGGAGCGGGCCGCCCGGCTCGGCGAGGTGCTGCACGCGCGGCTGCGCGAGCTGCTCGGCGACGGCGTGGTCACCGTGCGCGGGCGCGGGCTGTGGGCGGGCGTCGACATCGATCCGTCCCTGGCCACCGGCCGCCAGGTGTCGGAGGCGCTGATGGAGCGGGGCGTGCTGGCCAAGGACACGCACGGATCCACGATCCGGCTCGCGCCGCCGATCGTGATCTCGGAGGAGGACCTTCTCTGGGCCGTGGACCGGCTGGCCGAAGCCATCGCGTCCTTCCGCCGCTGAGCCACCGGACCGCCGGACCACCGGACCACCGAGCCCGGACCACCGGACCAGCCGGGGCCACCGGGCCCCGGCGGCCACTGACCGGACGGCCCGCGCCACCGACCTGCCGGTGGCGCGGGCCGTTCCGCTGTGCGGGTCCGACCTCGCCTCGGGGACGGCCCACGCACGGCGGTGCGGGCATCCCGTCAGGAGACCGGGGCGCCGGGCGGTGCGGCGCTCGGAGCCGGGCCGTCGGTGACACCCGAGGTGGGAGCACTCGGCGCCGGGCTGTCCGATGCCTGCGCGGGGCTTCCCGTCGGCCCGTCCGCGGGGGCGTCCGTCGGGCGAGGGGCGTCCGGGGCGTCCGACAGCGGCGTGCTCGGCCGGGCGGAGGCCGGCGAGTCCGACGGCGGGGCGGTGGGCGGCGGCGTCGAGGACTCGGTCGGCGCCGGCATGCAGTCGCTGCGCTGGATCCCGGCGGGAGTCTCGGGCAGATCGTCCACGACCGACACCTTCAGCTGGGCCGTGTGGGCCACGACGCTGCCCACCGGCGCCTTGGCGGTCTTGCCGTCCGCGACCGTCGTCCGTTCGCCCAGCATCATGCGCGTCTCAGGATCGAAGATGATCTCCTCGTGGACCCCCGTCCGCGCCCATGTGCGGCCGAGAGCCACACCGCGGCGCCCGGCGGAGTCCGCGACTCCCGGCGTCTCGACCACCCCGTCGATCGACTTGATCGCCTCGTACAGGGCGGCACGCTGCTCCTTGGGCAGGTATCCCTCCCGCAGGATCTCCACGGCGTCCTGGAAGGCCCGCACGTCGGCCTCCGCTTTCGGGGATGCCCCCGAGCTCCCCTGGTAGAGGTGGTCGCGCATCGCGGCGGGGTCGGTGGGCAGCGTGCTCAGGTAGGCGAAGTCGTCCCTGTGCCGCCCCTTGTCCTGCGGGCAGGAGTTGAGCAGGGTCCAGTCGGAGCCCCGCCAGTTCGCGGCGTCCTCCGGCAGGTCCTTCTCCCCCGGATGAGGCTTCGGCTCGCGGCCCTCGATCAACAGGAGGCCGTCGGCGCTCCCGTCCACCGACTGCCAGATCTTGCGGTGCGTCCGGTAGAGGTGGCGGGTCTCGCCGTCCTCGCGGATCGCGTGCGACTCGTACATGGTGTCCGACTCCACCAGGATGAACTGGCCCGGCTTGGGGTCCAGTTCGGGGATGGAGACGCCGGTCTGCGTCACGGAGGTGGCCGCGTCGGGGCCCTGCCTCTCGCCCGTCAGGGCCACGGCCACGCCCCCGACCAGAGCGACCGTGATCCCGAACGCGGCCACGGCCTGCCAGCCCAGGCGCGGCCGGCGCAGGCCGCCCCGCCCGCGCGCCTCCCGCAGCAGCCGGTCGCGGGCCCGCTCGCGGGCCTCGTCGGAGTACGGCGGAGCGGCGGGCCGGCCGTCCGCGAAGACGCGGATCTCGTCATCCATGCTGGGACTCCTCTGCGAAGGGGTTGGCGCCGCCGAGGGCTCTGCGCACCTTCACGCGGAGCCGGTGCAGCCGGGACCGGACCGTGCCGACGGGCACGCGCAGCGCGACGGCCGCCTCCTCGTAGGTGAGGTCGGCCCAGGCGAGGAGCAGCAGCAGGTCGCGTTCGGCCGCGCTCAACCGGGTCAGCGCCCTGGCCAGCCTCGGCTGCAACTGCTCGGCGGTGACCCGGTCGGCGCTGCGGTCGTCGAAGGTGCCGGGCCGTTCGACGCTCACCTTGGACAGCGCGTGGTTGCGCCGCCGTTCGGCCCGGCGGTGCTGGGCGACGACCTTGGTCGCGATCCCGTACAGCCAGGGCCGGGCGTCCGGCCAGGCGCGGTCGTAGCGCGCCCGCCCCCGGAAGGCCGCCAGGAACACCTCTCCCGTCACGTCGTCGGCCAGTTCGGCCCCGAGGCGACGGGCGGCGTACCGGTGGATCTCCGCGGCGTGCCGGTCGAACAGCGATGCGAAGCTCTCCGGATCGCTCAGCGAACGCTCGATCAGCTCCGAGTCGTCCAGCTTTTCGGGTAATGCCCGAACACTCACCACGTGCCGGTCCTCTCTCATGCGGTCACCCTGTTGTTGGCCGCAGAGGCAGGACCGGTTCCACCTGTTTCGCCGGGTTCCCCCGCGCGATCAGCTCGGTGACCGGCCGAGGACGCGCGTCACCCGAGCCGGACGGTGTCGATCTCCTGGAACTCCCCGTTCTTCGACTCGTACCAGGTGGCGCGGTCGGGGAAGGTGAGCGTCGCCACGGCGTTCTGGAACCACGGCCCGTGCGTCACCCGCCAGCGGAACGGCGGCCTGGGCAGCTTCGCCAGCCGGGCGAGCAGCCCGCCGACGACGGTGGCCACGCCGAACTGGGTGAACACGTTGGCCCAGCGCAGCACGGGGCTGAGCGGGTTGCGGATGGGCGAGCAGACCACCTGCCAGACCGCGCTGCCGCGGGCCTTGGCCACGTAGGAGTAGTGGACGTCACCCGACAGCAGCACCACCGGCTTGCCGAGCCCGGCCAGCAGCCGGGCCAGGTCGTCGAAGGAGCGGCGGAACGCGGCCCAGTGCTCCAGGTCGACGGCCTGCCGGAACTTCTCCGACAGCCGCTGCACGAAGCGGCCCCAGGCGCCGTCGCACAGGGCCTCGTTCCAGTTCTGGACGTAGTGGACGCCCTCGGGCAGCATGAACGGGATCGACGAGCCGATGACGATCCGCCCGGCCGGTTTGGAGACCTCCTCGACCAGCCACTCCCACTCCTCCGCGTCCAGCATCCGCCGGTCGCCGGGGGTGAGCTGCCGGGCGCAGCGGGTGTCGACCACGATGAGGCGGGTGTGGCCGAGGTCGCGGGCGTAGCTCCACCGGTTGCTGCTGGGGTCGGCGTCGGCCTGCTCGGCGAAGGTGTCGAGCGCGTCGGCGCCGCCGCCCTTCATCAGCGTGCGCAGCAGCGGGTCGTCCGCGCGTTCGGCCGGCGACAGGTTGCCCAGGTGCTGGTAGACCCAGTACGCGCCGAGCCCGGAGATCACCCGCCGGCGCCACCAGCTCGTCGCGGCCATCTGCCGGCGCCAGGACTGGGAGGTGTTCCAGTCGTCGCGCAGGTCGTGGTCGTCGAAAATCATGGCTGTCGGCACGGTGGACAGCAGCCACCTGATCTCGGGGTCGGTCCACGCCCGGCGGTAGAGCTCGGCGTACTCCTCGTAGTCGGCGATCTCGTCCTGCGGCTCGGTGTCACGGCGCCCGCGGATGAACTCCAGCATCTCGGCGGACGGGCTGTCGGCGTACACCTGGTCGCCGAGCAGCAGCAGCAGGTCGGGCCACTCCTCGTCGCCGGCGGTCATGAGGTGGGCGCCGTAGGTGCGCAGCACGTCCTCGCCGTGGGTCAGCACGTGGGGTGTGTCGTGCGGGACGCTGGTCCGGCACGAGCCGAACGTCATCAGCCGCGGCCCCTCGGGCGGCACCAGCCGGATGCGGCTGGGCGGGCGGCCCTCCAGCGGCCAGGTCCGCTGCCCGTCCAGTTCCACCGCGTACCCGGCGACGTCCTCCGTCAGGCCGGTCAGGTCGACCACGGCGTAGTGGTGGCCGTGCACGGTGAACGTGCGTGACTCGTATCTGCGTTCGTCGGCCACCACGGCGACGGTGCACGGCGCGTCGGTCTCCACCCAGACGGAGGCGCAGGACTCATCGACGTAGCGCAGCATCGGCCCGATCACCAGTGCGGGCATCCGCACCTCCTGATTCGACAGTTCGGCACACTCCGGACCCCAAGCCTGCCAGAGTGGCACGTAGCCAAGCGCATCGGTCACCCGGTTGGATCGATGGGAGCAGATCCTTTTCGCGAAATCCAGCGGTGCCCGAAAAGACCTCGTAATAGGATCATCGCGACAAGACGCCCAAAGGGGTAGGCAATGGCGCCTATCTCGTTTGCCGGGCGTGCAGCACAGGAGGAACTCCTTCCATGACCGTCATGGTGCCGTCAAGGACGCCGGCCCTGATCACCCCGGGCCGCCAGGCCCTCGACTCCGCCCTGCACCAGCTCCACCAGGCCGCCGAGCACCTCGGACTCGACGACGGGCTGCGGGCGATGCTCGCCACGCCGCGCCGGTCGCTGACCGTGTCGGTGCCAGTCCGCCGCGAGAACGGCCGGCTCGACGTCGTCCAGGGCTTCCGGGTGCAGCACAACATCTCGCGCGGCCCCGCCAAGGGCGGCATCCGCTTCCATCCCAGCACCGACCTGGACGAGGTCACCGCGCTGGCGATGTGGATGACGTGGAAGTGCGCGCTGGTCGGCATCCCGTACGGCGGCGCCAAGGGCGGCGTCGCCGTGGACCCGGCCACGCTGACCACCCGCGAGCTGGAACGGCTGACCCGCCGCTACGTCAACGAGATCCTGCCGCTGATCGGCCCCGAGAAGGACATCCCGGCCCCCGACGTCGGCACCGACGAGCAGACCATGGCCTGGATCATGGACACCTACAGCGTCAACGCCGGCTACTCGGTGCCCGGCGTGGTCACCGGCAAGCCGACGACGCTGGGCGGTTCGCTCGGCCGAGCCGGCGCCACCTCGCGCGGCGTGCAGATCGCGGCGCTGGCCGCGCTCGGCCGCTCGCCCGAGGGCGTGACCGTCGCGGTGCAGGGCTTCGGCAAGGTGGGCGCGCTCGCCGCGCAGTACCTGGCCGACCCGGGGTGCACGGTGGTCGCCGTCTCCGACGCCACCGGCGCGGTGCACGCGGCCGGCGGGCTGGACGTCGCCGCCCTGCGCGCGTGGGTCACCGAGTCGGGCGGCGTGCACGGCTACCGCGACGCCGACGCGATGGAGCGTGACGAGCTGGTCGAGCTGGACGTCGACCTGCTGGTCCCGGCGGCCCTGGAGAACGTGATCACCGAGGAGAACGCGCCCCGGGTGCGCGCCCGGCTGGTCGTGGAGGGCGCCAACAGCCCCACCACGCCGGAGGCGGACGAGATCCTGGCCGCGAACGGCGCGACCGTCGTGCCCGACATCCTGGCCAACGCCGGCGGGGTGATCGTGTCCTACCTGGAGTGGGTGCAGAACATGCAGGCCTACTCCTGGAGCGCCAGGGAGGTCGAGCTGAAACTGCGCGACCTGATGGAGAGCGCCTACGACGAGGTGCGGACGCTCGCGACCGACCGCGGCCTCACGCTGCGGCAGGCGGCCCATGCCATCGGGGTGGGCCGCGTGGCCGACGCGCACCGCATGCGCGGCCTCTACCCGTGACCGCACGAGTGCGGCCTCCACCCGTGACCGCACAAGTTGGGTAAACCAAGGTGTCGCAGGTCAGGGCGGTGATCATGGGGATCTAGAGTGGCAGCGTGCTCAGGTTGGTGCTGTCCCTCACCCTGCTCTCCCCGTCCGGCCTCGCCGGGGCGGCCGAGCGTTCCGTCCCCGAGCACCGGGTGCTGACGCCCGGCGGCGACCGGCTGGGATACGCGCCGGTCCCCCGCCCGCACACCCAGGACCAGCGGCTGACCGGGGTGCTGATGGCCCACGATCCGGTCAGCGGCGACGTGGTGATGTGCGGCGGCACGGTGATCGGGTCGCGCAGCCGCAGCCTGGTGCTGACGGCGGCGCACTGCCTGCACGACAAGGGCAGGCGGCTGCGGCAGGTGGTGTTCCTGCCGGGGTTCGACCGGGGGCGGACGCCGCTCGGGGTCTGGCCGGCCGTACGGACCTGGGTGCCCCCGCGCTGGCGCGACCGCCCCTACTCCGCCGACCTGCTCCCGTACGACATCGGCCTGGTGGGGGTGGCCCCGCGCGGCGAGCCGCTGGAGGCGGTGACCGGGCCGGGGCTGCGGCCGCTGCGCACGGCGCGCGGCACCTCACTGCGCGGCCTGGAACTGCTGGGATACCCGGCCGGCAAGCGGTATCCGGGGACGCGGCTCTACCGCTGCCTCGGCGACGCGGACGAGGCGGTCGGCCGGGGGCCCGGGCTGCTGGTCACCCGCAACTGCCACGCCCCGGCCGGCGGCAGCGGCGGGCCCGCCCTGCGTGACGGGGCGGTGGCCGGGGTGGTGTCCTCGTCCAGCCCGCTGGGCGACCGGCGGGGGTTCACCGTGCTGACCCGGCTCGGCGGGCGGGTGTTCGGCCGGATGCTGGCCGAGTCGGACCGGTGGATGCGCCTGCGCTCACCCGCCTGACCCCGCGCGTCGCCGCCCGGCCGGGCGAGCGGTGCCGGTGCCGGTCAGGACGCCTGGGCGACGATGTCCTCGCAGATCGCGTGGGTGACGAGGGCGTCGTCCGCGCTGAGCAGCCGGTCCTCGCGGACGGCGTCGAGGAACTCCAGGCAGATCTGCTCGATGCCGCGCTGCCGGGCGACCGGCACCCAGTCGGGGCGCCGCGTGCGCGTCTCGCCGCCCGCGTAGTCGACGACGTCGCCGAGGTCGACCACCCGGCGCTTGACGCCGTCGCCCATGGCCTCGCAGGTCTCCTCACTGGCGCCGCTCATCCGGTTCATCACGCCGATCGCGGTGAACCCGTCGCCCGCCAGCTCCAGCACGACGTGCTCCAGCAGCCCGTCACGGACCCGGGTGCGGAAGCGGACGCCGGTGACCTCGCCGGGAGCGAGGAAGCGCAGCGTGTCGACCACGTGGATGAAGTCGTCGAACACCACCCGGCGGGGCGTCTCGGCGTGGCCGGCGCGGTTCTTCTCCATGAGCACCAGGTGGCGGGGCAGCGCCGCCAGGCCCACGTAGCCCGGGGCGTAGCGGCGGTTGAAGCCCACCATCAGCGATCTGCGCTCGGCGTGGGCGAGCCGGACGAGGTGCTCGCTGTCTGCCAGGTTGTCGGCGATCGGCTTGTCGACGTAGACGTGCACGCCCGCTCTGAGCAGCGGCTCGACCACCTCGCGGTGGGCGGGGGTCGCGGCGTGCACGAACGCGGCCTCGACGCCGGCCTTGACGACCTCCTCCACCGAGGTGGACCGGCCGGCCACCCGGTAGGCGTCGGCGAGCCGGTCGAGCCGGGCCCGGTCGCGGGTGCACAGGTGCAGGTCGAGCCCCGGCTGGGCGGCGAGCACGGGAAGGTAGGCCTTCTCGGCGATGTCGCCCAGGCCGATCACGGCGATCCTCATGAGGCGAGCGTAGCCTTCAGCGCATCGTCCAGGGGCGTCGGCCGGACGCCGAACGTCTCCTGGAACGCCGAGGAGTCGAGCTCGTACGGCGCGACGAACTGGTAGCGGACGTGCCTCAGCTCCCCGAGCATCGGCGAGAACAGTCCGAGCGTGCGCACCAGCGGCCAGGGAAGCTGCACCATCCGGGGCGCCGGCTTGCCGAGGATCGCCGCCATCCGCTCGCCTAGTTGCCGGAAGCTGACCGGGTCGGTGGTGGGCACGTGCCACGGCCGTCCCCAGGCCCGCTCGTTCGCGCCGGCCACGATGAGCGCGTCGGCGACGTCCGGCAGGTACGTCCAGCTGTGCGGCATGTCGGCGGGCCACGGGACCTGGATCGTCTTCCCGGCGCGCAGCGGCGCGAGGAAGCGCTCGCCGAGGTAGGACTGGTCGGTGGTGCCGGGGCCGAAGTAGTCGGAGCCGCGCACCTCGGTCACCCTGATCCGCCCGGCTTCGTGCGCGGCCAGCGCGTCGACCCACATCTTCGCCCGGACCTGGGCCTTGGGGCTGGTGGAGGCGAGCGGCAGGTCCTCGGTCATCGGGCCGGTGACCGGGCCGTACGGGTAGAGGTTGCCCAGGATGACCAGCACGGCGCCGGTCGCCTCGGCGGTGGCCAGGAACGACTCGGCCATCGGCGGCCAGTCGGTGTGCCAGCGGTGGTAGCGGGGGTTGACACAGTTGTAGAGGACGTCGGCGCCCGCGGTGACCTCGGTCAGCCGACGCCGGTCGGCGACGTCGGCCGCCACCCGGGTGGCCCCGGCGGGGCCGCTGCCGGAGCGGGTCACGACGGTGACCTCGTGGCCCTGGGCGAGGAGCTTGGTGGCCAGGTGCGTGCCTACCTGGCCGGAACCCACGACAACGTGCTTACCCATGATCAGACCTGCTTCCAGACGACGCGGAGGACCGCGTTGACGACGAAGGCGACGGCGAGGACGGCGGCCGGGAACGCGCTGCCGGCGGCGTAGAGGGCGAGCGCCCCGCCGCCGAACCAGACGATCTCCAGCGCGGCTCGGGCCAGGCCGGTCAGCGGGAAGACGGCGTTCGCGCCGCCGCCGGCGCCGAACAGCGCCCAGGCGGCCACGAACAGCGCCGGCGCGCCCAGCCCGGCCAGCAGCTTGATCGGCCAGTGGGGGCTCACCCTGAATCCCCAGTAGCCCGCCGAGGCCAGCACGCTCAGCTCCAGGACGAACATCAGGGCCATGTTGGCCCCCTTGGCGATACCGAGCATGACCGACCTCCAGTGACTGCCGTTCGCTTACGAGAGCAATGCTCTCTCAAGAGAGCAGCTCTCGTCAAGAGCGGTGCTCTCGTATCTGCTCACCGCTCTGATAGCGTGCTGGGCATGACAGCGAGCCGCACCGCGAGAGAACGCGTCAGAGCCGAGCTGACCAGGGAGATCGCCGACATCGCCCGCCGGCAACTCGCCACGGAGGGCGCGGGCGGCCTGTCGCTGCGGGCCGTGGCCCGCGAGATGGGCATGGTCTCCTCGGCCATCTACCGCTACTTCCCCAGCCGCGACGACCTGCTGACCACACTGATCATCGACGGCTACAACGCGCTCGGCGAGGCCGTCGAGCGGGCCGACGCCGCGAGCGCGCCGGACGACTTCCCGGGCAGATGGGCGGCGGTCTGCCACTCGGTGCGCGACTGGGCGCTGGCTCACCCGCACGAGTACGCTCTGCTCTTCGGCTCACCGGTGCCCGGCTACCAGGCGCCGCAGGACACGGTGGCGGCCCGGGCCCGCGACGTCACGGTGTTCGGCCGGCTGGTGGCCGACGCCTTCCACGCCGGCGCGCTCACCCCGCCGGACATGGCCCCGCCGCCCTCACCGGCCGCGGCCGCCGAGGCGGCGCGGCTGGCCGAGCTCATGCCGGGCGTGCCCGAGGACCTGGTGCTGCGCGCGCTCGCCACATGGACGTGGCTGTACGGGTGGGTCAGCTTCGAAGTGTTCGGCCAGTTCGAGAACACGATCGAGGACAGGAGAGCCGCCTTCGCCCACACCGTGCGCCTCCAGGCCGGAATGATGGGCCTCGCCTCCTCCCCGAACGCCTGACCTGCAGCCCCGCCAGGGAAGGCGTCGATCATCCGGCTCCCGGCCGGCGGATCACTGGAAGAACAGCCGGAACGCCGCGTCCCGAGCCAGCAGAAAGCCGACGATCGCCAGCGTCCAGCTCACCATCGAGGCGGAGTGCTTGGTCAGCCAGGCGCGCATCCGCTCCAGCTTCGGCTCCCACCAGGCTCCGGCCATCGCCCGCAGGCCCATGAGAGCCAACGGGGGGAGGATCATGACCAGCACGTACCCGGCGAGCAACGGCACCCACTGGCCCGCCACCAGCCCGGAGGTGGTCATCATCCCGACGGCGGCCAGATACGGGACCATCGTGGCCACCTCGACCATCCCGGCCGTCAACGCCAGCACCACCATCACCCGCGGCCCGCCCGTCCGCGGCTCCAACCGGCGCTCGGGCAGGCCGCGCTTCGCCCGCCACTTGGCATCGAACCGGTAGCTCAGCACGAACAGCCCCACACCGAGCACGAGTTGCACCCAGTACGCGGGACGACTGCGCAACGCCTCGCCGAAGCTCTCCATCGCCACGGAGAGGCCCAGCATCAGCGCGACCCCCACCAGGAAGTAGAAGACCGCGATGGTCCCCAGGTAGATCAGTAATCGCGACGCTCCAGACCGCCCCGCCAACAGCAGGTAGATCGGGATGACGAGGGTGCCGAAGCTGGTGCTGTCGACCACCGCCAGCGCCGCAAGAGTGAGCACCAAGCCGATTGTCATACGGAGATCCTGCCGGTGAGAAGGGGTCGGCACCTCCTCCACCGGGCCGAACCGGCATACACCCTTCGATGCATCCACCCGAGGGCAAGGCACGCCCAGGCTGAGACGTACCTGACGAACCGGGCTGAAACCCATCGCCGGGCAGTGTCATGATGATCCGAAAACACGTACAACAGCCGACTGATCAAGGAGACATTGCAGCGATGGACGAGTTGATCTGAGAACTCGACACAGCCGTGTGGCGTAAGTCCACCCGATCGGGACCCGACGGCGGCAACTGCGTTGAGGTCGCCGAACTCTCCGGCGGACGCCGAGGTGTCCGCGACAGCAAGAACCCCACTGGCCCCGCGCTGATCTTCACTTCCAGCGAATGGGACGCCTTCATCGACGGCGCGAAGAATGGCGAGTTCGACTAGCCAGCCCCTCCGACGGCCTCGACGATCACCCCATGGTCCCGCCGGAGCGTGTCCGCAAGCGTGACGAGAGCGACCTGGGCGAAGGGGTAGAGCGAGTCCGGTTGAAGGCGCTGCCCGCGCCGGAGGCCCGCACTTTGGGCCTGCATCTGATCAGCGTCCGGACGCTACTGCGCTGGGCGGTGAACAGCCGCCGGTTTGGCATCGCCGGATGTATCGACGGGCAGCTGATCCACCAGTTCGTCCGGGAGCGATTCGGCCCCGACGTCCCCATTCCGTCGTATGCGACGTTGCGCTGGGTGTGGCTGGAGTGGTTCGGATCGGGCGGGGCCCGGCAGAAGTACGTCCGCAGCGCCGCGCGCCTGAAGCCGAGCGGGCAGCACATCGTGGTGCACCGGCCGGGCCACCGCGCAGACGGCGCCGAAGACTGCAACCCGAGTGCGCCTAAAGAGTCCCGCAACGAGGTCGTACCCCGTCTGGGAGATGAGGATCGTACGCGGACAGAGTTCACCGCGTTAGCCGTCACGGCCGATCAGTCGCCCGCGAAGCGCTGAGATATCACTCTCACCGAGCCCCGCCGCTCGCAGATGGCTCTCCACGTCCAGTCCGTCTAGCGTGTCGATGAGGGCGGCGCGGGCCGTAGTGTTCTTACGCGCCAGAATGTCTCGGATCGCCTCGGTCTGATCATCCATCTCCCAGGCGGCGAACAGCGCAGGCAGCCGATCGGCGCTCAGCTCGTAGTCCGAGGCGATGTCATCGCCCCCGACACCGGACAACGCCAGCAGCAGCATGGCGATCAGCCCGGTGCGGTCACGGCCAAGGCCGCAGTGGAACAACACGCCTCCCGGTTGCGCATGGGCGACGGCGTGCCCGAGCAACGCGCCGATCCGACCGGATCGGCTCTCCCATCAGCGGCGCGCGCCGGTCGCGGTGTCATCCGGCCTTCCTAATACCGGTGGAAGGCTGGGAACCGTGGGCGGCGGCGACGAGCGTGTCCCAGACCACGTAGGTACGGCTGTAGGTACCTCGCGCGGTCTCGTCGTAGCCGCCGCCCTCGGCGGGCCGCAGAATGAGGTACTGGCCGCCTTGCGAGGCCAGTTCGAAATGGCCACAGCACGAGGTGGCCCTGATCCGGTACGGCTCGTCCTGACGGACGAACGGCGCCCACTCAAGGCCGTCGTCAGGCTGATGAACGGACTCGGCTGTCATCCTCTGCTCTTTCGCTTGCGGGTGGCCTCTGCCTCGCGGGCAGGTCGGCGTCAGGGGCGATGGCTGTCGGGATCTCCTCGTTCGCGTTCACCCGGAGGTTGAGGAAAGCGAGCGCGATACCGGCATTCATGGATCTGGCCTTTGCGGGAGAGAAATCCAGCGCTATAGCGCTGTAGCGGTGAGACGGAGGGAGAGGCAGATGGATGGGCGCTTCCCCCACCTCCCCGACCCGGGCGCCCTTCCGACTGGCTCCCGGCGAGGGCTCGCGCGGCAGGAAGGACGGCCGGGGGTGGGCCTCGTAGCCAACGAACCGTCCATGCCCGCCGCAGGCTACGAGTGGGGGGGGGGGGGGGGGGGCGGGGGGGGGGGGGGGGGGGTGGGGGGGGGGGGCGGGGGGGGGGGGGGGGGGGGGGGGGGGGCGCGGCCCGGCCCGCGCGGGCCGCGCGGCGGCGGGCGGCGGGGGGGCGGGGGCCCCCGGGGGGGGGGCCTCGTGCCCACCCACCGGGCCTGGCCCCCCGCGGGCTCGGTGGGGGGGGGGCGGGGCCACCGTGCGGGCATTGGTGGTTGGGGCCGGCGCCGCCGGGGCGCGGCTGGCAGCCGTCCCACCGCCAGCCAGCCGCGCCGACTATCGGCCGTCGAGGCAGTGCCTCGTCCAGACGCGGCCGGCGTCAGCCGCCCGCGCCCGGAACGCGCGCGCCTCGGGCGGGCCGAAGGCCGCCTTGTAGATCCGGAACAGCGTCCACAGCGCCGCCAGCCCACGTACAGCCGCAGGCGGAGCGTCCCGCCAGGTGGGCACCCCGGCGACGAACTCCTCCACCTGCGCCGGCGAGTGGCTGGACTCGATCAACCTTGGGGCGAGCAGCGCCGCGTCCACCCACGACGCGGCGCGGGCTGCGAACGACCAGTCGATCACCTGGGCGCCGTCGCGGTGGATGAGGATGTTCTCGCCGTGCAGGTCGTAGTGGATGAGCGTGTCGCCGGACAGCGCGCCCGGGTCGAACCCCGCCAACGCTGTCTCGTACAGCACCTGGTCGGCGGCGGCCAGGCGGTGGCTGTGCTTGCCGAGCATCAGCTTGCCCTTGGCGTGCAGCAGGGCCAGGTTGTCACCGATGAGCGGCGCGTCCACCGCCGGGCACGGGGTCAGCGCCTGGGTCAGGCGGAGCAGCAGCGCCTGCACGGCCGGCAGATCGGGCGAGCCCGGGGTCAGGTCCGCCGGCCGGGCGCCGTCGTTGACGTACTCGTGGACCAGGGCGATCCAGCCGCCGGTGCGGGAGCTCCACAGCATGCGCGGGGTCGGCGTCTCGGCGGGCAGGACGTGGCCGGCCCATTCCTGCCGTTGGTGGAGGAACGCGGCCGGGTGGTCCTCCGCGATCGCCTTGAGGAACAGGCTGGAGCCGCCGTCGAGGTGGAGGCGGGCGGCGACGCCGGGCATGATGCCGCCGTCCGCGGTTTCGGCTTTCACGACCTGGCCGAACTTGGACTGCACGCTGTCGCGGACCGTGGTGGGCAGGTCTTCCCAGGCGAGTCGGGCCATGGGTTACACCGCCCTCGGGTCGCTGGTGCAGCCGGCATAGCACTGACTGCACTTGCCGTTGGCCAGCCACAGCTCCGCATCGACCGGCAGACCGGCCGCCCGCATCGCGTCGATCGTGACGCCGAGCCGCTCCGCCGCCTCCGCGCTGTCACCGGGCCCGGCGTCGTCGGGCAGGTGGTGCAGGAACACGCCCGCCACGTTCTCGCAGAACGCGGCGTACTCGCGACTGTCCAGAAGGAACGTATGCCAGCCGATGTCCACCGCCCGGGACGGGGCCAAGGAACTGCCGGGGTTGAACGCGCACACGGCCAGGAACGCGAGCGCCTGGCTCATGATCCGGTCGGCGAGTTGCTCGGGCATGCAGTGCTCGGCGACGATGCGCGCCACGAGCCTGCCGTACAGGTCGGGGGTGACGAGCTCCCGCGGGTCGATGACGTCGGCTTCGGCGGGCTGGTTCGCCGTGGTGGTGACCATGTGCGCTCCCATCTGTTGCGTGGTGGCGGTCACGTGCAAGGGGTGCCCTCGCGTTGAGGGTCGGGCGTGGCCTCCTCTTCCGTGTCGGCCTCGTTGGGGATCTCCTCGCCCAGGGGCTGGCCTGCGCCAAGGAACAGCAGACGGCTGCCGTTGAGGATGCTCTGGAAGATCGCGTTCATCGCGCCTCGAATCGTGGGCGAGGAGAGCAGGAAGGCGGGAGGTGGCAGAAGGGCGCCGATATCGTCGCCTCCCGCCTCCCACCCCGGCCGCCGCCGCTGCGCCACCCAGACGGACGGGGATGAGGCAGCGCAGCACGGCGGCCAGGCGTTGGGGAAGTGGACCCACGGCCCAGGCAGCGTGACTCCTCTGATTGGCCGTGAGGCTGGTGCGCGGCCGGTGGGTGCCCTCGGGGCGCCGGCCGCGCAGTCTGTGGGGTTGGGTCGGCGTGGGCCAGAGGGCGGCACGCGATCTGACCTCTGGCCCACGCCCGGCGCGGCCGTGGTGCACCCCCCGCTCTGGCCGCGCCGCCGGCGCGGGCGAGTGCTGGCGGACCCGGAGCCGCCAGTGATGCGGCCTGCGCCTGGTCTGTGTCATTCGTCTGCCCTCCACGGGGAGGGCACCATGGGGGTGGTGGCCGCCAACGGCGTCCACGTGGCTGTGATGGCGGCGGTGTCCAGCAACTTCAGGAGTTGATCCGGGTCCGGGTCGTCTGAGTCCACGATGAGCGGCTTATCGCTGGGGCCGAGGAAGAAGGCGGAGATCTTTCGTCGGCGAGGCGAGTACATCAGCAGCCAGGAGGGTGTCCGCGGCTGGAGCTGTTGCACGCAGGCGCGGCCGCTGCGGTCCGCGACCACGTCACCATGCTTGATCATGACTCACCTCAAGTACTGGCTCGGACGCCCTTGTGGCAGGGCAGGCGGGAACCGTCGTAGGGCAGAAGCAACATCGCGGCGCGCCCGAGACGCGCGGACAACCAGCAGGCGCGCACCTGCATCCCTCACCTGTCTTCGTCTGCGCGCCGCCACCTGCCGGCTTCCGAGATGCTGGATGGTTGGCAGAACAACCCCATAAGCGCCCGACAGCGTCACCACATCGAGAAGCCCGGTGAACGACAGGTCGTCGTTCGCTGCGTCCTCCCGCCCCATGAAGATGCCGCACAGATCCAGCTCATGCCGGTGGCAGTAATCAGCGATCGTGACGGTCAACGCCGCCTGCCGGTCAGGGGCGTAGCGCGGGAGCCGGAAGTAGCCGTAGACGACGGGGCCAGCTACGTCATGCTGTTCGGTGAGGGTCAACAAGGCAACCGTCCTACCTGCTCCAGGGCCGGGTTGACGGGCCGCCACCTGCGCGGCCTGTGCTCCTCATCATCGGGAGGGACGGCTGCTCTGGATACGACCTGCTGTTGTACTTCCGTTGCACTTACGCGCACTCCTGAGGCCACTTCGTGTTTCGATGACCTCGGGAGGGAGCAGCCCCGTGACTACCGTGCATGTGTGGACGGGCCTGGAGGCCCGCGCACTCCGCCTTGCCCTGCGGATGAGCGTCAGGGTGTTCGCCCAGCATCTGGGAGTCGCGCCCCGAACCGTCGCCAAGTGGGAACACCTCGGGGCCGGTACTCAGCCGCGCCCGGACACTCAGGCCATCCTCGACACCGCGCTGGGCCGTGCCGACGCTGCAACTCACCTCCGGTTCGGCACCCTGCTGGCGGAGGCCGAGGACGCGCCGGCCAGCAGGTTGCGCGTGACCCGATCCGCCGGACCGCGCCCATGGGACTACGAGACATGGACGGATGACCTGGATCGGACCGTCGTGGCGCTCAGCCGCCAGAACTTCGGCTTCGCTTTTGACCTGCTCAACAGGTGGCTGTCCCGCTACGAGCCGCAGAAGCTGGACGAGAAAGGCTTGTACCTGTACGCCCGCTCCACCGCGTTGCTCGGCGACCTCCAGCGCGACCAGGGCAAGATCGCGGGGCCTCTGTCTGCTCAGTACTCCTACACCAGCGCGAGGTCCATCTACACCGAGCTAGACATCCCCCGGCGGGTGGCCCAGCTCGATTTGTCGCTGGCAGTCGTCACCGAGATGTCTGGCCAGCTCGATCACGCCGGCCGCATGTACGAGACGCTGGCCGTCGATGACCGCTTGTCCCTCCGTGACCGGACCCGCGCGCGGCTGTGGGTAGGGACCGCGCTCAGCAAAAACGGCCACAACGACTACGCCGCCCGCCTGATGACCACAGCGATCCGCGACTTCGAGAAACTCGGCGAACCGGATGACTGGTCAGTCGCTCACCAGAAACTCGCCCTGGCTCATCGCGGGGCCGGGAACCTGCCCGAAGCGCTTCGCCTCATCGGCGTCGCCCGCACTACCGCCGTCACCGACGCTCCCATGCAACGAGTACGCCTCGAGACCGCCTACGGGCACATCATGCTCTCCGACCCAGCAACCGTGGATGATGGACTGGTGATCCTCGACCACGCCGCGCACGAGGCCGCACAGCACGGCCTCGTGCACCAACTCCGCAGCATCGAGGACATCCGGCAGACCAGCCAACGGGAGCAGCGCCTCCCCAGGCCACGGCGATCAGGGAGCGAGTGAGTGAGCGTCAACCAGCAGGTCATTACCGACAAGCAGTGGCAGCACGCCCGCACCATCTGGGACTACCACCAGATGCGTCACGAGCCGAGTAAGTGTGACGTGGCCATCGGCCTGGGCAGCCACGACCTCGGCGTGGCCAAGACAGCGGCCGAGCTGTACCACGCTGGCTGGTTCTCGCTGCTCGTCTTCTCCGGCGCCACAAGCTCCACGACAGCCGAGCGTTTTCCCCGCGGCGAGGCCGTCCACTTCCGGGAGCACGCCCTGGAGGCCGGCGTCCCGGACGAGGCGATTCTGCTGGAGCCGAACGCCACCAACACCGGGCAGAACATCACGCACAGCCGCGACGTCCTCGTACAGGCCGGTATCCACCCACGGTCGGTGATGCTGATCTCCAAGCCCTACATGGAACGCAGGGCCTACGCCACCACGCGCAAGGTGTGGCCCGAGGTCGAGGTGGTGTGCGCGTCCGACGCGCTGGAACTGGACGACTACGTCCACTCCATCGGCGACCCGAAGCTGGTCATCGACATGCTCGTGGGCGACCTCCAGCGCGTGATCGAGTACCCCAAGTTCGGCTACGCCATCGAGCAGCCCATCCCGGGAGAGGTGCATGACGCCTACCAGTCTCTTCTGCGCGCCGGATTCGACAGCAGGCTCCTTAACGTCTGACCGGCCGGCACCTGCCAGGGTGTGCGCAATTCACCAGCCCAACCTGTTCCCGCGGCTCGCAACCTTGGCCAAGATCGTCGCAGCCGATTATTGGATCGTCCTGGACGACGTGCAGTTCGCAAGACGCGACTACCAGCACCGCGCCCGCCTGTCCGCTACACCTGGCCCCGGGGCGGCACGGTGGCTGTCCATCGCAACCCGACTGCCGCACGGCCGCTCCACCCCGATTCGCGAGGCGCGACTGGCTGACCCGATCCGCTGCCGGCGGCGTCTGCCCCAGCTCCTAGCTGACTGCTACCGGCGCAGCCCATATTGGCCAGAGTTCCGGCGAAGCCTCAACTCGGTGCTTGACCTGTTTGACATCACCGACCGGCTTGCCGTGGTGACCGAGGCCTCCACACGTCTGCTCCTGAACGCGGTTGGCTGGTCGGGACAGATCCTCCACAGCAGCGTCCTACCGGCGCGGGCTGAGCGCTCGGAACGGCTTGCCGACCTCGCTGGCCTGACGGGCGCAACCGTATACCTGTGCGGGACAGGCGGGCTGACCTATCTCAGTCCAGACCCCTTCCGTACCTACTCGGTGCGGATCATCCCATTCCAAATGCCGGAGATGGGAATCTGGGCAACCGGACGGCAGGTGAGCGCGTTGGACGCCCTGATGCTAATCGGCCCGAACGCCCTGAGCCTGGAGTTGAGGAAGGTTCGGGATGCAATTCCTGACGAGACGCCGCCGGGCAAGGCGCGACCCGCCGTACTCGGCTACCAGGAACTCCTGGAACTGCCGAAGCCGTCCACGCCGGGGGCATGACCATGGCCGTCACCTATCTTCGGCATACGGGCGAGTCCGCCGCTGACGCGATCCTCAGCCCGGCGTACGGCGACCTGTACGACGATATCCACGCCGATCCCTCGTACAACGCCAACCCGCTGTTCGCACGGCAGCGATTCATCGACCGGACCGTCTCGCAGGTGCGCCAGCCCGGATTCGAGCTGGTGACCGCTCACGACGGCGGCAAGCTGGCCGGGTTCTGCTTCGGGTTCACCATGGAGGCAGGCCGATGGTGGGGCGGCGAGACCAGTCCGGCCCCAGCCGATGTGGTCGATGCGCCCAAGGTCGCAGTCATCGAGCTTATGGTCGGCGACCAACATCGCGGGAGCGGCGTGGGTAAGCGGCTGCTCAGCGAGTTACTCGGCGACCGCGACCGCGTCTCCCCCAGGGTCGCGGGGAGCGCGGTCGAGTGACCCCAGGGCCCGGCAGGTCGTGCCGGGGCCCGGGTGCTTGAGCCCGCCGGGTCAGCGGGAGGCGCGGTTGACCGCTGAGATGACGGCCTTGAGGGAGGCCGTGGTGGTGTTGGCGTCGACGCCGACCCCCCACAGCACCTGCCCGTCGATCTCGCACTCCAGGTAGGAGGCGGCACGGGCGTCGGCGCCGGTGCTCATCGCGTGCTCCACGTAGTCGAGGACGCGGACCTGGAACCCGAGCCGGGAGATCGCGTCGACGAACGCGGAGATCGGGCCGTTGCCGGTGCCGGCGATCTCCCGGATCTCGCCGTCGACGCGGACGTCGGCGCTGATGCGGTCCTGGTCGTCGGCCACGGACTCGTGGCGGTGGGCCATGAGGCCGAGGCGGCCCCAGCGGTTGGCCGGGTTGGGCAGGTACTCGTCACGGAAGACCTCGTACATCTGCGCCGGGCTGATCTCGCCGCCCTCGGCGTCGGTGCGGGCCTGGACGACCTTGGAGAACTCGATCTGCAGCCGGCGTGGCAGGTCGAGCTGGTGGTCGGCCTTCATGATGTAGGCGACGCCGCCCTTGCCGGACTGGCTGTTGACCCGGATGACGGCCTCGTAGCTGCGGCCGATGTCCTTGGGGTCGATCGGCAGGTAGGGGACCGCCCAGCGGAAGTCGTCGACCGGCACGCCCGCCTCGGCGGCGTCGCGCTCCATGTGCTCGAAACCCTTCTTGATGGCGTCCTGGTGGGAGCCGGAGAAGGCGGTGTAGACGAGCTCGCCGCCCCACGGGTGGCGCGGGTGCACGGGCAGCTGGTTGCAGTATTCGGTGACGCGGCGGATCTCGTCGATGTCACCGAGGTCGAGCTCGGGGTCGATGCCCTGGGAGAACAGGTTCATGCCGAGGGTGACCAGGCAGACGTTGCCGGTGCGCTCGCCGTTGCCGAACAGGCAGCCCTCGATGCGGTCGGCTCCTGCCATGTAGCCCAGTTCGGCGGCGGCCACGGCGCTGCCCCGGTCGTTGTGCGGGTGCAGCGACAGGATGATCGAGTCGCGGTTTCGCAGGTTGCGGTGCATCCACTCGATCTGGTCGGCGTAGACGTTGGGCGTGGCCATCTCGACCGTGGCCGGCAGGTTGATGATCACCTTGCGGTCGGGGGTGGGCTGCCAGACCTCGTTGACGGCGTCGCACACCTCTACGGCGTACTCCAGCTCGGTGCCGGTGAACGACTCCGGGGAGTACTGGAAGCGGATGTCCACGTCGCTGGCGTCGGCGAGCTTCCTGACCAGCTTGGCGCCCTCGACGGCGATGGCCGTGACGCCCTCCCTGTCCTGGCCGAACACGACGCGCCGCTGCAGGGTGGAGGTGGAGTTGTAGAGGTGGACGATCGCCTGTTCGGCGCCTGCCAGCGACTCGAAGGTGCGCTCGATCAGCTCGGGCCGCGCCTGGGTCAGCACCTGGATGACCACGTCGTCGGGGATGCGGTCCTCTTCGATGATCTGGCGGACGAAGTCGAAGTCGGTCTGGCTGGCCGCCGGGAAGCCGACCTCGATCTCCTTGAAGCCCATCCGCACCAGCAGGTCGAACATCTGCAGCTTGCGGTGGGAGTCCATCGGGTCGATCAGTGCCTGGTTGCCGTCACGCAGGTCCACGGCGCACCAGCGCGGCGCCTTGGTGATGACCTGGTCGGGCCAGGTGCGGTCGGTCAGCCGGATGGGCTCGAACGGCTGGTAGCGATGGAACGGCATCGAGCTGGGCTGCTGAGCGGTCATGATCTGCGACTCCTCGTCGGTCGAAGGAAAGCGGCCGACGCGCATGACTCGCCCCGCGGCGAGGGAGCCGGCCTTACAGGCCCCCGCCGCGGCGGCTAAGAAGGAGTCCGCGCAGCATGTTTGCACGTTACCAGACGTCTCGCCGTGCCCCGTTCTTGGTCTCACATGATGAGAACCGACAGGCAGGTGACGCAGCCGTCCAGCTTCTCGAACTCCGAGATGTCCACCGCGACCACGTCGAGCCCGCGGCCGCGGAGCATCGCGGCGGTCGCGGGGGCGGAGGCCGCCATCAGCACCCGGTCGCCACCCAACGGCACGACGTGCGACCCGGCCTCCTCGGCGGGCGCCAGCAGTCCCGGCAGGTCCACCAGGGACGGGTCGCCGATGAGCGTGCCGTCGGGCAGGGCGGTGACGGCCGACTTCAGGTGCAGCACGCCGTCGACGCCGACGGGGACGACCTTCCGCTCGGGCAGCAGGGCGGCGAGCTGGGCGATGCCCTCGTCGTTGGTTCGCGACGAGCGTCCCACGTACGCGGTGACGCCCACCTGCAGCACGTCTCCGCCGTCGAGCGTGCCCGGCTCGGCGATCCGCACCGCCGTCAGGCCGAGCTCCCGCACGGCCCGCTCGACCGAGGCCACCTCGGGCCGCCGTTCCGGCGCGCCCGGCCTGGTCAGTACGGCCAGCTGCCCGCACACCACGACGGCGTCCTCGACGAACGGCGCGTCGGGCAGGTCGTCGGCGGGGTCGGCGTACACGGGCTGCCAGCCGGCCGCGTCGAGCGCGGCCACGTAGGCGTCGTGCTGCCGCAGCGCCAGCTTCGGATCGACCGGTTCGCGCCTCCCGTACGTGACGAGGCCGTCGGCGACGCGGGGACCGGGCTTCCTTACCAGCGCGATACCAGACATAGCGGGTGTTCTATCACGTGCTCAGTAGAGTCTCCGGCATGAGGGACAACGAGATACTCACCAGGATCAGCGCCCTCGTCGCCGAGGAGCACGAGCTGCGCGGCAGGCTGTCGGCCGGCGAGGTCACCTCCGAGGAGGAGAACGAGCGGGTCAAGGAGCTGGAGAAGGCGCTCGACCAGTGCTGGGACCTGCTGCGCCAGCGGCGGGCCCGGCGCGGCGCGGGCGAGGACCCCGACGACGCCGCGGCACGCCCCGCCTCCGAGGTCGAGGGCTACCAGCAGTAGCCGGCGCGGCGGCCAGGCCGGCCCGCCGCGGCGCGGCGGCCAGGCCGGCCCGCCGCGGCGCGGCGGCGATCGCGCAGAATGGGAGGCGTGACGGAACGGGACGCGCGCCTTCGCATCGCCGCCGAGCTGATGATGTTCCTGCCGGTGAGCCGCCGCCAGGAGTGGCAGCAGGTCAGCCCGGACGGCACCTCGACGCTCGGCCACCACGTCGAGTCACTCGGCATCCCGCTGCCGGAGGTCGGGCCGCTGACCGTCGGCGGGCGCGGTGTGGGGCCGTCCTACCACCTCGCGCCGGGCGACGTCGTGGAGGTGCGGGCGGTGCCGCGGCCGCAGCCGCTGCCGCACGAGCCGCGGTTCCTGCTGGACGTGCACCTGGGCACGCTGTCGCGGCGGCTGCGGCTGCTCGGCATCGACGCCGCGTACCACAACGACATGGACGACCCGGAGCTGGTGGTGCAGGCCAACGCCGAGCGCCGGGTGCTGCTGACGCAGGACCGAGGGCTGTTGCGCCGGCGGGCGCTGTGGCTGGGCGCGTACGTGCGCGGCTCGCGCCCACAGGAGCAACTGCGCGACCTGCTCGGCCGGTTCGCGCCGCCGCTGCGCCCGTGGACCCGGTGCACCGCGTGCAACGGCGAGCTGGTTCCGGCGGCCAAGCGGGAGGTCGCGCCGCTGCTGGAGGCGGGGACGCGGCGCAACTACGACGCCTACGGCCAGTGCCGCGACTGCGGGCAGGTCTACTGGCACGGCGCGCACAGCGGCCACCTGGAGGAGATCGTCAGGTCGGCACGCCAGTGGGCCGCCGGCGGCCTGCACGCCTGACGACGACGGAGGCGGCGGACGGCCTGGCCGGAGCCGGATCGCGCGCCTATGGTGATCGTGTGGCCGACTTTCTCCCGCCCGGCCCCGCGAGGCGCGGGGCACGGCGCGGCTACGCGCTGGCCGTGGCCGCCGCCGGGGCGCTGCTGGTGGTCAGCGCGATCCTGCCGTGGGCGGGCCTGGAGGCCCGCAGCGATCTCCTCGGCGCCGGCGTCTCCCACGACGTCCGCGGGGTCGACGACGGCCGCGGGGTCTTCACCCTGGTCGCCGGGCTGGTGACGCTGGCACTGGGGACGGCGGGGCTGCTGACCCGGCCGTGGATCGCCGCCCTGGCCGCCCTGCCGGGTGGGCTGGCGGCCGGGCTGCTGGTGGTGTTCGTGACGGACCCGGGTGGCGCCGGTGACCGGCTGTCGGTGGATCTGGGTGGGGTCCTGTCGGTGGAGCCGGTGATCCGCTACGGCTGGTTCGCCGCGCTGGCCGCCGCCGTCGCGGTGGTGCTCTGCGCCGTCCTCACCCTGGCCCGCCGCCGCTGACCGCCCGGCGCGCCGTCAGTCGTAGAAGCCGAGGCGGCGGAGCTGCTTGGGGTCGCGCTGCCAGTCCTTGGCGACGCTGATCCGCAGGTCGAGGTAGACCCGGGTGCCCAGCAGCGCCTCGATCTGCTTGCGCGCCCTGGTGCCCACGTCGCGCAGCCGCTCGCCCTTGTGCCCGATCACGATGGCCTTCTGCGAGGGACGTTCGACGAACATGTGCGCGTAGATGTCGAGCAGGTCGTCACGTCCCTCGCGGGGCAGCATCTCGTCCACCACCACGGCGATCGAGTGGGGCAGCTCGTCGCGGACGCCCTCCAGCACCGCTTCCCTGATCAGCTCGCCCACCAGCACCTGCTCGGGCTCGTCGGTGAGCCGGCCGCCCTCGTACAGCGGCGGCGACTCGGGCAGGTGCTCGATCAGCACGCCGGCGAGCACGTCGAGCTGGTCGCCCGCCTCGGCCGACACCGGCACGATCGCGGCGAACTCGGCCACCTGCGAAACGGCCAGCAACTGCGCCGCGATCTGCTCCTTGCTCGCCAGGTCGCACTTGGTGACGACGGCGACGACGGGTGTCCGCTTCACCGCCGCGAGCTTGTCGGCGATGAAGCGGTCGCCCTTGCCGATCGGCTCGTTGGCGGGCACGCAGAAGCCGATCACGTCCACCTCGGTCAGCGTCGACAGCACGAGGCTGTCGAGCCGCTCGCCGAGCAGCGTGCGGGGCCGGTGCAGGCCTGGCGTGTCGACGATGACGATCTGGGCGTCCGGCCGGTGCACGATGCCCCTGATGACGCGCCTGGTGGTCTGCGGCTTGGAGGAGGTGATCGCCACCTTCGTGCCGACCAGGGCGTTCATCAGGGTCGACTTGCCGACGTTCGGCCTGCCGACGAAGCAGGCGAATCCGGCGCGATGGGTGTCTGGCGAAGTCACCTGTGCATTGTCGCCCATCACGGCCGCTGCCCGCGCCACCAGGCGAACGCCTCGGGCAGCACCCGGGGCGTCCACGGCGTCATCCGCAGCTCCGGCAGCTCCGTCTCGGACACCCAGCGGACGTCGGTGATCTCGTCGCCGTCGGGGGTGGGCGTGCCCGAGGCGAGCGTGCAGCCGTACACCGCGATCATGTACATGCACTCGTGGCCGTTGGGGTAGACGGCGTGGAACTCGGGCCCGCTGTAGACGCCGATCAGGCCGCGTACGGTGACGTCGACGTCGATCTCCTCGCGCAGCTCCCTGGCGACCGCCTCCTCGGGCCGCTCACCGGGGTCGAGGGCGCCGCCCGGAGCCGCCCACAGGCCAACGTCGCCGTGGCGGGCCACCAGCAGCCGCCCCTCCGCGTCGAACACGCACCCGCACACCGACGGCAGCATGAGCAGGTCGGAGCCCACCTTGGCGCGCAGCCCGGCGAGGTAGGGGGACATCGGCATGGTCAGCTCCGGGGCGTGCCGTCGGGGCCGGCCACGAGCAGCGGGCCGGCGCCCAGCTCGCGGGCCACCTCTTCGTCGGCCGCGCTGGGGTCGCCCTCGCTGACCAGCGCGGCGGCCTCCAGGGAGCGCGCGCCGCTGGAGACGGCCGTCGCGACGGCGACCTGCACCGCCGACAGCGTCAGCGAGGTGAGCGTGACGTCGGTGGCCGAGTAGGTGCGTCCGGTCTCGTCGCGTACGGCGGCGCCCTCGGCGGAGCCGTTGCGGGCCCGCGCCGCCCGGGCCAGGGTGATGAGCTTGCTGTCTTCAGGATCGAGAGTCACGGGCACTAGGTTAGGCGCTGGCCAGCTTCAGCACCGCGCCGAGGAGCTGCCCGGTGCGTGCGGCGTCGACTCCGGCCAGGCCGCTGTGCACGAGCGACACCAGCGTGTCACCGGAGCGGACCAGCACCACGTCCATCGCGTACGGGTAGCCCTTCAGCCTGCCGCGCAGCTCGGCGCCGACCATCTCGTCGGCCACCTCGTCGCCCAGCTCGCGCAGCGGGGCGGGCAGCGGCCGGACCTTGAGCCGGGTGCCGCCCGGCGAGCGCACCGCCCGGCAGTCGGCCAGGGCCTCGGCCAGGTCGCCGAGGTGCCCCTCGGCTTCGGATCCGGCGTAGCGGGCCAGGCCGACCGCCACCTGCTCGCCCAGTTCGTCGCCCTGGTAGCTGACCGCGGCCTGGGCGGTCAGGGCTCGCGCGGGCGCCTGTCCGGCGGCGGGCAGGAGCACGGTCAGGCAGTCGGCGTTCTTCGGTGTGAACGGTGCCCGCCAGGGCCGCTCGGCCCGCGGCGAGAAGCCGTCGGGCAGCCGTGGCCGGTCGTTCAGCAGCTCGTGCAGCCGGGCCGTCGCGCGGGCGTCGGGGCGGACCGTGTCGTCGGCTCCGCCGCCGCAGCCCGTCAGGCTCGCGGCCAGAAGGCCGCCGGTGGCGACCAGGCCGAGCATCCACAGTCCGCGTTTCATGATTTTCCCCCCGAAGGCGGATCTCCCCGGGCACGGAGGTGGACAATCCACCAGACTTACCAATAAAGGATCAAACGCTAAAAGGGTGCTCTCGCCCGGCTGTCCCGGACGAGAGCACCCCTTACGCCAAGCAACGTCGCGATCGGCTAGCAGACCGAGACGTTGCCGCCCCCTGGAAACGCCCCTCCGCCGCGAACCCCATCCGGTGGACCGGGCGCTTCCCTGTGCGGCGCCCGCCGCACCGGGCGCCATGGCCAAGACTGCGGGACGGCACTTGCAGACGGCTTGGAGAACACTTGCCGCCCCACGCGGGACGGTCAGTCCTGCTCCGCGGCGGCCGGCACGACGTCGGGCGGCGCGGGCTCGACCCGGCGGACCACCACCGTGCTGATGCGGTTGCGCCGCCCGGCCAGGCTCTCGGCGGTGAGCTCCAGGCCGGCGACCTCCGCCTGCGAGCCGGCGATCGGCACCCGGCCGAGAGCGTGGGCGAGCAGCCCGCCGACCGTCTCGACGTCGTCGACCTCGATCTCGGTGTCGAACAGTTCGCCCAGCTCGTCGACCGGCATCCGGGCCGTCACCCGCAGCCCGCCACCCGGCACGGGCTCCACCCGCGGGGCCTCCTGGTCGTACTCGTCGGTGATCTCACCGACGATCTCCTCCAGCACGTCCTCGATGGTGACCAGCCCGGCCGTGCCGCCGTACTCGTCGATGACGATGGCCAGGTGGATCTGCCGCGCCTGCATCTCGCGCAGCAGCTGGTCGATGGGCTTGCTCTCGGGCACGTACGTGGCCGTGCGCATGATCGAGTCGATCCGCTCGCCGCCACCGTCCTGCCCGGCCTCGTGCACCCGGCGGATGATGTCCTTGAGGTAGGCGATGCCGATGACGTCGTCCTCGTTCTCGCCCACGACGGGGATGCGCGAGAAGCCACTGCGCAGCGCCAGCGACAACGCCTGGCTGAGCGTCTTGGTCCGCTCGATGAAGACCATGTCGGTGCGCGGCACCATCACCTCGCGCACCAGCGTGTCGCCCAGCTCGAACACCGAGTGGATCATCTCGCGCTCGTCGGGCTCGATCACCCGGCGCTCCTCGGCCAGGTCGACCAGGTCGCGCAGCTCGGCCTCGGAGGTGAACGGGCCCTCGCGGAACCCCTTGCCGGGGGTCAGCGCGTTGCCGAGCAGGATGAGCAGCTTGGGCAGCGGGCCGAAGATGCGGGTCAGCCCGTAGACCACCGGCGCGCTCGCCAGCGCGATGGGCTCGGCGTGCTGGCGGCCGAGCGTCCGCGGCGAGACTCCGACGATCACGTAGCTGACCAGGATCATGATGACGGCGGCCGTCACGTACGCCCAGCCCTGGTCGCCCAGGTGGTCGATGGACAGCAGCGTCACGATGACCGTCGCCACCAGCTCGCAGCTCAGCCGGAGCAGCAGCAGGAGGTTGAGGTAGCGCGGCGGGTCGATGACGATGGCCTGCAGTCGCGGCGCTCCGCGCCGGCCCTCGCGGACGAACTCCTCGGCGCGCACCCGGGAGATCCGCGTCAGCGCCGTCTCAGCGCTGGCGATCAGGCCACCGATCACCACGAGGGTGATGGCCAGGGGCAACCAGGCGTCCACCGCTAGCCGCGCACCTCCTGCCACGACTCCAGGAGCCGGGCCTGCAGGCCGAACATCTCCTTGTGCTCCTCGGGCTCGGCATGGTCGTAGCCGAGCAGATGGAGGATGCCGTGCGTGCACAGCAGCTCCAGCTCGTCACGCGTGCTGTGCCCGGCCTCGGCCGCCTGCCGGGCGGCCACCTGCGGGCAGAGCACCACGTCGCCGAGGAGCGCCGGGTCGGCCGGGGCGTCGCCGTCGCCCCGCGCGCCGCCGCCGGGCCGCAGCTCGTCCATGGGGAAGGCGAGCACGTCGGTCGGGCCCGGCTCCCCCATCCACTTCTCGTGCAGCTCCGCCATGGCGTTCTCGTCGATGACCATGATCGACATCTCGGCGAGCGGGTTGACGCCCATCTCGCCGAGGACGTGGCCGGCCAGGCGGACGATGCTCTCCTCGTCGACCTGGACGCCCGACTCGTTGTTGATCTCGATGCTCATCGGCGCTTGCTCCGCTGCTGGATCGGCTTGGCCGTGCCGTGGACGGCCGGAGCCTGCTGGGCGTCGTAGCGCCCGTAGGCGTCGACGATCTCGCTGACCAGCTTGTGGCGGACCACGTCGGAGCTGGTCAGCCGGGAGAAGTGGATGTCGGGGATGCCGTCGAGGATCTCCTGCACGACGCGCAGGCCGCTGGTCGTGCCCGAGGGCAGGTCGACCTGCGTGACGTCGCCCGTCACCACGATCTTGGAGTTGAAGCCCAGCCGCGTCAGGAACATCTTCATCTGCTCGGCCGAGGAGTTCTGGGCCTCGTCGAGGATGATGAAGGCGTCATTAAGGGTCCGGCCACGCATGTACGCGAGCGGCGCGACCTCGATCGTGCCCGCCGCCATCAGCTTGGGGATGGAGTCGGGGTCGACCATGTCGTGCAGCGCGTCGTACAGCGGACGCAGGTAGGGGTCGATCTTCTCGTAGAGGGTGCCGGGCAGGAAGCCGAGCCGCTCGCCGGCCTCGACGGCGGGCCGGGTGAGGATGATCCGGTTGACCCGCTTCTCCTGCAGCGCGCGCACGGCCTTGGCCATCGCCAGATAGGTCTTGCCGGTGCCGGCCGGACCGATGCCGAACACGATCGTGTGCTGGTCGATCGCGTCGACGTAGCGCTTCTGGTTGACCGTCTTCGGCCTGATCGTGCGGCCGCGGGAGGAGAGGATGTCGAGGGAGAGGACCTCGGCGGGGCGGTCGGAGGTCATGCGCAGCATGGCGATGCTGCGTTCGACCGCGTCGGGCGTGAGCTCGCCGCCGTTGTTGAGCACCTCCACCAGCTCCTCGAAGAGCCGCACCACGGTGCCGCTCTCGTCGGGGCTGCCGGTGACGGTGATCTCGTTGCCTCGTACGTGGATGTCGGCCTTGAAGGCGCCCTCGATGACGCGCAGCAGCTCGTCGCGGGAGCCCAGGAGGCTGACCATCGAGTATTCGTCCGGAATCAGCACCTTTGCCTGTGTACGCGTCGGAGGTGCTGACCGTCGGGATTCGTGTAGTTCGGACATGGGCAGGCCAGCGGCCTGATGCCTCCCGGTCTCTTCTGGATGTGCTTCTCCGCCCATGGTAGCCGGGCCGGGGCCGCCGCTTCTCGCCAATATCGGCCAGGCCGTCACCCGCCCGGCGGCGGCCTCCCCGCGGGCCGGGTCAGCCGGGCGGCCAGCCCAGATCGCGCCCGCCCACGACGTGGGCGTGGACGTGGAAGACGGTCTGGCCCGCGGCCGGGCCGGTGTTGAGGACGACCCGGTATCCGGCCTCGGCCACGCCCTCCTGAACGGCGACGGCGTGGGCGGCCTTGAGCAGGTCGTCGGCGAGCCCGTCGTCGGCCTCGGCCAGCGCGGCCGCGTCGGGGTGGTGCTCCTTCGGGATGACCAGCACGTGGGTGGGTGCCTGCGGGTTGATGTCGCGGAACGCCAGCGCCCGGTCGGTCTCGAGGACGATCTCGGCCGGGATCTCCTTGGCCACGATCTTGCAGAAGAGGCAGTCGGTCACACGGGCAGCCTATCGAGGGCCCCGGCCGATGGTACGCTCCCACTTCCACCACCCTGTTGCGAATCGGTGATCGGCTGCGTCGTGCACCGTAAGATCCGCGCGGTTAGGGTGGGTGTGCGACACACGTCAAGACGATTCAGGGTCGGGTAGGCCGCCTGGCGAGGACACGACTGGGTAATGCCCCCTAAGGAACCGCAAGAGCGTAAACCCTCCGGGGAAGCCGCGCGTCCTCATGAGGTGACCACCGAAACCCTGCTGGCCGACAGGTCGTTAGGGGCGGTGCCGGTCGGGTGGGACGCCGACATGGCCGTGACCGCGCTCTACAGCGCGCACTTCCGGTCGTTGGTGCGTCTCGCTGTGTTGCTGGTCCGTGACATAGCGACCGCCGAGGAGGTCGTGCAGGACGCGTTCGTCGCCATCCACGGCGCCTGGCGTAGACTGCGCGACCCCGACAAAGCACTCGCCTACCTGCGCCAGTCCGTCGTGAATCGGTCCCGTTCGGTGCTGCGGCACCGGGCGGTCGTCGAGAAGTATGCTCCCAAGGGTCTGCCCGACGCCCCGAGCGCCGAGAACGGCGCGATCGGGGAGCTGGAACGCTCCGCCGTGATCGAGGCACTGCGGGCCCTGCCGACGCGTCAGAGAGAGGCACTCGTCCTTCGTTACTACGGTGATCTGTCCGAGGCTGAGATCGCCCACGCCATGGGCATCAGCAAGGGCGCGGTCAAGAGCCACACCGCACGTGGCATGGCCGCCTTGCGATCCGTCCTGGAGAAGATGTCATGACCCAGCCCCCCGACGAGTACGGCGACGTACTGCGCCATGTGCTGCGCGCGGAGGCTGACACGGTCGTGCCCTCGCCGGAAGGACTGGAGATCATCCGCGCCCGCATCGAGCGGCGCGGCGTGCGCAACCTCTTCTGGTGGCGGGCGGGCGCGGCGGCCGCCAGCGCCGTGCTGGTGGCGGGCACGGTCGTGATGGTCGTCCCCGAGTTGCGCCACACGGTCCTGCAGGACACCGTGCAGGACATCAAGAGCACCTCCACTCCCCCCGCGGCCGACTCGACCAACCGGGCCGTCTCGCCCGAGCCGCCCATCCGCAGCCAGCCGACCGAGGTGGTGGTCCTCCCCGACCCGTCCACCCGCCCGCCGAGGCAGCAGCCGTCGGAGACGGCGAAGTCCACCAGCAAGCCGACGCCCAAGGCGAGCCCCACCCCGTGCCCGACGACCCCCGGCGACCGGGGCACGCCGCGCGACGAGTGCCCCACGACCACGCCGACCCCCACGCCGACCCCGACCCCGACGCCGACGCCCAGCCAGCCGGACCCGGCGACGACGACGTGCCCGGCCACCGAGTGCCCGCCGGCCGATCCCGAGCCCACTGCCACCGAGCTCCCCACCCCCCTGGTCGAGGGCACCCCGCACTCGATCCCGTGAACCCGCGCCCGTGAACCCGCGCCGCCGCGGCGGTCACCGCGGGCGGGCGTCCGGCTACCAGCGGCCGGTACGCGCCGACAGCACGGCCGCGGCCGCCACCCCCGCCGTGGACGTGCGCAGCACCGTGGGCCCCAGCAGGACCGGCACCGCCTTCGCCGCCCGGAACCGGCCCAGCTCGTCGTCGGAGACCCCGCCCTCCGGCCCCACCACCACGACGATGTCGCCGCCCGCCGGCAGGGCCACGCCGGACAGCGGCTCGGCCGCCTCCTCGTGCAGCACCAGCCCCAGCGCCGCGCCGGCGAGCAGCTCCGCCACCCCCGCCGTGGACGCCGGCTCGGTGACCTCGGGCAGGTGGAACCGGCGGGCCTGCTTGGCCGCCTCGCGCGCCGTGGAGCGCCACCGGCCGAGCGCCTTGGCCGCCCGCTCGCCCTTCCACTGGGTGATGCTGCGCGACGCCGCCCAGGGGACGATCACGTCGACGCCGGCCTCGGTCATCATCTCGACGGCCAGCTCGCCCCGGTCGCCCTTCGGCAGCCCCTGGACGACCACGATCCGCGGGCTGGGCCGCGCCACCTCGTAGCGGCCCGTCACGTCGAGCCGGAGCGCGTCCTTGAGCACCTCGCGCACCACGCACTCGGCGACCGCGCCGGCCCCGTCGGTCAGGTCGACCCGCTCGCCGGCGCGCACCCGGCGGACGGCGGCCGCGTGCCGCCCCTCCGCGCCGCCCAGCACCAGCTCGGGCCCGTCGAGGACGTCGGACAGGAAGACGGGGACGGTCACGGCAGGCGGCTCATCTGCCGCCGAAAACTGCTCGGCTGCCGTTGGACGCGGCTCATCTGCCGTTGAACGCGTCGCGCAGCCGCGAGAAGAACCCCTGCTGGCCCGGCGCGAACTTGCCCGGCGGCCGCTCCTCGCCCCGCTGCTTGGCCAGCTCGCGCAGCAGCTCCTCCTGCGCCGGATCGAGGCGCATCGGGGTCTCCACGTTGACGTGGATGAGCAGGTCGCCGCGGCCCGTCTCGTTGAGCCGCTGCACACCCCTGCCGTACATGGTGATGACCTGGCCCGACTGGGTGCCCGGCCGGACGTCGATCTCCTCCGCCCCGTCGAGGGTCTCCACGGTCAGCACGGTGCCGAGCGCCGCGGCCGTCATCGGGATCTGCACCGTGCAGTGCAGGTCGTCGCCGCGCCGCTCGAAGATCTCGTGCGGGCGTTCGACGATCTCCAGGAACAGGTCTCCGGGCGGGCCGCCGCCGGGGCCGATCTCACCCTCGCCGGCGAGCTGGATGTGGGTGCCGTCCTCGACACCCGCCGGGATGCGGACCTTGATCGTACGGCGGGTGCGCACCCGGCCGTCGCCGGAGCACTCCTGGCACGGGTTGCGGATGAGCGAGCCGAAGCCGCCGCACTGCGGGCACGGCCGCGACGTCATGACCTGGCCCAGGAACGACCGCGTCACCTGCGAGATCTCGCCGCGCCCGTTGCACATGTCACAGGTGTCGGGGTGGGTGCCCGGCGCGGCCCCGGCGCCCTGGCACACCTCGCACAGCACGGCCGTGTCGACGACCAGCTCGCGGGTGGTGCCGAACGCGGTCTCGCGCAGGTCCAGCTCGACCCGGATCGTGGCGTTGCGTCCCCGGCGCGCGCGCGAGCGGGGCCCGCGCGCGCCGCCCGCCGTACCGAAGAAGGCGTCCATGATGTCGCTGAACGGGAACCCGGCACCGAAGCCGCCGGCCCCAGCGCCCGCGCCGGCGCCGCCGAACGGGTCGGCCCCCAGGTCGTACATCTGGCGCTTGTTGGCATCGGACAGGACCTCGTAGGCCTGCGTGATCTCCTTGAACCGCTCCTGGGTCTCAGGGTCGGGGTTCACATCGGGGTGCAGCTCCCGGGCCAGTCTCCGGTACGCCTTCTTGATCTCGTCCTGACTGGCGTCACGGCGCACCCCGAGGGTGGCGTAGTAGTCGCTGTTTGCCACTTATCGACCTCTTATGATGCAGCCAGGATCTGGCTGACGTAGCGTGCCACCGCGCGCACGGCGCCCATCGTCACGGGGTAGTCCATCCTCGTGGGACCCAGCACGCCGAGCCGGGCCAGTTGATTGTCGCCAGAACCGTATCCGGTGGCGACGACGGACGTGCCGCGAAGGTAGGGGTTTTCGGAGCCGATGCGCACGGTGAGCGCGGACGGGGTGTCTGAGGAAGTCTCGCCGAGCAGCCGCATGAGCACGACGTGCTCCTCCAGCGCCTCGAGCACGTCTCGCAGGCCCGTGGCGAAGTCGGCGCCGGCCAGGTTGGCCGCCCCGGCGAAGACGATCTTCTCGTCGTGCCGTTCGACGAGCGTCTCCAGCAGGACCGACAGGATCGTCGCCACCGCGGGCCGGTCCTCGGCCGGAAGCCGCTCGGGCAGGTCGGCGACCAGCTCGGGCACGGTGCTGAGGCCGCACCCGTCGAGGCAGGAGTTGAGCACGGCGCGCAGGTGGGCGATGCGGTGGTCCTCCACCACCTCGGGCAGCTCGACCACCCGCTGCTCGACCCGGCCGGTGTTGGTGATCAGCACGAGCATGACGCGCCGCTCGCTGAGCGGCACCAGCTCGACGTGCCGGACCGTCGAGCGGGTCAGCGTCGGGTACTGCACGACGGCGACCTGCCGGGTCAGCTGCGCGAGCAGGCGCACGGTGCGCATGACCACGTCGTCGAGGTCGATCGCGCCTGCCAGGAACGTCTCGATCGCCCGCCGCTCGGCCGCCGACAGCGGCTTCACCTGCGACAACCTGTCGACGAACAGGCGGTAGCCCTTGTCCGTCGGCACGCGGCCGGCGCTGGTGTGCGGCTGGGTGATGTAGCCCTCCTCCTCCAGCGCGGCCATGTCGTTGCGGACCGTGGCCGGGGAGACCTTCAGGTTGTGGCGCTCGGCCAGCGCCTTGGAGCCCACCGGTTCGTTGGTGGACACGTAATCTTCGACAATGGCGCGGAGCACCGCCAGTTTCCGCTCGTCGAGCACGTGCTCACCTCCTGCTTGCCTTCCGGGAACCGCTCTAGCACTCTGTGTTCCCGAGTGCCAAGTGTACGGCCGTTGCCTGGAAGGTGCGATAACAGCCGAGCACCGGGGTGCCTGGCGTGGCCGAACCTCCAGGCCTCAGACTGGCCGCTATGACCGATGATTCTCCGTCCCAGCCGAGCGGCCCGCAGCCCGGGCCCGGTCCGCGACCCGGTCAGGCCCCCTCGTCCTCCGGCGCCCCCTCCCCCGCAGGGCAGTCCGGCGCCGATCCCGCGGCCGCCTCCCCGCCCACGTCGGAGCCCCCTCCCGCTGCCGAACCGGCCCCCGAACCGCGCGTCGCACCGCCCTCCGAGCCGCCGTCCGAGCCGCCGTCCGGCGGCCCGTCCTACGGCGAGGCGCCCCCTCCCGGCGGGCCTGTGTACGGGTCCCAGCCCCACCGCGCCCCGGGCTACGGTCCGCCCGGCGCTTTCGGCGGCTACGGGCAGCCCACCGCCGCCCCTGGCTACGGACAGCAACCGCCGAGCGCCCCCGGCTACGGACAGCAACCACCGAGCGCCCCTGGCTATGGGCAGCAACCACCGAGCACTCCCGGCTACGGGCAGCAGCCTCCCGGCGGCCCGGCGTTCGGCTACCGGCCGGTTTCGGGTCCCGTCCACGGCCAGGCGCCGCCGCAGGGCGTCCCCGGATTCGGCCAGGCGCCCGGCCCCGCGTACGGCCCCGCGTACGGGCAGGCACCGCCGCAGGACGGACCGGCGTACGGGCAGCCGAGGTACGGTACCGGGCAACCCCAGTACGGTCCGGAGCCGTCCGGCTACGGTCCAGGGCCGTCCGGGTACGCCCCCGGGCAGCCCGCGTACGGCGGCGCGGCGCAGTTCGGCGCGCGGCCGGACCCCAAGCTGGTCAAGCCGCCGCTGTGGTGGATCGGGGCCGGTTGGGTGGTCGCCGTCGTCTGCGTGGTGGCGGGTGTCGTCCTGTTCATGACGGGCGTGCGGGGCACGGTGGGCGATGTGGCGCCGACCAGGACGTTCGCGGCGGGCGAGAGCGTCACCGTCGCCCTCGACCCGGCCGAGCGACCCGCCGTCTACATCGACAGTCCCACCCGGGTGCACTACCAGTGCATGATCTCGGGCGGTCCCGGGCAGGCCAGGCTCGTCAACACGGCCGCGAACCAGACCATCACCCAGGGCTCCACCCGGTGGCAGCTCATCCTCCTGGTCAACGCCCCCTCCGCGGGCGACTACCGGCTCACCTGCGCGACGCAGGAGGCGGCGGACGCGCGTTTCGGGGTGGGCCGCGACCCCGCCGGCGCGGCGGGCGGCCTGGCCGGCGGGGTGGCGGCGCTGCTGATCCTGCCGGGGGCGGGCATCCTGGTCGGGATCGTCGTCACCGCCGTCGTCCTCGTACGGCGCAGCCGCAGCCGCAGGCGCCTCGCGATGGGCGGGTGATTTGCTACGGTCCCCGTGTGTACGAGGGTGATGTTCTCGCGGGCAACTGGCGGCGACCCGGCAAGGGCACGATCCCGAAGGTCCCCGCCGAACCGGAGCTGGTCGTGGAGGACGCCGAGAGCGGCTTCTGCGGCGCGGTGGTGACCTGCGACAAGGAGGCCGTCACGCTGGAGGACCGGTTCGGCAGGCGCAGGCTGTTCCCGCTGGCGCCGGCCGCGTTCCTCCTGGAGGGCAAGGTCGTGACGTTGGTCCGGCCCGCGCCGGGGCCGCGCGGGCCGAGGCGGAGCGCGTCGGGTTCGATCGCCGTGGAGGGGCTGCGGGCGAAGGTCGCCCGGGAGAGCCGCATCTACGTGGAAGGCGTGCACGACGCCGCGCTGGTGGAGAAGATCTGGGGTCACGACCTGCGGGTCGAGGGCGTGGTGGTCGAGTACCTGGAAGGGGTCGACGACCTGCCGGCGATCGTGGCCGAGTTCGGTCCGGAACCGGGGCGCAGGCTGGGCGTGCTGGTCGACCATCTCGTGCCCGGCTCGAAGGAGAGTCGCATCGCGGCGCAGGTGACCTCGCCCGACGTGCTGGTGGTGGGGCACCCGTTCGTCGACATCTGGCAGGCGGTCAAGCCGTCCGCGCTGCGCATCCCCGCCTGGCCGGAGGTGCCGCGCGGGATACCGTGGAAGGAGGGTGTGATCGCGGCGCTGGGCTGGCGGCTGGAGCCGGCCGAGGCGTGGCGGCGCATCCTCGGCGCCGTCTCGACCTTCGCCGACCTGGAGCCCGAACTGCTGGGCCGAGTGGAAGAGCTGATCGACTTCGTTACGGAGGCACCATGAGCCAGGACCCGCCCCATCCTCAGCCGGACGACGACGCCACGCGGCGCGTCACCCGTTCGGACCTCCCGGGCCAGGGCGGGCCGCACCCGGCTCCCGAGCCCGCCTCCGCTCCGGATCCCCGTCCCGGCTCCGGCGCCCACCCGGCCTGGGCCCCGCAGCCCGGCCCGGATCACCCCGGTTCCGGGCCGCAACCCGGCCACGGCACCCACCCCGCTGCAGCCCCGCCCCCCGGCCCAGACCCCCAGCCCGGCTCGGGCCCCTACCCCGGCTCGGGCCCCTACCCGGGCTCGGGCGCCTACCCGGGCTCGGGCGCCTATCCGGGCGCAGGTTCCCAGTCAGGCCCGGCCCCGCACCCCGGCTCGGCCCCCCAGCCCGGTTACGCCTACGGGCAGCCGCACACGCCGCCCGCCGGCTACCCCCCGCCCACGCCGGGCTACCAGCAGCCCGGCCACCAGCCCCCCGGCTACGGCTACCAGCAGCCCGGCGGCCAAGGCTATGGCTACGGGGCTCCGCACCAGCGGCCACCGCACGTCCCTGGCGCGTACGGCCCGCGTCCCGGCAGCGACGACACCACCATGGCCATGCTCGCCCACCTGCTGGGCCTGCTGGTCTCCTGGGTGGGCCCGCTGATCATCTACCTGATGAAGAAGGACGAGGCCCCGTACGTCCGGGACCAGTCGGCCGAGGCGCTCAACTTCCAGATCACGATGTTCATCGGCTACCTGGTGGCCGGCCTGTTGTCGATCATCGTCATCGGGCTGTTCCTGCTGCCGATCATCTGGATCGTGTCGTTGATCTTCCACATCCAGGCGGCGATCGCCGCCAACCGGGGCGAGAACTACCGCTATCCGATCTCCATCCGCCTGGTGAGCTGACCGCGCCGCCCGATCAGCCGACGAGGGCGTCCGATCAGCTGACGAGGGCGTCCGGTCAGCTGACGAGGTCGCGCACCAGCGCGTCGGCCAGCAGCCGGCCCTTGAGCGTGAGCACCATCAGGCCGGCCTTGAACGGGCCGGGCTCCAGCAGCCCGCCGCCGAGCGCCGCCGCCACCGCGGTGCGCGCGCGGGGGGCCACCTCGGCGAGCGGATAGCCGGAGGAGAGCCGGAGCTCCAGCATCAGCCGCTCGGTCGCGCGGTCGTCGTCGGCCAGCACCTCACGAGCGTGCGCGGGCGAGGCACCGGCGGCCAGGCGCTGGGCGTAGGCGGCGGGATGCTTGACGTTCCACCAGCGGGTGCCGCCGACGTGGCTGTGCGCACCCGGGCCGACGGCCCACCAGTCGCCGCCGGTCCAGTAGAGCAGATTGTGGCGGCACCGGGCGTCGTCGGAGGTGGCCCAGTTGGACACCTCGTACCAGCCGAATCCCGCCTCCGCCAGCATCGCGTCGGCGATCAGGTAGCGGTCGGCGGCCACGTCGTCGTCTGGCATCGGCAGCTCGCCGCGCCTGATCCGCGCGGCCAGCCGCGTGCCCTCCTCCACGATGAGCGAGTACGCCGAGACGTGGTCGGGCTCGGCCTCGATCGCGGCCGCCAGCGAGGCCCGCCAGTCGTCGTCGGACTCACCGGGCGTACTGTAGATCAGGTCGAGGTTGACGTGCTCGAACCCGGCCGCCCTGGCCTCGCGGACGGCTTGCGCGGCCCTGCCGGGGGTGTGGTGGCGGTCCAGGACCTTCAGGACGTGCTCGCGGGCGCTCTGCATGCCGAAGCTGACCCTGGTGAAGCCGCCCTCGCGCAGGCGGGCGAGCGAGGCCGGATCGACGGACTCCGGGTTGGCCTCGGTGGTCACCTCGGCGCCCGGCCGCAGCCCGAACTCCGCGTCGATGGCGGCCAGGATCCGCGCCAGGTCGCCCGGCGGCAGCAGGGTGGGCGTGCCACCGCCGAAGAACACCGTCTCCACCGGCAGCGCCGCGTCGCCCAGGACGCGGCGCGCCAGCCGTACCTCCGCGATGGCCGTGTCGGCGTAGTCGCGGTGGGAGGCGCCGGGGCCCAGCTCGGCGGCGGTGTAGGTGTTGAAGTCGCAGTAGCCGCAGCGCGTCACGCAGAACGGCACGTGCACGTAGAAGCCGAACGGCCGCTCGCCGAGGCCGCGTAGCGCGCTGTCGGGCAGTTCGCCGGAGGCGGGGGCGACGTCGCCGTCGGGCAGGGTGGATGGCACGCCTTACAGTCTGCCCGCCGCCATTGACTGCCTGGTCCATCGGGCCTACGATCCGGGCGTCTCGCCTGGGCCGCGGGCACCGAGGACTACAAGGACCTGGTGTCCAAGCCCGGAAAGCGCCACCGCGACCTGCGCACGGGGTCGCTGTGGCTGTACGACGGCAACGAGTTCTGGTCGTACGACGATCCGGGGACGCTGCCGCAGAAGGCGGCCTACATTCGCCTCAAGGGGCTGGGCGGCGCGATGATGTGGTCCATCGACCAGGACGACGACCGTGCCTCCCTCACCTCCGCCCTGCACAAGGTCCTCCGTTGACGCGCGCCCCCGCCTGAGGACTCCAGCACTGCGAACAGCCGTGACCCGCGACCCGGTCCCGGGCCAGGACTGAGGCCAGGGCCGTGGCCTGGGGCTAGGACCGGGACCGGGGCCAGGACTGAGGCCAGGGCCGTGGCCTGGGGCTAGGACCGGGGCCAGGAACGAAAGGCTCGGAACGAGGGAAGCCACAGGCGGCGGGCACGAGGCAGGATCGGTCCTCAGGCCCCTGGGCGGTGGCGCGAAGTCAGGTCAGCGGCCGGAAGAAGCGGGCGATGACGTCGCGCGGGGCTCTCAGGACGGATGGTGATCGCCCAGAAAACGGGCCGCCACCGTGTCCCACTTGTCCGCGTGGCCGGGAAGCTCCAGAATGCGGCGCAACAGAGCCTTGTCGCCGTGATAGGCACGGAACGACTCCGCCACGCTCACGCCGTCACCGGGCCGCCGATCGACCCGCACCTCGTCACCGGCGCCCAGCTCGCCTGGCTCGACGACCCGCAGGTACGCCCCGGTCCGCCCCGCCTCCGTGAAGCGTCTCACCCACCCCGGCTCGTCCATCCAATTGCGGAACACCACACAGGGCACCCGAGGTCCGGTCACCTCCAGCACGGCCGTGCCTACGTGCCACCTGTCCCCCAGTATCGCACCGGTGACGTCGAGCCCGGCGGTCGTGAGGTTCTCGCCGAACCGGCCGTCACACAGCCCGTAGCCGAGCTGGGCCTCCCACCAGTCGTAGTCCTCCCGGGCATAGGCGTACACCGCCTGGCTCGGCGCCCCATGGCGCACTCTGTCGGCCCGCTCGTCACCGTCCAGCCCGTCGGCCCGCACCTCCACTCGATAGGGCACCGCCTTCTTCTCGATGGCTGTGTGTCCCGACCTTCCCGCCCACTGCGCCTCGACTGTTTTCCCGACATTTACCGAGATGACCCGCATGAGGCCGACGGTAATCCAGCCGCCCTCCAACGGCGACCCCCAATCCGCCGACGCAACGACCCGACCCTCACGAGCGACAGGCCCTCACGAGCGACACTTCACCCGCGAGCGGCGCGGGTCGGGGGCGTCACGAGCGAGACGAGCCCCACAAGCGGGCGACCCTCAGGAGCAGGCGACGCTCAGGAGCAGGCGAGGGAGCCCGGCGGGGCCAGCCGCAACTGCGACTCGGCGTCGAACCCGGCCAGCTGTAAGAGCGTCTCCAGGGCGGCCTGCCGAGTCTCCTCGACGGTGGCGCCGCGTTTCCCGAAACATTCGGCCGCCACGTCCAGCACGGCGACGAGCACGGCCGCGTCGGGGTAAGGCACGTCGACCAGCACCATGCCCTCCCCGGCGTCGCCGGTCGCCACCGCGTGCCGCCGCAGCAGCTGGCGCAACTCCTCGGCCATCGCCACGCCCAGCACGGCGGCCTGTTCGAACCTCTCAGCAGCAGTCACGACACACCCTCCAGTCGCACGCGTGTTCGATTGCCTCAAGGTAGCCGGTGACACCGACAAAATCGTCCGGCGTACGGGCATGCACGCGACCACGGTCGGCGGGGCCGACCCTCAGAGTTGGAGGCGACGGGAGACCGGGCGGGTCGGGAGGCGGGGACCGCGGCCAAGGCGGCCAAGGCGGGCGAGGCGGGGCGGGGCGGGGCGGGCGCCGTCCGGCTGACCCGCGACCGCCCGCGCTCCTACTTCTTGGACTTGTCGGCGGAGCCGGAGTCGGTGGACAGGGCGGCGACGAACGCCTCCTGCGGCACCTCGACCCGGCCCACCATCTTCATCCGCTTCTTGCCTTCCTTCTGCTTCTCCAGCAGCTTGCGCTTACGGGAGATGTCGCCGCCGTAGCACTTGGCGAGGACGTCCTTGCGGATGGCGCGGATGTTCTCGCGGGCGATGACGCGGGCGCCGATGGCGGCCTGGATCGGCACCTCGAACTGCTGCCTCGGGATCAGCTCGCGCAGCTTCTTGGCCATGTCGACCCCGTAGGCGTACGCCTTCTCCTTGTGCACGATCGCGCTGAAGGCGTCGACCGGCTCGCCCTGGAGCAGGATGTCGACCTTGACCAGGTCGGCCTCGGCCTCGCCGGCGGGCTCGTAGTCGAGCGAGGCGTAACCGCGGGTGCGCGACTTGAGCTGGTCGAAGAAGTCGAAGATGATCTCGCCGAGCGGCAGCGTGTAGCGGATCTCGACGCGGTCCTCCGACAGATAGTCCATGCCCTGGAGCTGACCGCGCCGCCCCTGGCAGATCTCCATGATCGCGCCGATGAACTCGGCCGGGGCCAGGATCGTCGACTTGGTGACCGGCTCGAAGACCTGGGCGACCTTGCCGCCCGACGGGAACTCCGACGGGTTGGTGACGGTCAGCTCGCTGCCGTCCTCCATGACGACACGGTAGACGACGTTGGGCGCGGTCGAGATCAGCGACAGGCCGAACTCCCGCTCCAGCCGTTCGCGGACGATCTCCATGTGCAGCAGGCCCAGGAAGCCCACCCGGAAGCCGAAGCCGAGCGCGGCCGAGGTCTCTGGCTCGTAGACGAGAGCGGCGTCGTTGAGCTGGAGCTTGTCGAGCGCCTCGCGCAGCTCGGGGTATTCGTCGCCGTCGATGGGATACAGGCCGGAGAACACCATGGGCTTGGGGTGCTCGTAGCCGGCCAGCATCTCACCGGCCGACTTGGTGGCCGAGGTGACGGTGTCACCGACCCGCGACTGGCGCACGTCCTTCACGCCGGTGATCAGGTAGCCGACCTCGCCGACGCCGAGCCCGAGGTCGGACGGCTTGGGCTCGGGCGAGATGACGCCGATCTCCAGCATCTCGTGGGTGGCGCTGGTGGACATCATGAGGATGCGCTCACGCCGCCCGAGGTGGCCGTCGAAGACTCGGACGTAGGTGACCACGCCCCGGTAGGTGTCGTACACCGAGTCGAAGATCAGCGCCCTGGCGGCGGAGTCGGCCCGGCCGACGGGCGGCGGAACGGAGGCGACCACGTGGTCGAGCAGCTCCCGCACGCCGGCGCCGGTCTTGCCGGAGACGCGCAGCACGTCGGACGGGTCGCAGCCGATGAGACCGGCGAGCTCCTCGGCGAACTTCTCCGGCTGCGCCGCGGGCAGGTCGATCTTGTTGAGGACGGGGATGATGTGCAGGTCGGCGTTCATGGCCAGGTAGAGGTTGGCCAGCGTCTGCGCCTCGATGCCCTGGGCGGCGTCGACCAGCAGGACCGCGCCCTCGCACGCCTGCAGCGACCGCGACACCTCGTAGGTGAAGTCGACGTGGCCGGGCGTGTCGATCATGTTGAGCACGTGGCCGTCCCAGGGGAGGCGGACGGCCTGGGACTTGATCGTGATGCCGCGTTCGCGCTCGATGTCCATCCGGTCGAGATACTGGGCACGCATGGAACGCTCGTCGACCACGCCGGTGATCTGCAGCATCCGGTCGGCAAGGGTCGACTTGCCGTGGTCGATGTGCGCGATGATGCAGAAGTTGCGGATCAACGCGGGGTCGGTCTGGCCAGGCTGAGTGCGCACCGAAGTCCGTTTCGACAGGGTTGAGGTCAAGCGTCTTTCATGGTGACATGCCCGGGTGATCTCCCGAACCGTCGTCCGCCGCGGCCTGCGCCTGGTCGCGCTTGCCTTGGCCGTCGTGGTCGCGCTGGTCGGCCTGGTGGCCGGCGCGTTCCGCGTCCAGTTTACCGGCGCGCCCGCGGGCTGGGCGAAGAGCACGGGCCACGACGCCCTCTGGATGGGGCACATGTGGGTGGACGGGCGCCGCGCGGAGGCGGATGTGGCGGCGCTGGCGGTCCGGTTGCGCAGGACCGGGATCAAGGACCTGTACGTGCATGCGGGACCGTTCGAAGCTGATGGCCGGTTAGATCCTGCCAAATACCCGAACGGCCGGAATTTCGTTGCTTGGGTGCGCCAGCACCTGCCCGGCGTCCGCGTCTCCGCCTGGCTCGGCCAGAAGGTGGACGGCGTCCTCGACCTGGACGACGCCCGCTCCCGGGCGAACGTGCTCGACGGCGTCCGCGAGATCATGAAGACGGGCTTCGACGGCGTCCACTACAACTTCGAGCCCCTCGGCAGCGGCGACGAGGAGTTCCTCGACCTGCTCGACCGCACCCGGCCGCTGACCCGGCTGCTGTCCACCTCGACGCCGCAGATCGAGCCGTTCCCGCTGATGCGGCCGGCCACCCGCGCGGTCCTCGACCACGACAAGTACTGGTCGCAGGACTACTTCAGGAGCGTGGCCCAGCGCGTCGACCAGGTCGCGGTGATGGCGTACGACTCCGGCATGCCGCTGGAGTCGCTGTACGGCGGGCACGTCGTCCGGCAGGCCGTCCTGGCCCTCGACCTGGTGCCCCCGGACAGGCAGCTCTTCGTCGGCGCCCCCGCCTACCACGACCACGGCCTGCCGCTCGGCGACAGCGCCGAGAGCGTGGCCGTCACGGCACGCGCCGCCAGACTGGCCCTGTCGGAGCACGGGCGGCGGGAGAGATTCGGCCTGGCGATGTACGTGGACTTCGCGGCGACGGAGCAGGACTGGAGGGAGTACGCTACCCACTGGCTCATCTGACGGAGCTCACCCGGGTCGTTGATTTGAGCAGCCACCTGGGTTATTGGTAATCTGTTCAACTGCGTGTGGCGCGCCCTCTCTCGAGCCCGCGCGCCCCATCCATCACCCAGACTTTCACCGAGGCTTCTTCGTGGCGAACATCAAGTCCCAGATCAAGCGCAACAAGCAGAACGAGAAGGCTCGTCTGCGCAACAAGGCGGTCAAGTCGTCCCTGAAGACGGCCGTTCGCAAGTTCCGTGAGGCCGCCGAGCAGGGCGACGTCGAGCAGGCCGTGGCGCTCCAGCGCGTCGCGGCGCGCCAGCTCGACAAGGCCGTCAGCAAGGGCGTCATCCACAAGAACCAGGCCGCCAACCGCAAGTCGGCGATCGCCAAGCAGGCCGCCGAGCTGGCCGCCAAGTAGGTCAAGGCGTCCTGCCTGATTCGACCTGAGCGCCGCACTCCCATGTCCGGAGTGCGGCGTTTTCGTATCCTGTGGCCGGCCCGCCAGGGCTCACACGCCGGCTTGAGTAACAGTTTCGATATCACATCGCGTCGCCTCCGCGTACCGGCTGCGCGGCGGGCTCGACCGGCCGGACGCCGGGCGGGTCGTGGCGGCCGGCCGGAAGGTCACCGCCCTGGCCGAGAACGCCCTGGTGATCGGTGTGGTCCGCGGCGAGGGCGTCACGGCCCTGGTCGCCACCCACGACCCTGGCCTCATGACGCCGGCTGACCGCGTCCTGGAGATCAGCGACGGCGTCCTCCGCGAGGCCGTCCCTCAGGAGTCCGGACGAACGCCGCCAGGCGGGCTGGACGCCGGGCCTGAGGCGGGCTGGACGCCGCACCCGGGGCGGGCACCGCGGCCCGGCATGGGAACCCCCGCCGAGGTGCGGGCCACGGCCAGGTTGGCGATGGCGGCCAGATTGGCGGAGGCGACCAGCACGCCGCCGACCAGCAGCAGGAGCGTGGTGCCGGTCACGCCGGCCAGCGGCATCGCGACGGCCAGCCCCAGCGGCCGCGCCGCGAACGAGATGAGCTGGTCGAACGAGCGCACGCGACCCAGCGCGCCCTCCGGCACCTCCCCGGCCACGACCGTCTCCCACAGAGGGCTGAGCAGTCCGAGACCGAACATCGCCACCGCGTAGGCACCCGCGATCACCCAGGCCGGGGCCGGGATGGCGAGCGCCGCCATCGGCGCGAGGTAGAGGGCCGCGGCGACCTGCACCGCGACGATGGGCCGGGCGATCGGCAGCCGGGGCGCGGCGAAGACGCCCGCGACCAGGCCCACCGTGCCGCACTGCACGACCAGCACCCACGCGGGCTCGCCCCCGAGCCGCTGGACCACGGTGAGCGGGCCGAGCGTCAGGAACAGGCCGGCCGCGAAGTGCCAGACGCCGTGGCCGAGAACGCTCCGGAAGAACCACGGGCGGCTCCTGATCTCCCGAAAGCCGTCGACCAGGTCCCGGCCGAACGCCGATGTTTCCCCGTGATCGCGCCGTGGTCGCGCCGCCGTACGGATGCCACCCAGGGTGAGGGCCGAGCAGGCGTAGGCCGACGCGGTGAGCAGCGCCGCCCAGCCCGGCCCGGCCGCCAGCGTGATCGCCCCCGCCAGTGCCGGGGCGATCACGCTGGACACGCTGGTGGCCACGCCGATGCGCGCGTTCGCCCGTAGCCGGTCAGGTCCCGGCACCGCCCCCGCCACCAGCCGGGGAACGGCCGGCATGCCGAACGCGATCGCCACCCCCGACACCGCGGACAGGACCGCCAGGTCGGACACCCGTGGCGTGCCCACGAGCAGCACCACGCCGGTGGCGGTCTGGGCCAGGCAGCGCACCAGGTCTGCCAGCAGGACGACGCGCTCCGGCCGGAGCCGGTCGGCCAGCACCCCGCCGACCGGCAGCAACAACAGCAGGGGCGCCAGCTCACAGGCCAGCACGAGCCCGAGCGCCTCGGCACTGCCCGTCGTGCGGAGCACCGCGAGGGTGAGAGTGGTGGGGATCAGGGCCGTGGCGAGAGCCGAAAGGGCGCGCCCGATCAGCAGGCGGGTCATCATGCCGCGAGACACTATTTCGTCAGCTAATATTTCGTCAACAAAATAGACTGTGTCGTATGATCTGGCGGGTGGAAGACTCGGTCGATCGCCACCTGGCCCGCTGGCGCGGCAAAGCGCCGTTCGACGAGCTGGCGGAGGGCATCGTCACCCGCATGCAACTCCTCGTGAAACACCTCGCCCACACCAAGGAGGCGGTGCTGGCGGAGGTCGGCCTCCAGAAGTTCGAGTTCGACACGATGCACCGGCTGGTGGCCAGGGGCGGCTCGGCCACCCCCTCAGAGCTGGCCGCCGAGCTGCTGCTGTCACCCGCGGGCATGACGGGGCGCCTGGACACCCTGGAGCGGGCGCAGCTCATCAGGCGAGTACGCGGCACGGACGACCGGCGGCGGGTGGACGTCGAGCTCACCGGCAAGGGCCACGACCTGTGGATGGCGGCGATGACGGTAGGGGCGGAGGTCGAGGCCCAGATGGTGGCCGCCCTGGACCCGGCCGACCGCGAAGCCCTCAACGGGCTGCTCAAGCGCATGCTCTCCCGCGTCGAATCACCCTCCTGACTCCAGCCTCTCCCCTGCCGCTCGATCCGGCGGCCGTGCCGGGGGCCTCACCCGGAAGCCATCCGAACGGCGGAGCCCAGGAACCGTCCGAGCAGCGGAGGCCGGGAGCCATCCGAGGGCGGAGCTCAGGAACCGTCCGAGCAGCGGAACGGCGAATCAGCGGCCCATCCGGCTGGCCACGATGACCTGAACCGCGTGCTCCAGGGCGTACGCGGGGTCGGCGCCGCCGCCCTTGACCTGCTCGTCGGCGTCGGCGATCGCCTGGATCGCGCGGGACAGCCCCTCCGGACCCCAGCCGTTCAGCTGCCGCTTGACCCGGTCGATCTTCCACGGCGGCATACCCAGATGGCTGGCGAGTTGCCCGCCGCGGAGGTTCCGCGGTGCACCGCCGACCTTGGCGACGGACCGCAGCCCGCCCGCCAGCGCGCTCACCAGGAGGACGGGGGCGACCCCCGTGCCGAGCGCCCACCGCAACTGTTCCAAGGCCTCGGCGAGCCGTCCCTCGATCGCCGCGTCCGCCACGTTGAACCCCGTGACCTCCGCGCGCCCCTTGTGGTAGCGCGCCACAGCCGCCGCGCCCACCGTCTTGTCCTCGGTGTCGAACATCAGCTGGCTGCACGCCGCCGCCAGCTCCCGCAGGTCGTTACCCACCGCGTCGAGCAGCGCCTGAGCCGCGTCCGGCGCGATGGACCGCCCGGCCCGCTTGAACTCGCCCCTGATGAAGTCGAGCCGCTCCCCCGCCTTGGTCACCTTGCTGACGGTGACGACGTGCGCCTTGGCCTTCTTCAACCCGTCGACGAGTGCCTTGCCCTTCACCCCGCCGGGATGCGAGAGCACCAGGACCGTGTCCTCGGACGGGCGCCCGGCGTAGGCGACCACCTCGGCGATGACCTCCTTCGGCAGGTCCTGAGCAGATCTGATCACCACCACGGAGCGGTCGCCGAACAGGGATGGTGAGGTCAGCTGGGTCAGCTCACCCTGCCCCACCTTCCCGCCGACGAGGTCGTGCACCTCCGCCCCCGCCCCGGCGGCTCGCGCCGCCTCGACGACGGCACGAACCGCCCGTTCGGCCAGCAGCTCCTCGTCGCCCATGACCAAGGTCACGGGCGCTGGTTCGGTTCCCGCCATGCCGAGCAGCATGCCATGCCAACCGTCCAGCCGCGTACTCGAACTTCCCACCATCAGAGCCTCCCGAGGGGACCCCTCTCTGTCAGACTCTCGTGAGACCTGGGGACGAAGTAGTCTTCTAGCGCAACGTCGTCGGCCGCCAGGCGCTGCCCGGCGAAACCCCGCCCGACTTCGACGACCCCGCCACCGTCGCGGGCGAGCGCGCCTGGCTCGCTCAGGTCACCGGCGCTTCCGGCCGACCGCCCGCCCCCGAGAACACCCCTGAGAGCAGTGCCGACATCCCGGTTGCCCCTGCCGAGCCGGTCGACCCGGTCGACGCGGTCGACGCGGTCGACGCGGCCGCGGTGGCCATCGAACGGGCCTGGCTGGAGCGCATGCTGGCCACCCGCGCCGAGCCCACCACGCACGACACCGACGACCAGTAGCCCGGCGTTTGCGTCGTCCGGCGCCGACGGCGGCCGCCACGACGCCAATCCCCCCGACAACCCCGAGCCCGTATGGAAGGCAGCGAGGTGATGACCGCTCCCCTGACCAGCTCCTGCCCCGTCAGCGCCGGCCCGATCCACGCCGCGCGCCGCGGCCGCCCGGCCATCTAGTGCGGCAAGCCCTGCCGCCAGGCCGCCCACCGCGCCCGCGACCGCGCCGCCCGCGCCCTGCAGGACCTCGCGCACCTGCAGCCGCCGCCTGGCCGCCGACGTCGACCAGCTCGCCCGCCTGACCGCCGAGCTCACCGCCCTCCACACCGCCACCGTGTCGACTGGCACGCCCGCGCCCGCCGGCAGTGAGCCGCACGGCGACGCCGCCAGTGACACAACCGATCGCGCGGCCGTGGACCCGTCGACCGGCTGGGAAGCGCAGCTCGCCGAGCTCGCCCGCCGCACCGCGTCGGTGGCCACCAGCATCGCCGGCGCCGCCCGCAGCCACCGCTCCACCGCTGCCGACTACCGCCACGCCGCCCGCATCGCCGGCCCCCACTCCGCACCCTGACGAGCCGACCTGCGTCCTCCCGCACGCGCGGCCACGCGGGCAGGCGCGCGTTCTACTGATCCCATGATCAACAGCGCCGCCACGACTCACCTCATGAGCGCCAGGCTTCAGTCGAAGAGCTGCTCGACGGTGACCTTCTTGACCCGGTCGTAGCTGTCGACGATCAGATACCAGTAGTCGTCGTAGGGCACCTGCAAGACGATGGGGCTGTAGTCGTAGAAGCCGCCGTGGTACTGATAGGCCTCTTCATCGAGGTAGGACTGGTATTCCTCGCTGTCCATGAGGGCCACCCGGGCGGTCGAGCCGCGCCAGTCCACCTCGAAGCAGGCGCCGGCCCCGGTCTCTCCGAGGTCCCAGTACAGATGCTGCACACATCGTTTGTAGCTGGTCACGCACTGAGCAGGAAGGGGCAGAGGCTCGTCTCCCCAAACGGGGGGATCACGGCACCATCGTGGCCAGGACCTCGCTGGTGCCGGTGAAGGCGTCGATGGCTTCACGGATCTTGGCGTGGCGGTCGTCGCCGTCCTCGCCGGCGGCCTGCAGCAGCGCGTGGATCCCCGTCGCGGCCAGCATGGCGGGCATCACGAGGGCCAGCGCCCTGCTGGCCCTGAGCCAGCTCCCGCACGGAGTCGGCATGCTCACCGCCGCGCAGCTGGCCGCCCGCACCCGCCCGCTCACCGAGCGCGTCACCGCGGCGGCCGCCGCCCTGCAGGCCGCCGACCAGGACGCCCGCCGCTACACCCGCGACGGCGGCGGCCCCGCCGAGAAGGCGCTGCAGCAGACGCGGGCACGGCTCGCCGAACAGGTCCGCCAGATCGACGCCGCCGAAGCCGCCGGGCGCGAGCTGCAACACGCCCGGCAGACCGTCAGCGACGGCCGTGAGCGGATCCACCAGCTGCGCCAGCGCGAAGTAGACCTCCAGCGCGAGCTCGACTCGCTGGGCAGCTTGCGCCCCTCACACCGGGCCCGCCGCCGCCAACTGCAGGCCGACCTGCCCAGAGTCCGCGCCGAGCTGGTGGCCGTGCGCGAGCGCCTGGAGCCGGTCCGCCTGCAGGGCCCGGCCCTGCAGGAAGCCGCCGAGCGCGCCGCCGCCCAAGCGCCGCCGGGCAACGTGTGGCCGATGGTCCGCCGCCGCCATGCAGACCTGGAACGCGATCTCGACAACGCGCTGCGCGGCGCCCGGGCCGTCGACGTCGACGACGCCAGCCAGCGCGCCGGCCGGGCCCGCCACAACCACGACCTGGCCCACGCCCAGCTCGCGGCGGTCCAGCAGGAACAGCAACGCCGCGCCGACCTGCCGCCCGACCGGCGCGACGTCGAACGCGCCGCCCGCGCCGAACACGCCCAGCGCCAGCGCCAGGCCCGCCAGGACGACCCCACCAGGCCGGCACCCGGCCGTCAGCGCGAACAGGAACGCCAGCGCCGGAATGAGGCATACCGGCCGCCACCCGGCCACGGCGTCGACCGTGGGCCCGGCCTGTCCCGCTGACCGCCCGGGCCCCGCCGGCTACGCCGACGGGCGGCGGGGACCCGGGGCGGTCAGCTCATGCTCTCGGCAAGCACCTGGTCGACGCGGCCTGGCTCCACCCCGGTAGCGGCCGCGATCAGCGGCACCAGACCGCTGACGGCCGGGATGTGCTGGCCATACAGCGGGCCGATCCCCACATGCGGCGCATCCGCGACCGGATCGTCGGGCAGGTCATCGCGCCACAGCTGCGCGCGTACACCGCTTAATGATCACAGAACGTGTCTTCCTGCCGCTAATAAGGATCTTTACAGATAACTTACGCCCATGTCATGATCACTCCGTTTTGCCGCTTATGTAAATGAAAGGCACGAGTGACCACAACACGCACATCGTCTGGTTTATCCCGCCGGACGTGCCGCCGCGCTGCCCTGGTCGCGGCCCTGACGCTGCCGTTCTCGCTGATGAGCGCGCCCGCAGTCGCCCAGGAGCCCACGCCAACCCCGACCCCCACTCCCGCCCCCGCCACCCCGGCGGCGTCGCCGCTAGGCACCCCCACCGGCAAGGCGCTGGAACAGGCGAAGAAGCACAACAGGCGCGTCGAGATCGAGTCGATGCGCTCGGAAAGTGCCACCTTCTATGCCAACCCGGACGGCAAGACGGTCCGGATGGAAATGCATTCCCGGCCGATCCGGGTCAAGAACTCCGGCGACACGGGCTTCACACCGATCGACACCACCCTCGTTGAGGTGGATGGCGCCATCAGGCCTAAGGCGGCGCATGGCGGTCTTGTCCTGTCTGCTGGCCGGGACAAGACCCTGCTCAAGAGCCGGGTAGTTGACGCCACTGCGAAGGTCGGCACGCCGTCGGCCCTGCCGGCCCCCGTCTGAAGGGCAACACCGCCACCTATCCCGGTGTCTACGGTAAGGGCCGCGACTTGGTGGTGACTGCAGACGCGACCGGGTTCCGGCAGCAGATCACCATAGCCGAGCGGCCTACAGGACCAGTCTCCTTCCGAGTGCCGGTCGATCTACCCGAGTGCCGGTCGATCTACCCGAGAGCCTGTCGTTCAAGAAGAACGCCGCTGGCCGGCCCATCATCGTGGGCAAGGACGGCAAGACGCTGACCGAACTGCGGCCGACACTCCTGCAGGACGCCACGGCCGCCGACGCCTACGCCCCCATCGACGAAGGCAAGGTCGGCAAAGCCGCGATCAGCCTCGATGACGACGGTAAGTCGCTGGTGTTCGCCCCAGATGCCGCGTTTCTGGCAGACCCTGCGGTCACCTATCCCGTGACCATGGCGGCCGTGGCGGCCGACTGGTGGGAGACCCACACCGGCGCGGGCGGTCTGCCCAAGCAGGGCTGGGACACCTTCGTCAACAACGCCGACTACCCGGACAGCTGGGACAACTTCACACTGGACCGGATCCTGGTCGGCAAGTCCAACAGCGGCACCGTCAAATGGCGCAGCTACATCAAGTTCCCCGACATGCCCGCCGAGTTCCGCGGCCTCAAGGTGCAGAACGCCGATCTGATCCTGTGGAACCATCTGTCCAACGATTGCGGGACCTACGTCGGCTCCGGGATCACCACCCGACGAGTCACGTCGCTCTGGGACGAAGCGACCATGACGTGGAACAGCCAGCCTTCGGTCACCTCAACGGGTCAGATCACCGAGGGCGCCGCCTACAGTCCCAACTGCACCAGCGGAGCCGCAAGCTGGGCAGGCAAGGAATGGGACCTGGTCTACTCGATCGACGAGATCGTCCAGGCTTGGTCGGACGGTGCCTCCAACTATGGCGTCCAGCTCAGCGCCGGCAGCGAGTCGGACATCACCAACTGGCGCCGTTACCGGACCGACGAGGCAGGCGGTTGCAGGAGCGTCCCGCTGGAGGCGTGCAAGGGGCAACTTCACCCGCCCATCCTCACCGTGGACTTCGAGCTCCCGCCCACCCCGGTGGTCGGCGCGTTGCTGATGAGCCCAGATGAGACCAGGCCCACGTCGATTACCGAGCTCAACGCGTGGGCGGCGCGCGGTCGGGTGTCGAACACACTGCCCGAGCCCCCCTCGGCCACCTTCGAGGAAGACTTGGCCTATCGGTCCTCGTCGGATCAGGACGCCACCACATCGACCGACGACTTGCAAGTACCGTTGCCCTCCCCCGAGGAGGGGGTAACTGCACGCTGGCCGTTCAGCGAGGCAACGGGGACGAGCGCGGCTGACGTCTCGGGCAACAACCACACAGCCACGGTGAACAACGGAGTCACGTGGACTTCCGGAGTAAGCAACTCTGCCCTGACCAATGCGGTCGTCGCCAGTGAGTCCACCGCACCTCCTGAGGCGCAGAGCTCGCAGCCGGCTCGAATCGCTGCTTCGCGACAGTCCGTCGCGCAGAAGTCCGCCGTCGAGGTAGGCGCTGAGACAACCGCGACCAGCGTCACCTACGCCCAGCCAGACGGGAAGACGTTCAAGATTGAGGTCGCGGCCGGTCCAGTACGCGTCAAGCAGGGCGGCCGCTGGATGCCGATCGACACCACCCTGGCTGAGCAGGGCGGCAAGCTGCGGCCCAAGGCCCTCGCCGAGGGCGCCCTGGTGGTGTTTTCCACCGGTGGCACGGATCCGTTCGTGAAGATGACGGCGGATGGGAAGTCGTACGCGTTGCGCTGGCCGACGTTGCTGCCGAAGCCGACGGTCAAGGGCAGTGTGGCCACCTACACCGACGCCGTCGGGGCCGGTGCCGACTTGGTAGTGACGGCATTGCCGACCGGCTTCCGGTATGAGGTAGTGCTGCGACAGCGGCCTGCCACGCCGGTGGAGTTGCGGATCGGCGTCGAAGGTGAGGGCCTGACCTTGTCCGAGGGCAAGGGCGGCCGACTGCTGCTGAAGGGCCAGGACAAGAAGCTGGTCGCCGCGGGAACGCGTCCGGCCGTGTCGGACGGCGGCACCAAGGACCGCCCGCTGCCAGTCAAGCGCGGCGCGGCGGGCCTGGACCTGGCCACCAAGGACGGGCGTACGGAACTGGTGGTCAAGCCCGACCAGAAGTTCCTGGCCGATGCCGCCACCACCTATCCGGTGCGCCTGGCTGCGGCGGTGACGCTGCCGCTCAGCGTCGACGTCGATACCAGCACGAATGACTCCGACGGCTCTCCCGCGCTGCCGGATAACCCGTACATGCTTGCCGGCACCATGACGGGCGGAACGAAGGCCCGGGTACATCTGCAGTTCGACACCACAGGCCTGCAGGGCAGCACGGTAACCGACGCCAAGCTGTCGATGAACACCATCGACAGCCACAACTGCGGCGCCGCGCTCGCGAACGGCATCCAGGTCGCCCGCCTCACCGATACGTGGGACCCGGACAATCTGTACTGGGCCAACAAGCCCGCCCTCACCACCGAGGACGCCTCCACCAACTTCAAGGGCGTCAACCAGGACTGCGCCACCTACCCGGACACCATGGACTGGAACGTCACCGGCATCGCCCAGGACTGGGCAGCCGGCGCCGCCAACTACGGCCTGGTACTCAAGTCGCCCGGCGAGGCGAACATCAACAACTACCGGGTATTCACCTCCTCCGAGAACACCGACTTCAACCTGCCGCCGACGCTGACCATCACCACCAGCGGAGCGGCATCGCAACCAGTCATCTCCGCCCCAGCCATCACCCCGGCACAGACGGTGGATGGTGTCACGGTGACCGGCTCGCTCACCCCCCAGCTTGCCGTGACCGTCACCGACACCGCCGGCGGCAGCCTGACTGGCGAGTTCGAGGTCGAGCACGACCCGGCCGCGACCGCACAAGGCAGCGGCCAGATCTGGACCGGAACCTCACCTGAGGTCACCTCCGGCGAGCAGGCCGTGGTGACCGTTCCCGCAGGCAGGCTGGTCGACGGCTGGAAGATCCGCTGGCGCACCCGCGCGGTGAACGCGGCTACCTCGGTTTCGTCACCGTGGTCGGCATGGCAGGAGGTGACGGTTGACGTCCCCGACCCGGGCACCGGGCCAACGGTAGGGGCCTTGCAGGTCAATCCGTCGCAGGTCATCGACGGGAAGCTGCATACCGCCTCGCTCACCCCAAGCCTGCTGGCGCAGGTCACAGACCCACTCGGCGGAACGCTCAGGGCCGAGTTCGAGGTCGAGCACGACCCGGCAGTCCCCGGGCAGGGCACGGGTCCGATCTGGTCCGGCGCCGCGGACAACGTGACCTCGGGAACGCAGGCAAACGTCACCGTCCCAGCCGGCGAACTGGTAGACGGGTGGAAGCTACGCTGGCGAGCTCGCGCAGTCGTCGGCGAGACAGCATCGCCCTGGTCGGACTGGCAACTTGTCACGGTCAAGCTTGATCAGCCCATTCCCGGCCCGCTGGCGCAGACCGCTCAGGCGGTCATCAATACCGACCAGAGCTTCACTGTGGCGGCATGGCTGAGGTGGGACAAGGACGGCACGTACACCGCGCTTGAACAGCGCGGCACCAACCAGGCCCCCTTCCAACTGGGCAACGACCCTGAGCGTGGCCTGATCTTCACCTTCACCAGCGCGGATACCGCCAGTCCCAGCGTCGAGGGGGTGTTCTCCGGCATGAAGGCGCCGGTCAACGAGTGGTTCCACCTTGCCGCCGTGTACACGCACGACTCCAACACAGCCACGCTCTACCTGGACGGCAGGCCGATCGGAAGCAGCACACTCACCTTCACTCCCTGGAAGTCATCCGGGCCGCTAACGCTCGGCACGGCCATGAACGGCAGCATCGACGAAGTCTGGGTCTACGGCCGTGATCTCATCGACGACGAAGTGTTCGCGCTGACGGACGGCAGCCCGACGGCCCCGAGCGGAGCCGCCGCGCAGAAGGCTCCGTCAAGTGCCACGGCACTCGCCGCCGGCCGCTACGACAGGATCTCCCCGGAAACCTGCTGGGAAAACCATGGCTGGCGCACGCGCACTTACGGCCTGATGAAGAACCGCTTCAGCGGCTGCATGCTCCATGAGCTCGGAGTATTCAGCGGAACGATCGGCTCCGACGGTGACGGTATCGACGTCGACGCGGATCTAGAATGGTCCGGTAAGGTCATGCTGGTGGCTAAGACCTTCAGCGGCAAGACAGATCTTGACGCTGGGGCGACCACCCGCGATATGTGGTTCGACCTGTACGTCGGCCACAGCAGGTCGACGGGCATCGACATCTTCAAAAATGACGATGTCCCGCTCACCATTGGTATGACTCCCACGCCGGGTCAGACGGCATGCCGTGATGTCACCACCTTCCAAGGCGCCACTCAGAAAAACCATCTGACCATGGAGGTTGAGGACTGGATCGAGGCCGCGGACGAAACCGATGACGGGAAGTGGTCCAAGCTCGCCACCTTCCGATTCCGCTCCGACCCGGCTCACGCTCTCAACAGCCCGGAGAAGATCGCCACCTGCGTGTTCAAGCCGTACGTGCACATGACCAGCAGCGGCCACCTGCCCCTTTTCGAGTACGGCACGATCGAGGAAAAGGCGCAGATCACCTGCGATTCCGCCCGGTACATCGCGGAGCGGGCGGGCGGGTGCACGCTTCCCGTGCTGTCGTCGATCGAGTGGCGGATGGGAGCCAAGTACGACGTCGCTTATAAGCACTACTGGAAGGCCTGCTACCAGTCGGCCGACACCTACCCCAAGGACTCGGCCAAAACCATTGTCGGATGCGCGGTGAACGGCACCCAGCGCCCCACCAAGGCCAATTACCTGTGGCGCGTCGACGACCCGTGGGCAAAGAACAGCAACTCCCGGGCCAAAGCACGATGCGACAGCCTGTGGCCCGGTGCCATCTGGCCCGCTCAGGAGTGCGACGAATACCCGTTCCAATCTTCGGGAACCCGGCACGCTGAGAATGACAAACACCGAAACTTCTCGGTGTGCTCCATGTCGAAGGCACAAAACGGAGAGGCGGGCAAAGCACTGACCCGTCTCTACAACCGCGATCGGATCCTGTACGGCCATCACTTCTTCAACCGCTTCGCCACCAAGCTCACCAGCGTCGAACCTATGAAGGACCTGTGCTTCCAGCCGATCGACCAGAAATCAGACTTCTTTAAAGACCTGCCGGAAGACTAGGGACTAGCCCGCGTGGCGGGAGAGAGCATATTCTCCCGCCACGCGGCTGTCACTGGACAACGAGAGATCGAGAATGAACTTCCAGGAAACAGCGCAGCGTTACGCAGAACTCCTCCTCGGAGACGGCAGCTGGCTCACCGAGGAGTTTGCATGGACGGTTCTACGGCCGCGAGTCGGACCACTGACGCTGAGCGATGTCGCGCAGCGGTTGGCCGGGAACAGCCACGCTGACATCGTCGAGCGCGATTTCGAGGATGCCTACACGGACAACGCGGTCATACTCGACGCAACGGATGAAGCCGTGATGATCGTCGACCTCCACAGAACGAGCAACACGCCAGACCCGGACTTCATCGCCCAGCTCAGTCGCAACGTTGATGTCTGGCACGTCTCCTGGCATACGGCACTGAGCCGACGGATGATCCATGCCCGGGATGGGCGCATTATCGCAGCCGTCCCCTATCTTGACCCAGCCGACGCTGTCGGCGAGGACCTCGACTCAGTCCGAGCCGAACTGGCTGCTCTGTCTGCGGCCCAACGTGACCCCTGGCCAGCCGTTGAGGCAACCGCCCTAGCCATCGTAGAAGAACGCACAGGCGCACGGCTTCGCCTCGATTGGTTCGACCACGCTCATCCTTCAATAGCCATTGATCAATGACGCCCGGCTCCGATCTGCTCGTCCGTGGCGCGCCGCCAGAGGCCCGTCAAAGCCATGGTGGCCTTCCTGCCGCGCCAGTGGACTCCGCTGAATCGCTGCATCTCATCCCCGGGTCACGCGGGTCGAGATCGACGCATGGCCGGTTTGCCGATAGCTCGGCTGGACCCGCATACCGGCCGCCACCCGGCCAGGGGGTCAGCCGCGGGCCTGGCCTGTTCCGCTGACCTGCCTCGCTGACCACCCGGGCCCCGCCGGCTACGCCGACGGGCGGCGGGGACCCGGGGCGGTCAGCTCATGCTCTCGGCAAGCACCTGGTCGACGCGGCCTGGCTCCACCCCGGTAGCGGCCGCGATCAGCGGCACCAGACCGCTGACGGCCGGGATGTGCTGGCCATACAGCGGGCCGATCCCCACATGCGGCGCATCCGCGACCGGATCGTCGGGCAGGTCGTCTCGCCATAGCTGCGCCCACCAGCTGCCGGTCCCCTCATCCCACCCCCACACGCTGCGGTTCTCCCAGCCCTCCACGTACAAGCCGAACGGCCCAGGATTCCTCATCCCGACTCCCTTCGCCAGCGTCCGCGCCTGTCTCGGCGTCCGCGTGCGTCAGTGAATCAGCCACCCGCCGGCGCTGCCCGGCGATCAGCACCAATAGATACCCACCCTGCCAGGGCAATAGCACGCACGTTCGATTAGAGTCGTTGGGTCATGTCTGATCCACCTGCAGTCAGCCTCTTGCCCGACGGGGCCGGCTACCTGCTCAAACGGCGCACCCTCGCCGATGGACGCGAGGAAGTGCTGGTGTCCTACGTGGAGATCACGCCCGGCCCGCGTGGCGGCCTGGTCGCGCGCGAGGAATGGCTGCCCCTGGATCGGGTGCGCCCGCTGGCCGGCGTCGACTACAGCGCCGAAGAGCACGAGGACCTGACCCGAGGCAGCGACACCACGCCGGGAGCGAAGCCCGCCACGCCGGGCCGCTCGGCCGGATGGCCCGCGCAGCTCCCGCCGCCCGGCGACGATCCTGGATGGGCGGCGCACGCGATGGCCTGGCTGCTGGACTGCCTCCCACCGGACTACCGCGCCCACGAGATCGTGCAAGACCCGTACGTGCTGGGCCGGATCGCCTCCCGCCACGTCGATCAGGCGCTCGCCGAGCTGCGGGCTGGCTACCGGACGGCGAGCGTGGACCTCAAGGCTGGGTGTGGCGTCGCTGGTCACCACGAGCGACGGCGAGCATCTGGCCAACCCGCGTCACCTCGCCGCGACCGCCGATCGTCTCGCGACGGCGCAGCGCGACCTCGCCCGCAACAAGCGGGGCTCCAAGCGTCGCCGCAAGGCGGTCGCCCGCGTCGCCGCGCTGCACGCCAAGGTCCGGCGGCAGCGCCTCGACCACGCGCACAAGGCCGCCTTGGCGCTGGTCCGTGGCTACGACGTGATCGTGCACGAGGACCTGCGGATCGCGAACATGACCCGCTCGGCGTCCGGCACGATCGACGCCCCCGGCCGTAACGTCGCGCAGAAAGCCGGGCTCAACCGAAGCATCCTGGACGCGGGTTGGGGGGTGTTCCTGACGATCCTCGCGCACAAGGCTGAAAGCGCCGGTCGAGAGCTGATCGCAGTCGATCCCCGCAACACCTCCCGCACGTGCTCGCGCTGCGGGCACGTGGCGAAGGACAACCGCCTCACCCAAGCCGAGTTCGCCTGCACGGCGTGCGGCCACCGGGCGCACGCCGACGTGAACGCGGCGACCAACATCCTCAGGGCAGGGCTTGCCCTTCGCCAGGCCGCGCAAGCGGCTTAGCGAGAAGCCGCTCCCTTCAGGGAGCGGAGGAGTCACCACGACGCGCTCATGCAGCGCCCCGACGCGGACGACTCCACGACCGGCCACCCACTCCGGTGCTTCTTCCACGAGACCCGTGCTTCCGCGGGTCGCGGCACTACCGTCCGCGGACGAGCACCGTTCGAGTGCCCGTGCTTCCGCCCGTCGCGGCCCTACCGTCCGCGGGCGAGCACGGCGAGGCGGCCCCCGTGCTCGACCACCGCGAGGTCGCCCGCGTGGTCCGTGCGGTAGACGCGGGCGCCGAGGCGGTGGAGGATCGCGACCGTGGGCTTGGCGGGGTGGCCGTAGTCGTTGTCGGCGCCCACACTGATCAGGGCGGCGCGGGGCGCGACGGCCGAGAAGAAGGCAGGGTCCTGCCTCGGCGAGCCGTGGTGCGGCACCTTGAGGATGTCGGCTCGCGGGAGGTCGCCGCCGAGCAGGGCGCGCTGAGCCTCCGTTTCGATGTCACCGCTGAGGAGGGCCGAGCCGACTCGCCAGCGTACGTGGACCACGACGCTGGAGTTGTTGATCGCGCTCCCCTCTCCCTGACCGTGCATGTCGCCCTTCGCCGCGTCGGGGGCCAGAACCGTCACCTCGGACGGCCCGAGCCGCCATTGGCTGCCCGGGGAGGCGGTCCATCGGGGGACGCCCCGCCGGGCCAGGTCCGCGTACGGACGTGCCGGAAGGTGGGGGCCTGAAAGGTGGCGGGTCGCTGAGGAGTGCGGGCTGACGACGACCGCGCCCACGCTCCTGCCGCGCAGGACGCCCGGGAGCCCGCCCACGTGGTCGGCGTGCGGATGGGTCAGGATCACCAGCGGAACGTCCGTGATCCCGAGACGCCGCAGGCAGCGGTCCATGGCGACAGGGTCCGGACCGGCGTCGACCACCACCCCTCTGCCTGGGCCGGCCGCTATCACCAGGCCGTCGCCCTGGCCGACGTCACACGCCACCATCAGCCACGCTCTCGGCGGCCACGACGTCACGATGGGGCGTACGAACAGCACCGCGGCCAGCGCGCCACCCACCAGGGTCAGCACGGCGGCCCGCCAGGCGCGGCGTCGCAGCACGATCACGGTCGCCGCCGTCACCACGGCGAGCGGCGCCAGCCCAGCGACGCCGCCCTGCCAGGGGACGGTGGCGAGCGGAAGGTTCACGGCCCACCGCGCCACCGTGATGATCCATCCCACCGCGTAACCGGCCGGGGTGACGATCGCCTGCGCCGCCTCAGGCCAGAACGGGGCGATCAGGGCCGCGCCGAACCCCAGCAGAGTGGCCGGTGCCACGGCCGGCCCCGCGAGCAGGTTCGCCGGAACGGCCACCAGAGAGAGCTCTCCGGACATCAGCACGAGGAGTGGCGTCACCGCTGCCTGGGCCGCAGCCGGCACCGCGACCGCCTCCGCCGCCCACCGGGGCAACCGGACACCTCGTCGCGCCTGGGGTGGGGGCGGGTCTGGGTTCGCTGCCTGGGCCGCGGCGGCGATGGGGGCGACATCCGCTCCGGTGCCGGGGGCCGCGGTGCTGAGGGGGTGAGCGGTCGTGAGCGCGTCTGCACCGGCGTGCCTGTCAGGGGTGGCGTGCCAGTCAGGGGTGGCGTGCCAGTCAGGGGTGGCGTGCCAGTCAGGGGTGGCGTGCCTGTCAGGGGTGGCGTGCCAGTCAGGGGTGGCGTACTCATTCGTGGAAGCGAGGGCGGGCGTGGAAGCGAGGGCGGGCGTGGAAGCGAGGGCGGGCGTGGAAGCGAGCACAGGGGTCGAGACCAGGTGGGAGGTGGAGGCGATCGCAGGGGTCGAGGCGGGGGTGGGGGTGGTGGTCGCAGGGGTGCTGTGGGCGGCGGTGCCGTCGGGCGATGCTCTCCGCGAGGCTGTGGGTGCCGGTGAGGCGTCGTGGGATGCCCGCCCGTCTGTCGGTGGCTGCCGGCCTGGTGAGACGGCCGAGGGGGCGTGGGGCGGCGTGGGCGGGGCGCCTGCGAGGCGGTCACGCCAGCGGGGGGCGAGCAGGAGAATGCCGGCCGTCGCGAAGACCGAGAGGGCGAAGCCGTACGAGCGGGCCAGCTCCGGGACGAAGAGGATCAGCAGGAGGATCGCTGCGGAGAGTGCGGCGACGCCGTCGCGGGCTCGGCCGGTGCCCAGGGCCACGGCGGCGACCAGCCCCATGAGGAGGGCGCGGAGGACGCTCGGGGACGGTCTGGCCACCACAGCGAATCCGATCATGGCGATGGCGGCGAGGAGGGCTCGGACGGTCAGGGGCAGGCCCGCCAGGCGGGCGAGGGCCAGGGCCGCGCCGGCGACGATGGACAGGTTGGTGCCAGTGATTCTCATCTAGACACTGTTCTGCGAGAGGACCCCCACCCATGCACCTCCAGGAAGAGCGGACCGAAGGTCAGGTTCAGCCTGACCCTGAAACACCGAACGCGACCACCGCCACCGTCCGGGCTGTCCCCAGCACCCCGGCCCGGGAGAAGACCGTCAGCCGCCCCGACCTGACCGGCCACACGATCATCATCGAACTCCTGGACGCCGCCACCGCGCGGGAGATCAACCGGCCGGACGCCGCCAACCAGCTCGCCATCGTCGAGTGCCACGACGATCGTCGCGGCAAAATCTGCGCGGTCCACCTCGACATCCCGCCTGGCGTCGGCATCGAAGCCGCGGCGCGCGGCATCGCTCGCACGTACGGCGCGCGGTACGCCGGGATGGTGACGAGGTGAGCCGCCGCGACCGCGTGACCGAGCCGGCTGAGCTCGCCGCGAACCTGTCGCGCTTCTTCCGGCGGCTGGAGGACCACGCCGCCGGAGATCCGGCCAACCTGGTGCTCATCGATGAGCTGATGGACGACCTGCGCCGGACAAAGCACCGCGCGATTGCCCGGGCGGCCCGGGCCGCGAAGGAAGGCGGCGACTACACCCTGGGCGACATCGTGCGCATCCTCGGGATCACCAAGCAGTCGGTGCACGAGCTGATGCGCAAGGGCCAGGCCCTGCTTGACGCGCAGCGGGTCCGGCTCGGCGTGGTGTCGCTGCGGGAGCGGCGGCGTGAACGCCTGGCGGCTGCCGGGCTGGCCGACCGGCGTGCGAGCTGACCTGCGAGGGAGCGTCCCACCCCCTCCGTGAGGAGGTGGGACGCCGCGCTTCCCAGGCGTCAGCTATGACGATAGAGGCCGTTCGGCCGCCTGTCATAGAAGGATCTTTCGGCGCGAGGTAGAGGATTATTCCTCACAGTAGGAGATCTTTCCCCCTATGCTGCGATGTACCACATCACCGGCGAGTTACGGTCCTTACGTGGTCTGCACGGCCTGTTCGGCGAGGGGCGTGTACGCCGCACGGTCAGGCGTCCAAGCCGCTTCCCAGGCGCTTGGCCTGACCGTGCGGTCCGGCCATAGGCTCGGCCAGTGACTACGTGCTTCGTCTTCGACGTCGGCGAGACCATCGTCCGCGACGACCGCTACTGGGCCTCATGGGCAGACTGGCTGAACATCCCCAGGCACACCCTGTCCGCGCTCGTCGGCGCGGTCGTCGCCCAGGGCCGCGACAACGCCGACGCCGTACGCCTCCTCCGCCCCGACATCGACCTCGCCGTCGAGTACGCCGCGAGAGAGGCCGCCGGCCTCGGCGAGCAACTCGACGAGTCCGATCTCTACCCGGACGTCCGGCCAGCCTTGACGGCGCTACGTGAGGCAGGACATCGGGTCCTGATCGCTGCAAACCAGACCACTCGCGCAGCAGAACTCCTGCGCGAGCTGGACCTTCCCGTTGATGCGATCTCCACATCGGGCGAGTGGGGCGTGGCCAAGCCAGCACCCGAGTTCTTCGCCCGGCTTCTGGACTTCGCCGGCGCCTCTCCGAACGAAATCGTCTACGTCGGCGACCACCCGGCGAACGATATCGTCCCCGCCAAGGCGGCCGGGCTGCGCACCGCACACATCCGCCGCGGCCCATGGGGCTACCTGTGGGCCGACGACCCGGTGGCGGCGGCCGCCGACTGGCGCATCACCACCCTGACCGAACTCGCCAACCTCCCAATCGAGTAATCGACGGATCTGCTCATGACGTGGGCGGAACTGCGACGGCGCCACTACAGTCCGAAGTGGACGCCTCGACCCCGGAGCGATCATGCCTGCACACCCCAGCACGGGCATAGGACGACGCATCGCCTACCACCGAAGCGTCGCGCGCCTCACCCAGCAGCAGCTGGCCCGCGCAGCCAACATCCACGTGGGCACCTTGCGCAAGATCGAACGCGGAGCGCGGGGCGCAGGCGACGGCGTCCTCGAGGCAATCGCTGGCGCGCTCGGCCTCGACCCGTCTCTCCTGCTGGCCGACCGAGCTCAGGCGAGCACCCGACTCCAGCAGGCGATCCCCATCCTGTCGGCCGCCATCGCGGCCTACGACCTGCCCGACGACGGCCCGGTCCGCCCGTTCCCCGACCTGCGCGCCGCCGTTGAAGACGCCGTCACCTGGCGGCTCGCCGCGCAGTACGTTCGCATCGCGCGCGAGCTGCCGGACATGCTCACCGAGCTGTTCCGCGCCCTGCAGATCGCCCCGGCCCACGAGCGGCGCGACGTGGCCGCCCTCGTGGTGTCCGCATGTCGCTCCGCCGACGCGGTGGCCTACAAGCTCGGCGCATACGACCTGTCCGCCAGGCTGATTGAGCTGATGCGATGGGCCTCGCCGCAGGCCGACGATCAGGTCCTGAACGCTGCTGTCGCGTACGTCCGCACGGAGACCTTCTTCGCCGCCGGCACCCACGACCGCGGCCTGCGCGCGTTGGAAGCCGCGATCGACGCGGCTGCGCCGCCGGACCGAACGGGCACCATGGCGGCGCGCGGCGCCCTGCACATGCGGGCGGCTGTCATCGCGGGCCGGGCCGGTGATGCGGCGGCCGCCGACACCCACCTGGCCGAGGCCCGCCGCCTCGGCGACCAGGTGCCTGAGGGCATCTACGCGGGCACGGCGTTCGGCCCGTCGTCGGTGCGGATCCATGAGGTGTCGGTCGCCGTCAGCCTTGGCAGCGACCATGTGCACCGCGCCCTGGAGGTGGCCCGCGAGTGGGCGCCGCCGCGGGATCTACCTGACGAGCGCCGGTCCGGCTTCTACATCGAGCTGGGCCGGGCCCAGCTGTGGGCCGGCCTGCCGGACGACGCGTTTGAAAGCCTCAAGGTGGCGCGCCGCATCGCGCCCCAGCACACCCGCGACCACCGTTGGGTCCGGGAGGACGCCGCGACGCTGCGCAGGCTCAAGCGCGCCGACGCCGAGACCCTCACCAGCTTCGCCGAATGGTGCAACGCCACCTGACCACCCAGTGACCCAGGTAACCCTCGCTGGGTCACTTATCGCGTTGCTCGCGGCCCACTATCTGTCTGTCGGAACCTGACGACAGATCGGAACGGCTCATGCCAGAGGTAGCGCCCCCAGGGCCTGCGCCGATGACCGTGCAGGACACGATCAGCATCGCCCGCCTGCACGGCCTGGCGTGCATCGACTGCGGTGCCGTCACCAGGCAGCTGTCTCCCGCAGGGCACGTCCTCCACCGCCAGCGCCTCTGGCCCATCGTCGCTTGCGGGATCCACATCACCAGATACAAGCCGCCCCTGGGCCAGGCGACGTCACCGCCGACCCAGGGACTTGATCAGGAAACGAGGCTCCTGACCCATGACCGACCATAGCGCCCGCGGGGCCACGTTGGTTGTCGCCCCCCGAGAGGCGACGTGGGAACTACCCCGGGTTCCCGAAGCCGCAGGACAGGCCCGCGCCCTCACCCATGAGGTCCTCACCTCGTGGGGCCTGGCGGCGGAGGCCGACGACGTCGTACTGATCGTCTCCGAGCTCGTCACCAACGCGGTGGTCCACGCGGAGGCACCGATCGAGCTGCGACTGCTCGCCGGCGACCGGATGCTCCGCGGCGAAGTCGTCGACCACAGCAAGCGCGTGCCCCAACCGGTCGTCGCCACCTTGGACCAGGAGCACGGCCGCGGCCTCGCTCTGGTAGAGGCGCACTGCGACCGGTGGGGAGTCGACCCCATGCCCACAGGCAAGGCCGTCTGGTTCATGCGGAGGATGCCGTGACCACCGGCCAGCACATCGCCAGCAGGGACCGCGCCGCCCGCCAGCTGAGCGTGCTCAGCGCGACGTACCCCGGCTGGGAGATCCAGCACAACGGTGACGCCCCGGCCGAGGAAGCCTGGAAGGCCGTGCTCCTACACCCGCTTACGCCGATGTTGGCCAAGGTCGGAGTCGAGCAGACCATCACCCGGCCGGATGCCCCGTCACTCGCCTCCGCACTCCAGTGTCAGGTGGCGCTGATCCACAACGAACGGGCCACGCACGAAATCACTAAGTTCCCCGGCCGTCGCTGACCGACGTCAGCGGCGGCTGGGTGGGCGGCCTCGTCCTCTCCACCGTGGGGGCACGGCGAGAGACGAGGCCGCCATCCAAACGTCCAGCGCACAGCCGCACTCCGCTGCGCCGGACACCGCCCCGCCCGCATCCGGGACGGGCGGGGCGTCAAATACCGGGGATGCGGCGCGTCACCTGCGCCCCCGGTGCGGACCTCCTGCCGTGCGAGGCACGCCGCGCGGCAGGAACGGGGCGCGGCGGCGGACACGCTTCCCAGGCACCGCCGCCGCGCCACCACACCCACAGCCACGCGGAAAGAACATGACGACCTGGGAACCGCACACCCCTCGAGCTCCCACCCGCGTCACCGAAACGTCGTGCTGCGCAGCGTACGAGTGGTGCTCCGAGGGCGGACAGTTCTTCATCCTGCGCTCCACCACGAACGGCTACGAAGAAACAGGACGCGGTCGCTACGCCGTGGCGCGCGCAGTCTGGGACGCCCTCGTGCGCGAGCACAAGACCAACCACTACCACCCATACCAACTCTCATGGCGTGACACAGGAGGTACGACCCCATGACCATCACCGCCCCCCTCCCCCAGCCCGCACTCAACTTCCTCTGGCTGGAGATCACCGGCAAGTGCCAGCTGGAGTGCACCCACTGCTACGCCAACTCCGGCCCCGACGGCACCCACGGCCGCATGACCCTCGCCAACTGGATCAACGTCCTTGACCAGGCCGCCGCCGGCGGCGTCCGCATGGTCCAATTCATCGGCGGCGAGCCCACGCTGCACCCCGACTTCCCGACGCTCGTCGACCACGCCCTCGACGCCGGGCTGCAGGTCGAGGTGTACTCCAACCTCGTGCGCGTCACCGACGCTCTGTGGGACCTGTTCACCCGTCCCGGCGTCCAACTGGCCACCTCCTACTACAGCGATGACACCGGCCAGCATCAGGCCATCACCCGGCGCAACACGCTCGCGCGCACCGAGGCCAACATCGCCGAGGCGGTGCGGCGCGGCATCCCGCTGCGGGTCGGCATCATCGACCTCGGCGACGGCCAGCGCATCGAGCAGGCCCAGGCCCGCCTCGCCGAACTCGGTGCCACCAACGTCGGTCTGGACAGGATGCGGCTCCTCGGCCGGCCCGCACAGCGCGCCTGCGACGCCTCCGAGCTGTGCGGTCGCTGCGGCGACGGCATCGCCGCCATCCTGCCCGACGGAACGCTCAGCCCATGCCCGCTCAGCCGCTGGCTCACCGCCGGCAACGTCACCTCGACCCCGCTCACCGACCTCGCACCGCGTGTCCGCCAGCTCGCCGACCAACACATCACCCCCGCCCTACCACACGCCTGCAAGCCGCCCTGCGAGCCGCAGTGCAACCCGGGATGTAACCCTGGCGTGAACCAGCCTGGCGGAGGCGACGGCTGCCAGCCCAAGATGGGTTGCAACCCGAACCAAGCGTGCAAGCCCAAGACCCCCTGCCGACCCGATGTCAGCTGCAAACCCAAGTAGAGGTGGCCTCCATGACCAGCACGCTCACGCGCCAGGTCTCCGCGCGCATGGCCCGGCTGTCCAGCTACCTCACCGGCGCCGGCATCCTCCAGCCAGCCGATCCCGACAGCGCATGCTGGGCCACCGCGCTGCGCCACGTCCCCCGCCACCTGTTCGTCCCCGGGCGGGCCTGGGCCGAGCCGATGGACGATACCGCCGAGCACCTGATCGACCTCGACGCCGACCCTGACACCTGGTGGAACGCCGTCTACACCAACACGGCGATCATCACCCAGCGCGGTGACGGCAGCACCGACGTGGCCGACACCCGCGCGCCGGCCAGCTCATCGCTGTCGTGCCCGCACGTGTCGATGGAGTTTCTCCGCCTGCTCGAACTGGCCGACCACCACCGGGTGCTGGAGATCGGCACCGGCACCGGCTGGACCGCCGCCATGCTCGCGTGGCGGCTCGGCGAGCACCAGGTCGTCACCGTCGAGATCGACCCCGGAGTGGCCGCGGCCGCCCGGGCGAACCTCGCGGCGGCTGGGCTGTCCGCCATCATGCTCGTGGGTGACGGCGCACGCGGTGCTCCCGACCACGCACCTTTCGACCGGGTGCACGTCACCTGCGGCGTCCGCGACATCCCGTACGCCTGGGTAGAACAGACCCGGCCGGGCGGCGTGATCGTCGTGCCGTACATGCCACCGCATGGCCAGTGGGGCGAGCAGCTGCAGCTCGACGTGCTCGGCGACGGCACCGCGACCGGGCGGTTCTGCGGCGGGGCCGCGTTCATGATGATGCGTTCGCAGCGGCCGCCCCGCCGCTGGCCGGCCTACTCCAGCGAAGGCATCACGAGGGCCACACGGCTGGATCCCCGGGCGCCCCACCAAGCGCTGCACCATGGGTTCGGCCTCGCCCTGGCTGCGCACGCCCCATGCATCACGATCACCTCCGCTGGGTGGGAGGAGCACGGCCCTGGCGCCTGGGCGTGGACGATGCGGCTGCGCGACCTCAACAACGACAGCTGGGCCATCGCCTACGTCAGCCCGGACCGGGCCGGGACCGAGGTCGTGCAGGGCGGCCAGCACAGCCTGTGGGACAACTTGGAGAAGACGTTCTTCCGATGGCTGCGCGCCGGCCGCCCCGGGCGGGACCGCTACCGGTGCACGGTGACCCAGGAGGGGCAGAGCCTCTGGCTGGATCAGGGCTCGTCACGCGGGACGACGTAGACGCCCATGCCGGTGACCGTCTCGACCAGCCCCTCTTGCTTGAGCACCTTCACTGCCTTGCGAAGGGTGTCTCGGGCGACGCCGAACTCCTCCTCCAGCTCGACCAGCGAGGGGATTCGACGGCCCACAGGGATCTTCCCCGACAGGATCCGGTCGCGCAGTGCGGCGGCCACCTGCAGGTATGGCGGTACCGGACCCTCTCTGTCGATCATGACGCAGAGACTACGAGGCGGCCGCATACGCGCCATAGCTACCCCAGAGGCTAGCCGGGGGTAGTAGGGCTCGCTTACGATCATGAGCAGGCGCGACGGCGACCTCCCAGGCGTCCGCCGTCGCGCCGCCCTGATCACAAGATGAATTGCTGCATGCCGTGAGCCTCAGCTCTCATGTGCCCGTGTGACCGGGTAGCGCACTTCGACACGCGAGGCGTCGCGACGGGTGACATTGAGCTCGACTACACGCCCGTCAGCGGTGCCGGCAGTCGCGATCGCGCTACGGCTGACGCACAGAACGGGGACGCCGGGCGGCATGTTGAGCAGGTGCGCCTCGTCTGCTGTTGCTGCGCGCGCGGTGATGACGCCCTCCCACTCGAGCGGGCCCCAGCCGAGATCGTGCTCCATGCGGTCGTAGATGCCGCCGGGTCCGGTTTCCGCTTGGGCCAGGACCGTCCCGGCGGCCAGGTCCGCAGGCAGGTAGGAGGTGGCAAGCTGGAGAACACGACCGGTCTGGGGATCTCCCATGATGCGATCGCGGATGACGACGGGATCGCCGGGCTCAAGGCCGAGCAGCGCGACGACATCTGGAGGGCAGGGCCCTTCCGTGACTGTGGGCGGCTGGAGTGGGCGCAGGCTCTGGACAGCTTGGCTGAAGTAGTAGCCGATCTCGTCGCGATAGACCTGCATGTCGAGGGTGAGACTCTGACGTTCAAGGGGTGCCCGGACGGTGGTTCCGCCTCGACGCACGGGGGTCACGAGCCCCTCGGTGGTGAGCTGGGCGACGGCACGGCGAATGGTGGTCCTGCTGCAGTCGAACTGTCTCTCGAGCTCCTCTTCTTTGGGGATCTTGGTGCCCGGCGGGTAGGTGCCCGCCGCGATCGCCTCTCGCAGTGCTTGAGCCACTTCGTGCCAGCGCGCCATCTCCTCCTCCTTCCTAGCCATCATTACATCACTATCTATTGAAGGTAAGGTCGATCGCGCGCACACTCCGGAATAGATAGCTACCTATTCCTCAGAGGGGGAAACCGTGCTTGAGGACTTCGAGCGGGGACGCGTCAACGCCTTCTTCCGCCGGATCACCAGCACCATGCCCGTCGCCGACCAACCGTCAAGCCTGGTCATTACCCACCTGCTCGCCGGACGCCCGCCCTTCCTGGAAGGCGTCGCCCGCATCTCCGAAGTGGCCGCCGTCCTGCCCAAGCCCCGCTCCATCAACGAGGCGACCCTGCGCCAGATCAGCTCCTCCATGCAGGTGGACCGCCTCGACCGCACACAACTCGCGGACCCCGAACAGGCCATCGCCTACGTCGAATCGCGTGCCGCTGGCCGCGACCTCGTCCTGCTCGACGTCGGCGGGTACTGGGCACCCGCCTTAGAGCACCTGCACCACCACTTCTCCGGCCGCCTGCTCGGCGTGGTGGAAGACACGGAGAACGGGCACCAGCGCTACGCCTCACTGGACAAGATCCCGGTTCCCGTCTTCAGCGTCGCCCGGAGCCCGCTCAAGGACCCGGAGGACTACCTGGTCGGCCAGAGCGTGGTGTTCAGCACCGAGGCGCTCGTGCGCACCCGCGACGACATCCTCAACGGCCGTCCAGCCTGCGTCATCGGGTACGGCAAGCTCGGCAGATCAATCGCCGCCATGCTGCACGCCAGACACGTCGCGGTCACCGTCTACGACATCGACCCCGTCCGCCGCGTCCACGCCGTCTCCCAGGGCTACCGCACGGCACCCACCCTCACCGAGGCACTCTCCGGAGCCGGAATCGTGGTTTGCGCGACGGGCAACATGTCCCTCCGCGAGGAAGACTTCGGGCGAATCGCCAACGGCGCGTACATCGCCAGCGTGACCAGCAGCGACGACGAACTGGAGCTGTCAGCCCTCAACGGCCTCTACGCCCGGACGGCCATCGAGCCGAACGTCACCCGCTACTCCCGCGTCGGCCACTACTTCTACGTGCTCGCCGACGGCAACGCGGTCAACTTCTTACACGGCGCGTCGGTCGGCGCGTTCATCTTGCTCGTTCAAGCCGAGATCCTTGCCGCGCTCGGCTCCCTCACAGCCAACACCCACGAGCCCGGCATACAGGAGATCACCCCCGAACTCCGGCAGTCGATTGCAGCCACCTGGCTCACCTACTTCGATGAGGTCTCATGACCGTGACCCCGCAGGAAATCTCCTCCGTCCTCACCCGCTACCTGGAAGCGCACCCCGAACGCGCCGCTGACACCTATCAGCTCATCGAAGCCCTCGACCACAACAGCGACCTGTCGTCCCGCAAGACCTTCCCCCTGCACGTGACAGCGAGCGCCGCCGCCATCGGTCCGACCGGCCGGATCCTGATGATCCACCACCGGGCACTGGACCGCTGGCTGCTGCCCGGCGGCCACATCGAGCCCGGGGACCGCACGCTGCTCGGCGCAGCTCTCCGAGAACTGGAGGAGGAAACCGGCATCCCCTGGCAGCACGCCATCTCCCCATCTACCCGAGACGTCATCCCCGTGGACATCGACATCCACGACATCCCCGCCAGCCCCGCGAAGGGCGAGCCTCCGCACATGCACGCCGACTTCCGGTTCGCGTTCTGGACGACGGACACCCACATCACCTTGCAGGCTGAAGAGGTCACAGCGTTCGACTGGCGCAGTCCAGCCGACCTGCCAACCGCCCGCCTCGCCCTCAGCCTCGCTGCGATCTGAGCACACAGCGAGAACGACCCCTGCCCCCACTGAGGGGACAGGGGTCGCTGCTTGCCGTGCTTGCCGTCCTCCTATCTCGTAGCCGCCAGGCGCAGCCGCTGGCGCCCAAGCCGTCCCCATAGGCTTCGACGCCGGGCCGCGCGACGGTGTCCGCAGCACCGAGAACCACGGACGTGGTTCTGCAGGGCACCGGCGAGCTGATGGCCGTCTCCTGACGACGGGCCGCAGGAAATCCGCCCCCGGCCTCCGCGATGGAGGCCGGGGGCGGCGCACTGCTGCTGACCCCGCTCAGAGCCAGAGGCTTACACCTACGGCTCGTCGGTGCGCAGCCACGAGGGCAGCAGGCGCTGCACCGCGTCCAGCGCCATCACCCTCGCGAAGCCGCCGGCCACCGCCAGCGCGCCAGCCACCCACGGCAGCGCCTCCGGGATGCCCGCCGCCTGCACGATCGCCGGGAGCGCCACGGCGACGCCCACGCCGGTCTGCAGGACTGTGCGGATGGTCCTCTTGTTGGCATCGGTCATACGCCCTCCTTCAGGGACAGCCGCCCCTCACCTGGGGGCGGGAATCTATTGGGGCAAGATCAGAGCGACTTCACGGCCCCAAGCTCGCTGAGGTCCTGGCGGTCGTTGCCGATGCTCATGTCGGTCACCTCGCCCGTCTTCCGGTCGATCGTGAGCGTCATCGTGTTGCCACGTGGCGGCTGGGCACCCTTGGGAGCCCGGCCCACGAACGAGCCGCGCATCTGAACGAGGTAGGCCGCCGGGTCACTCTCGAACTTGTCGCCTGCGCCCACCACCCTTTGAGCGGCCTTCCGCGTCGTGGCCACGGCCTGAAGGCCCGACGGACTCTCCTCGCCGTACGCCGCGGCGAAGGCCAGCGCCGACGCCTTCAGCTCCTTCGTCGACGGCGCCGACGCTGTGCCCTGCCTCGCGGCTGGCGGCGTGCACATCTTCTTCAGGCTCGTCTGTTCCATACCACCGCCGGACGCCGAAACGGAGTAGACGCCCGCCGTGCCTGCCGGACTCCCCGTGCTAGCGCCCGTCCAGGCCGACCCCCCCAAGTAGTGCCACTGCAAGTACCGGGACTTACCGTGCGAGTAGACCTCCGGTTCGGTGGTCTCCCCGCCGACTTGTACGTAGGTGCCGGCAGTGGCGCGCTGTGCGGTCATCCCCTTGTACTGGCCGCCCAGGTAGACGCCCCATGAATCGTCGGCGTAGTGCGTGAACCACAGCTGCTTCCACTGGCTGACTGCCGCCCACTCGATGAAGTGGGTGTAGAGGGTGGTGCCGGTGTACTCCGCCCAGAACCAGCGGAAGAAGTTCTGCGAGTCTCCGCCGGCCACGATCCCGCGGATGTAGCCGCCCTCCAGCCAGCTGGTCGACGCGGCGTTCGTCCAGAGCCACAGCTCATGCGTGGCCATGTCGCTGAGAGGCGTGTCCAGGTGCAGGCAATCCGTCCACAGCTCGACGGCCACGCTGTCGATGTTGCCATTGGGGGGCGGGTAGTGGGCGATGCCGTAGCAGTGGTTGTAGTGATCGCACTCGGGCCCGTCTGCCGCGCTGGGCGAGGAGGGAACGAGAGCGGTGGCCAGGGCAAGCATGCCGACGGCAGCCAGGGAAGCGATCTTCTTCATAGGTTCCTTCGCACATGGGAAAGCCCCGGCTCGGATGAACCGGGGCTTGATGGAGGTCGGGGCTCGGTCAGCTGGTGGGGCGCTCCCAACTCGCGCGCCAGGTGGCCGGGCCAACGACGCCGTCGTCGTCGAGCGGCCAGCCGTGCGCCGTGCTGTCGCGCTGGAACCCCTTACAGACATCGCGGGAGCGCGGCCCGTACCGGCCGTCCGGGATGAGGTCCCACCCGCGGTCACGCATCTGCGCCTGCCAGGCGTACACGTCCGCGCCGGTGGTCATCGGCGGGTAGCGCAGCGGCCGGCCGGGGAACGACGGCGCCTTCTCCACGGGCGTCTTGCCGCCGGCCGCCGGCGCGCTGCCACGGCCGGGCCGCGGCGCTCCGTCCTGCACCCACTCGTAGAGCCGCGGGCCGGGGCAGTCGGTCGAGTAGCCGTCGCGGTGGCCCTTGATCTCCGGGCCGGCGGCGCCCTCGCGGCGTAGCCACTCGATGGCGTCGAGGACGCCGTGCAGCATGTCGTCGGGCGGTACCACGAGCCCCGAGTTGCCGACCAGGCCGAGCACGGCGTAGTGGCCCGAGTTCAAGCCGGGCCCGTTCGCGGCCGGCACGTGGTGCAGGCCGCGGCCGACGAACACCTTCCGATGGCTACAGGCGATCAGGCTGTACCCGATGTCGAGCCAGCCGTTGCCGTCCATGTGCCCACGCTGGATCCCTCGCACAGCGGCCGCGCACAGGGCGTGGTCCTCGACGGTTCGCGGGTCCACGCGGCCCCCGGTGTAGTGGACCTTCACCCCTCGCGTCCTGGCGAGGTAGTCGTAGGCGCCACGCGGCTTCCGGGCCCTCCACTCCTCGCGGCTGATCAGGTCGATGGGCATGGCTGCCTCCTACGGCTTGAGCCCCAGTGCCACCACGAACGCGGCGGCGACGATCGTCACGATGAGGGAGAGCGCGGCCGCGACCAGGGCGCCGTGGACCATGCGCCGGTCCGCCGCCCGCCCCTCACGCTCGGCCTTCTGATCGGCTTGCCGCCCGTCCCGCTCTGCCTTCAGCTCCGCCTGGAGCTGGCGTAGGTCGTCCAAGATCGCGGCCCGGTGCGCTTCGTATAGATCACGGGTCACGAGAATCCCGATCGTCGTGTTGAGCTCCGAGAAGCGCCTCTGCGTGTCCTCCACGAAGCGGTTCAGGGTGCGGGCCACCTCGCCAAGAGTGGGCTCGTCTGTTGGCATCGTCACTCAGCGCTCATCCTGTCCATCAGGTCAATAATTCCGAGCTGCGCAGCATGGAACATGACCAGGCGGCGCCTTACTCGTCAGGACACCTTGGTTATCCGAAGCCATGAACCGGCACGAACGACAGTGGCATCAGCGTGCGAAGCTAGTTGACACCATCGCATTGTGATGCTTCCTGCCGTACCTGCCACCCTCAACAATCCGTAGGGGCGCGCCACAATAATGAACCCATTGCTCACGCCACCGGTTCCAAGGCCGACGCCGTTAGCAGCGAAAGTGACCGGAAAGGATTGCTGCTCAAAGGCCGGAGTTCCTTGCGTGTCATAACTGACGGCCATTCCAGGATTCCATTCCATAGTTGCGCTTGCAGGCGCCGTCCACCCAAGGAAAATTCCCCCATTCGGATTCGTCGCGGAGTAGCGCACCAACCCATCTAAGATGTAGTCCGTGTTAGCCGCAACCGCCAACGTAAGGTGCGGGTCTGCCGCGATTGTCACATTGTTGGCGCGTGCCGTGTCGGACGGCTTGACGACATAGTTATGCTGAGGGAGTTTCATCAAGTCGGCCGCCGAGAGAATCTCGCCGGGGACAAAGCTTTTAAAGCCCGCCATGGCATTCCTTCCACCTAGAAGCCGAGCGCATTTTCATTCAGTCGCCCCAGGATCGAATTATTGAGAACCAGGAATGATCCATATTTCGTGGCGCTCTGCAGTGTCCACGTCGTGATCCACGTTGCCCCAGTCGTGGTGTGGCTGATCCCGCGTATGAAACAGTCGCGCGTGATGGGATCTCCTCCGCCGGACGGCTGCCGGATAATGCGGATTCGATCGCCGATCTCCCGGCCGAGCACCTGGGGGAAGAGGTTGTCCGGGTCTGCATGTGCGTGGATCTCGATCGTGTCGAACCGTACTTCGGGCTCCTTCGACACGTACAAGATCCAGCTCGCGTAGCCAGCCACGGCCGTGTCTGTCTCCAGCAGCAGTCCCGGCGCTGGATACGTCTTGATCAGGAACTCCGCCTGGCTGGCCGCATCCCCGGCCAGTTGCTCGCCGCCGCCCTCTCGCGTGGCGCGGATCTCGTTCCACAGCGTGGCGTCGTCCGTCACCAGCTTGGCCCGGGCCGGGGTGAAGGACCCGCCGGCGCCGAACGTCGCCTGAACGCTGTTCGACCTGGATTCCAGGATGACGGCCTGGCGGTTTCGGAACACCACTCGCCCGGCGGCGTCGATGTAGAGCTCACCGATCTCCGACTCGGCGACGGCCTGCAGCTCGGCGAGCGCATCGCCTTCGAGGATCGTCGCCTGCAGCGTGCTGTTGCCGGTCGCGATCACCCTGTCGGCGGTCGGCCAGCCGGCGCTGTCGAGGATTCGTGAGACGCGCGCTCCCGAGTTCTCGCCCGCGCCCGCCGGGGCGACGGCTGCACGCTTCCGGTTGCGCAGGACCTTGAAGCCGTCCGTCGCCGTGACCTGGACCTCGGAGTAGATGTCGGCCACGTGGTCGACGTCCCACTCGTCAATGAAGCCCCGCCACAGGTCGTAGGTGGTCCCGTTCCAGGTGGCCCGGTAGCGGATCGGCTTCATCGCGGTGACGCGGCTCTTGCCCCCAGAGACGTGCGGGCCAGCCAAGTTGGTGGGGTCGAACCTGCGGCCGCTGTTGTCGAGCGTGCAACTTGCCGTGCCGGCGTCGTACCGGATCACCGGCGACTCGACTCGGGAGGACCCTCGGCGCGTCGTGATCCCGTGCTTGGCCCACGGGGTGACGTCCGTCCACGTGCCTGAGACTGGGCCGATCTTGGAGTCGGCCACGGCCAGATCGTCCAGGTACCAGTAGCCGCCCGCGTCCCGCTGCAGATGCCACTCGGCGCTGGAGGGTTTGCCGCTCGGCCAGGTCAGGGTGCTGGAGATGGCGTAGTCGGCATGGGTGGCGGAGTCGGGGTCGGTGTACAGCCAGATCTCGCCGGTCCCGTTGCCGCCCGCGTCGATGGACCAGCGCAGCTCGACTCGGCACCACTGGCCGGTGGGCACCGGTGTGGTGAGCTGGGCCGCCACGCTGGTGCTGAACCCGAGGTAGATGCGCATGATCCGGTTGTTGAACAGCCACACCGCGCTCACGACGCCGCCGGGCCCGAGCAGTACGAACGTCCGCTGGGTGCTGCTCGGGGCTGACACCAGGTAGAGGTAGAACCGGGCGCAGAAGACATCGCCCGACTGCGTCACGCTGGCCCAGTCCATGTGGCAGTCCACGCCCGCGGTGGGGTTGAACGCGCTGAGGCTCCCGCTGTGCGTCTGTGCGTTGGAGAAGCGAGGCGAACCCGCGATGGAGTCGAAGGCGTTACCGCTTCCTCCGCCAGAGTTGCCGGTGCTGATGGTGACGCCGTTGGTGCCGCCGTCGAGCGAGTTGGTGCGGGCGTTCCCGGACGGGGTGACGTTGTCGAACATGACCTCGATCGACACGGTTGGCAGACTCACGTCGTCCGCCTCCAGGCTGCACCCGACCGGCGCTCGTACTCCTGGATCGCCCGCACGGTCACCGCGCCGACCTCGGCGAGGTTGGCCCCGGGCGCCACCTGGTTAGTGATGTTGTAGACGGCGGTCCGGCCAGCCGCGCCGCCGGCCGGTCCGGACGTCGGCGTACGGCTGACCGGCATCGTCCGGTAGAAGCGGCCACCGAAGCGCTCGGCAACTTCGCTCAAGATCTCCTCCGAGCGTGCCCGCTTCGACATCGCGAGCGGGATGTACGCCTCGCCGCCCGTCTCCGGCTCCGCCCACACGCGGATCGTGCCCGGCGCTGCGATCTGCGCGACGTGGTGCTCGCCGCCGGACGCGAAGTAGGCGATGCCGCCGTCGGCGAACCCCGTCAGGATGCCGCCGTCCGCCTGCCACGATGCCCGCGCGCCGTGCTCCTGGAGCTCGGTTCTGATCGTGATGACACGGTCGCCCATGAGGCCCTCGTTGATCGACAGGCCGACCCGGCGCGCCGCCTCGAACACCGAGTGCCGGCCGCCGTCCATCGCCTCTCGCACCTTGTCGGCGACCGCCTGGCCATGGCGGTAGCCGATATTGCGCAGCACCGCTTCGGCGTCTTGCAGGTTCTTGGCGAACGTGTCGCCGGCCTCCTTGCCGCTCCTGCCGTAGAGCCCGATGAACTTGGCCAGCTCCGCGTTCGACATGTCCGCCGCCGTGGCCACGACCCCGGCCGCGCCCGGGCCCAGCTTGACCAGCTCGTCGAGCATCTCCGGCGGGACGCGGCCCGCCAGTCTGACGAGGTTCTCGCGCCACGCCTCCTGGTCACGGACCTGCTTCTCCAGCTCGCGCAGGAGTTCCTCGCTGGTGAGCTTGGCGTCGCCGCGCAGCTTGGCCCAGGACTCCAGGACGGAGTCGTTGGCGTCGCGGGTGGCGCGCGCGACGTCTTGCCGGGTGTCACGGACCTGCCGCTCGGCGTCCATGATGTCCCGGGAGGCGTCACGCACGGCCCGGGCTGCCTCGGCCTGGGCGTCGGCGACCTGCCGGGCGGAATCCTTGGCGACTTGCGCGGCGTCGGCCTGGGCGCGTGCCACCTCCTGCTGCGCCTCCCGCACCGACCGGGCGGACTCGGCGCGCGTCCGGTCGAGCTCGGCCTCGGTGTCCGCGAGCGCCCGCGCGGCGTCCTGCCGCTGCCGGGCCGCGTCGGCATGGGCGTCCGCCAGGGCCTGCTCGGCGTCGGCGACCTGGCGGGCGGACTCCTCTCGCTGCCGGGCCGCGGCCTGCGCGGCTTCGCCCTCGGCCCGGCGTGCCTCCTCGATTCTGGCGAGCGCGTCCACGACCTCGGCCGAGCCGTCGATGCCCGCCCGCTGCGCGTCCGCGAGGTCCTCACGTAGCTCGGCGTTGCGGCGCTGCACCTCGCGCAGCCGCTCGAGCGCCTGCCGGTAGGCCAGATCAGCTTCGCGCCGGTCGAGGTCGCTCGCCTCGGGGTCGGCGTTGATCTCCTCCAGACGCTGCCGGGCCCTCTCGATCGCGAGCTGCGCGCCCTCTTCGTCGAGGGCAGCGCCGGACTCGGCAGCGATCAGGTCCTCAAGCCGTTCGCGGGCCCGTTCACGGGCCGCGGTGAGGTCCTCGACCGCCTCCTCGGTGCGCCGGTGGGCGTCCTGTACGCGCCGCTCGGCGTCGACCTGCCGGGCCGCCGCGTCGGCCTGGGCGTCGGCCAGCCGGCGGGCGGCGTCCTCGATGCGGCGGCCGGTCTCCTCGGCGACCTGCGCCACCCGCTCGCGCGCGTCCTGCACCCGCCGCTGCGCGTCCGCCTCCCGCCGCGCGCCCTCCTCCACCGCCGCGGTGACCGCGTCCTGAGCGTCCCGTACGCGGGCTTGGGCGGCCTTCACCGCCTCGGCCGCGCGTCGGTGCGCGTCCTTGACGCGCTGCTTGGCGGCGGCCACCCGCTCCGCGCTCTGCTCGTGGGCGTCGGCCAGGTCCCGCTCCGCCCGCGCGATCCGCTCGGCGCCCTGACGCTGCACCTCTGCCGCGCGCTCCTGCGCCTGCGCGAGGTTCTCCTGCCCGGTGGCCCACTGCTGGCTGGACGACAGCAGCTCACCCAGCTTCGCGAACTCGCTGTAGGCGGCAGCCCAGCCTTCGCGCATCTTCTGGGAGGCTTCATCGGCGTTCTCGCCGATCACCTTGAACTCCTTGGCCGCCTCACCGGTGGCCTGCCCCAGGTTGAGACTCGTCCGCTCAGCCTCGCTCGCCTCGATCGCGAAGTGGCCCAGGAGCCCGCTCGCGGGGTTGATCACGGCTGTGAAAGCCTTGATCGCCCCCGTGTTCTCCTGGGCCCACTTCGCGAACCGGGTCAGCTGTGCGACCGCGTTGGCCGTCCATTCGGCGATCTTGGCCATGTTGAGCGCGAAATCGGCCAGGAGCTGCGGGTTCTCCTCGACCGCGTCGGTGATCGCGGTGATCGCGGCGGCGAGATGCCGCATGATCTCCGGCATCCGGGGCCCCAGCTGGGACAGCACGGCGGAGAACGCCCGCTCGATGCCGTCGACCGCGGGCTCCAGCTCCGACAAGCTGTCGCCGGCGCGCTCGACGAAGTCCTCCACGTCCGGCGCGAGATCGCCGAGGGCGCGGCGGACCACCGGCGACAGCTCTGCGAGCTCCCGCTCCGCGACCTGCGCGATCCGGGTCCAGACGGCCTCGAACGGCTGCCCCATCAGGGCCGCCTCGCGCTTGACGGCCTCCTTCAGCTGGCCGATCGCGTCCTGCGCGTCCTCCGACCCTTGCGCCGCGGCCAGGCCCAGGCCGGCCAGCGCCCCGCCGAGCCCCACCGTGATCGCCGACGACGCCAGCGCGGCCGCCGTCGGCAGCGCAGCGAGCCCGGCCGCCACCGCCGCCCCGGCCGCCGGGCCAGACGCGCGGATGAGGGTGAGTGCTGTCTGGACGAGGGCGATCTGTGCGGCCGACGCCGCCGCGCCGTCCACATCTACGTCGATGGTCACGTTGCGGCCATCGAGTCTGCGGGCCTCACGCTCGACCCGCTGCAAACTGTTGAGGGCGCGTTCGACGTTGGCGCCGACGACTACCTCAGGGTGCAGGGCGGCCAGCGCGGTGAGCTCGCGGCGGATCCGCTCGGCCTCGGCTGCGGCCTGTCTGCCGTCGAGGTCGATGCCGATCCGCTTGCCGGACAGGTCCTGCAGACGCCGCGCGAGGCCAGCCAGCTGCCGCTCCGGCTCCGACAGATCCGCTTCGACGTCGATCTTCGGCAGCCGCCTGGTGGCGTCCTCCAGCAGCCTGCGGGTCTTGATGGCGACCCGGCCGACGTCCTCCAGTTCCTGCCCGAACCGGCCGGCCTGGGCGCCGGACTGTGTCAGCGCCGCACCCTGCTGGCGGACCTGACGCTCCACACGTTCCAGCTCGCCCGTGAACTTCTTGGCGGACTGCTCGGTCTGCTTGAACCCCTTGTCGGCGCGGTCGAGCCCGACACCGTCCCACTTGGACTTGAGGGCGATGACCAGATCACGCGTCGGCACTGGCCACCTCCTCGTTCCTGATCAGCACGATGTGCACGCCCCGGCCCTCGGTCCCGTCCAGCGACTCCCGGGCGGCCTCCTTCATCTCGCAGCCACGGCAACGGCGCGGCTCAGCGACGTAGGCGTAGCGGTGGCCGCCCTTGCTCTCGTCCCACTCCTCCTCCCGGGTACCGCACGCCCCGCACTCCTGCCGCTGCCGGATGTGGTGCCAGATCGCCTTGTCCCGGTCGTCGTCCGACCAGGACAAGAACTCGCTGTGCGGGATGCGGTAGGCGGCGCAGACATCCAGCTCGAGCGCTAGCCCTCGATCTGCGCCCAGCCTTTTGGGAGCGAGGAGTCCGGCACCCTCACGTTGACGCGGATCGCTGCGTTGCTGAGCTCGATCCTCTCGGCGTTGGACAGAACCGTCGTCCAGATGAGCTCCCAATCCTCCTCGGACAAGTCGCTCTCGACGCACGCCAGCAGACACGCCTTCGGGAAGGTCTCGTTGTTCCAGAGCCGGTCGTCAGTCTCTGGCCGCGGCTTATGCGCGCCGACCAGCGCCTCGAAGTCATCCGCTGGCAGCGCCCGTAGCGTCACGAACTCGTAGCACGCCTTGAGCTTGGCCTCTGCCTTCTTCAGCGCGGCCTGGGCCTTGCGGACGGCAGCCTGGTCGGCGGCGTCGCCCGGGATCCCCAGGATCCGCAGCAGCGTCTGCGCCTGCTCGACCTCGCGGCGCGGCTCGGTGTCGTCCTCGATCCGTAGCGGGTACGTGTCGGACGGGCGCGGGCGGTTGAGCAGGCGCTCACGCAGGCTCATGCCGGGATCGTCACGTTCTCGGCAGGCTCGGACGTGACGGCGTACTGGATGACCAGCCGGGCCGCCTCCGAGCCCATGCTGCGCTGCTTGCCGAGGGAGAGCACGCGCACGGGGAACACATCCATCTTCCGGCCGGCGACATCGCCGCCGTCCAGCCACACCACGTAGCCGTTCGTGTCGCGCGGCATCAGCGTGCGGACGTCGGCTCCGGTCTCGCCCTGGTAGAAGGTGATCGAGCTCTCGTCGGCACTCGTCAGGCCGGGGATGTTGGACACGAACCGGCTGTTGAGGTCGGGAGTGTCGATCTTCTGGCCGGAGACCATCCACCCGCTGATGTCGGCGATGTCCTTGGACAGGTCCGACCCGGCGTTCAGTTCGAGCCGCGTGGGCGCGGAGATGTTCGCGATGCTCACGACCCAGTAGCACTTGGTGATGCCGGGCCGGAAGAACCTCGTGGCCGGAGTGATCGGCGTTGCGGGCATTTACTGCTCCCCCCTGGTCGTGCGCCGAACCCGCGGGCCGGTTTCGGGCAAAGAAGAAGCCCCGGAGGTGTCCTCCGGGGCTTGGTCGGTCTGGCCGCCTGCTGGCGGCGAGCCGGGCGGGTCAGGCATCGCCGCCTCGACCGCCTTGCGGGCCTCCTCAGGCTCCCAGCCGCCATCGATCAGTGCCTGGATCGTCTCCGGCCGCCGGTCGGGCGCGTCCACCAGAACCCAGCCCGCCCGCTGGTGTTCCAGCAGGGCGGAGGCCGGAACCTCGACCTTCCGGTCGTCAAGGCGCGGGTGCGAGATCCACACGGTGTCCATGCGTCCCCCTACGCGCTCGCGCCGACGATGACGACGTCGGCCGTGACCGGCGTACCAGCACCGGAGTTGACCAGGTTGATCAGGTCCGCGGTGCCCGGAGTGACGGGTGCGCCAGCCGCGCTCGGGTCGAACCAGACGAACAGGCCGCCGGGCTTCACGGCGATGCCGTCGCCCTTGGCCAGGAACAGCAGCGGGCCGTTCGTGGCGTCGCTGACCACGTTGACGTTGTTCGTGTTGCCGGCCGCCGCAGCGACCAGCACCATCTTGATCTTGGCGAAGGTGAGCGTTCCACCCAGCGGACCGGTCAGCGAGCCGGCCAGGTCCACGGCCTGCGTGCCGGAGGCCGCGATCGTGACCTGGTCGGACCAGATCATGTCCGCCTGCCCGGCGCCCGTTCCCTGCGCCAACACCAGCTGGCGGGCGACCGCCAGCGCGCTCGTCGGCGTGGTCAGGTCCAGCGGGTTGGTGAGCTCGGCATCGAGCTCGAAAAACGACTGCAGCCTGAAGGCCATCAGCATCCCCTATCGATCATCGGAAGCCTTGCTCCCGCGCCACCTGATCCACGACGCCGGCCACCGTGGACAGCACGTCATCCGCCCCGGCAGTGACCGCGGGTTCGAGGTAAGGCCGTGTCGCCTCGGACACCTCGCGGTCGCGGTGGCCGAACACGGGGTGGACGAAGTCCGATGCGCCCGTGATGCCCTCGTAGGCGCGGCCGTGTGGCGCCACAGCCCGGCGCACCCGGATGTAGACGCCCGGATCCCGGCTGAACCGCACACCGACGCTGATCGCGCGCGGGATCCGCTTCGACCACGACGCCCGCCCGCGCGCGTTCTCCGCGATCGGCTCAGCCGCGGTCTTCAGCGCCGGGCGCAGCTTCTTCCGCAGCTCCTTGGGGATCCCGTCGAGCTCCTTGGAGAGCTGGCGGATCGCCTCTGACGGGTCGGTGGGCTCAGCCATCACGTCACCGTGAAGGCGTCGATGTGGACGATGAATCTGATCGTGCACACCGGGCCGGCCTTGGTCTGATCGGCCACCACGTCGATAGTCGACAGGCGAGACATCATCACCGTGCCGCCCAGCCTGGAGTCGCGCGCCAGCTCGTCGCGGACTCCGGCGAGCAGCTCGAACGCCCTCTCGCGGACCGTGCGGGCATCCGGGCGGCCGCCGCGGTGCGCGTCGCCCCGCCAGGCCGACACCATGCACATCACGTCGTAGCGCTCCAGGTCCGGCTGCATGTCGAGCTGCTCGCGAGCGAGCGTCGAGCGGATGTCCGGTTCGGTCGCGCTGCCGCTGTAGCCGATCGCGATCACGTCGTTCCGCACCTCGACAGTGGGCCCGCCGTCGAGCACCTGCACGTCCGGCCAGGCACGCTCAGCGAGGGCCACGAGCGCATCGAGCGCCGCGGGGATGGTGGACATGGGTTATGGCCTCCCGGCCGATCGGAGGTCAGGTTCAACCTGACCTCGGAATGACGAGTTCGGGGACGTGGTCCCCGTCAGCCGACGAGGGGCTCGTCGCGCTCCTGGTCGCGCTTCAGGCCCAGCAGCTCCGACACCCGGTAGGGCAGCGCGAACGGACGCACCGAGGCCGCGATCATGTCGGAGTCCCCCAGCGCCGGACGGACGCCGGCCTGGTTGTGCTGCGACCCCTGCCAGAGGTGCTTCACCAGGTCGAGTGCGGCGAGACGGAAGTTCTGCGGGAGCGGGCTCCGGCCCGCGCGATAGGTGACCCGCAGCCGGTCGCGGGAGGCAGGCACACTGAGCACGCCCTCGCTGGACTCCAGCGTCCACCCCGACGCGCCGGTCAGCGCATCGGCCGCGGGCATCGCGGTGCCGCCGGGCAGCGTCACGACGCTCGTGATCGAAATGACGGGCCGGCGGGGCAGCACGACCGTGTCCGAGCGGGCCAGCCGGTCCGCGACCACGGTCTCCGGCGACACCGCGCCCATCCGGTCAGTGATCACCTGGCACGCTGCAGCGATGAAACCGCGCAGCGCCTCATCGTCCTCATCGGTGAGCTTGTGGAGGTGATTCTTCACATCCGCCAGGCTCACGAATGCGCCACCGTCGGCCGGCTCCACGTCGAACACGTCTGAGTACGTGCTCGCGTTGGCGCCGGTCGCCACCCAGCGGACCCGATGCACCCCGGCCTGGACCGTCTCGTAGTCGTAGTCGTAGACGCCCGTCGAGGTCGGCGTGACCGGGTCCTGCACGTGGGTGGAGCCGTCGGGCAGCGTGATCGTCAGAGCGACGTTGCCGGCGTCGGCCAGCGATCCGCCCGGGTCCGTGATCGTGACGCTCAAAGGGACCGGATCGCCCAGGTCGAAGCTCATGACCCTCCCATCCCGTTACCGTTGCGTCCTCTGACCTCCATCGCGGGGCCGCGCCGCTCCGCCGCCGCCGTACGGGCACCCATTCGAGCGCGCCGCTCGGCCATCGGCCCCGGCCGGATCCGCTCGGACATCACGCCCGGTATCACCTCGACCGGCGGTGCGCCCACCTGGCATGCGAACAGCGCCAGCGTCCGCCCGGCCGCGGCCGCCCACTTCTCCGAGCTGCTCGCGGCCGCCAGCGCCAGCACCCCGCGGCCGCTGACCGCGGCCACGTGACCCACCGACCCCCGACCCGCCACCGCGAGAACGGCCACGCTGGACACGGGCGCCCGACGTCCGCCTACGGCCGCCGAAGTAGCGGCCAGCCCGCAGTGGCCGATGACTGCCCGCGTCAGCACCGATGACCGGTACGACCAGGCGGCGGCCGCCGACAGCCCTGGCGCCGACGCCCGCTTCGCCGCTGTCACGCCCGGCGCGACCGCGGCCGCCGCCAGCCCGGCGCCGAGCACCGTCTTGCGCGCTCCAGCGACGGCCACACCCGCCAAGGGGCTGCCGCCCGTCACAGGCACGGCCTTGCGGGACGAGCCGGCGCCGGTAACCACGGCGCCCGCCCGCGCAGTCGCAGGACGTCTCGTGGTCGGGGACGCCAGCGCGGTGGTGCATGTCTGCGCCGCGACGGCCGCGCCGCTGACCTTCCGTGCGGTGCTCACACCTGCGGCCAGAAGCAGAGTCGGGTTGACCGCCGACGTGACCTTCACCCCTCCGGCCAGCGGTCCTACGGCGGCAGGTGTGGGCCCGGAGGCCGTGCTCGTCTTGCGTGCTGTCACGCGGGGCGTTGCCGCCAGCGGGATCGCGACCGCGGGATGTGCCTGCTTGCGCGCGGTTGAAACGCCGGCCGTCGCCGTGGTGACGCGGCAGGTGGCTGGCTGAGACTTGCGTGTGACGGTGCTGGCCGTTACTCCGGCCGACACCGTGGCGGACACCCGGGCGACCTTGAGGGCGGACGCTCGCTCGACCAGCGCCGCGGCCGCCGTCCCGGTCGCCGCGACGGTTGTGCTGTCGGCGTTCGGTCTGGGCAGCAGCAGCAGCGGCACGGCCCGCCCCCTCGGCTAGTTGATCAAAACGCCGACGTACGGGCAGCTGTCCGAGAGCGCCGCCCCTGCCGGGAAGGTGTTCGGCAGCTGTCCCGTGCCCTGGCCGGTCAGCTTCCAGCCGCTGGGCGTGATGTTGCCCTGGCCGCCAGCCGACAGGTTGGGCAGCAGCAGCGACGGCCCCTTCAGCGAGCGGAACGTGTGGCTGGTGCCAGCGGTGGTGAACTTGAGCACCAGCCAGTAGACGCCCGGGTCGAGCGGCTGATTCAGCGATCCCTGCCCGGAGGTGGGGGACATCTTGACCCCGGCCCCCGTCGTGATCGTGAAAGCCCCGGACGAGCTGGGCTCGGCCAGCAAGCACATCGGGTAGCCAGACGCGCCGATGTCGTCGTAGATCCCCCAGCGGATCGCGGTACCGGCGACGGAGGCGATCGCCTCGACGGCCATCCGGACCCACCGCTCGCGTGAGCCGGTCACCTGGATCGGCAAGGCGAACATGTCGCCGGCGACGGCGGTGTAGTTGCTGCCGGTCCCAGCGCCGTCGGCGGTGTACCAGAAGCCAGACAGCCGGGGTCTGAGCAGCTGGCCAGACCGCAGTGAGCTGACATTCAGGTGAGCGGCGTTCCCGAGGCTGGTGGAGGGGGTGAGGCGGCGGGTGGCCGCCAGCAGCGCGTCGGCGATCCGGGCGGCGCCGAACTCGTTGGGGTGTACACCGTCGGAGGCGAACAGCGCGGTGTCCTTGCCGAGCGCCGCGTCGATGTCAGCGATCTGCACCATGCTGTCGAACTCGGCGATGACGTCGGCGATCGCGGCGTTCCAGGTGGCGACGTCGGAGTCGGTGACCGTGTTGGAGTAGCCCGCGTACCCGGCGGCGGTCAACCTGGCGATGTTGCAGACAATGACCGGCGCCGGGTTGGTCGCCTCGATCCACCAGCAGTCGAACTCCACAGCCCCGGACGCGTCGACCGCGGTGACGGTCATCACGATGGTCTGGCCGGCGTTCGCCGCGGTGAGGCCGGTGATGCGGCGAACGACCGGGCAGTGCGACCCGAACGTGATCACGTTCGACGTACTCAGCGTGCCGGTCACGCCGGCGGTGCCGGAGAAAGTCACGGTGCCGCCGAACGCGCCGGCCGAGCCTACGAAGCAGACAACGACCGGCTGGCCGCCGTAGTCGGCTGGCAGCGTGATGGTGATCGTCGCGCTGGTCGTCGAAGTGGCCCGCCGGATAGAGCTGCCTGACGCGAACTCGCTCGTGCCAGTTGACTGAGTGAAACCGGCGCCGTAGGAGATCTGGCCCGGATTGGTGCCGAGGTTGTAGCTGTCCTCGTAGATGGCCGAGGCGCGCCAGCGGCTGACCACGGTGCGCAGCGCGTGCTGGAACGCGGTCCGCACCTGGACGCTGACGCCCTTGTTGCCCATGTCGTTGATGCCGTAGCAGATCACCGCGGCGCCGCCGTCGGCCGCGTATGGGCCCGTCCGCTGCGACTTCGTCACTTCCTGCAGGACGCGGGCGTACCCGCCGTGGGAGCGTCCCTCCTGGGTGAGCATCGCGCCGCTGGCGGCGTAGTTGCGCCAGTTGTTGTGCTCGATGTCCATCGAGCCGCGGAATATCGCATCGGCGCGGCCGGTCTGGTACAGGGTTCCGGCCGTGAAGTTGAAGTAGCTGTGCGCGAACACGTTCCAGTAGTCCGGCACCTGCAGCGCGGCGCGAGGTTCGATGGGCACGTCAGCTCGCAGTCGCCAGAGTCGTCACGATGGTGCCACCTGCGGCGACTCCGATCATGCTGACGGGCTGCGTGCACATCTCAGCGGGCACCTCGTACCGATCGCCTGGCTCCAGGTACCAGTGATGGGCGGCCGCCGTCGGTGCCGTACTGTCGAAGCGCAGGTACACGCGCCCGTTCGCGATGCTCACCATGGTCACCGCAACCCGGGAGGCGTCTGCCGCGATCTGCGGCGCCGAGGCCGTGGCCGACACGGTCCAGGTGTTGGTGGACACCGCGGTGGCGCGCGCCTCACGCACCACCTGCTGGTGGTCACCGCCCGCGACCTGGAACGTGTCGACGGTGGCACCCGACCCGGGCGTGACCGCGACGTTGCTGTCGGCCACCGGCTAGATACCCGTCGCGTCCAGCACCAGGGCGCCGGCCGCCACGGTGATCTGCCCCTGACTCCCGAAGACCTCCGGGACCACCTTCTGCCAGAACAGCTCCCCCTGGCCGGTGATATTCACGCTGGCGCCGCCCTGCGTCAGCGACACCTCGAAGCTGTCCGCGGTCGAGGTCACCACGTGGTAGACGGTCCCCTCCGCGAGTCCAGCAGGCAGCGACTCGGAGAAGACGTTGAACAGCATCACCCGGTCGCCGTCGACCAGGCCGTGCCCAGCCGACTGGATGGCGTCGGCGGTGACCCCGGCCGCGTCCACCGACCCGAAGCCCTTCACCGTCCCGTTGAGCGGCGCGTAGCCCCGATACTGCGTCGTGTTGCCCGTGCTGGCGCTCCAGTACGTCAGGAACCCGTAGGTCCCCGGCGGGACGTCGAGCGTCAGAGCGTTGGTGTTCGCCTTCTGCCCGGAAGCTGCCGCGCCCCAGGTGACCGGCTGGCGGGCGTAGACGGGGCTCCCGCCGGTCGCCTCGCCTGCGTTGGCCGTCCCGCTCGTTCCAGGATCGGTCAGCGTGTGGACGCCGACATGGGTGATCTGGCTCGCCGACTCATCGAGCGCGTCCAGCATCGCGTTCTTCGCAGCGTCGTTGAACGGCACGACCTACCTCCTGGGGTTACTTGTCGGCGGCGCGGCCGCGCGCCTTGTTCGGCGCGGAGGGCTTCGCCTTTGCCGGCTCGGGCTCGGGCTCGGGCTCGGGCTCGGGCTCGTCAAGCAGTCCGTAACGCTCGGCGTCCGCCCGCTTGATCGGAGTGCCCGGCACGCAGAACAGCCACCGCGCCGCCGGGTCGGACTCCGGCACCAGGCGGCCGTCCTCCGTCAGGCACAGCCGCGCCGCCGCGATCACATGCCCGTCGTCAGGCGCTGCCGACTTCACATACTCCAGTCCCATTGCCTCTCCTACCGGTAGAACAGGACGACGCGGAACTTGCCGGCGGTGAGCACGGCCGTGGCCACCACGATCGTGATGTTCCGCACGGCCGTCGTCTTGAGCGACGTCGAACCCGTCCACGCCGGGATCACGTCCTTGCGGCCCACCGTCAGCCCGGCCTGGCCCGTCGCCGCCAGGACGTCGGCAGCCGCCTGCGCTTGGACAGCCACCGTGCCCGTCGCCGACAGCACCGCGGTGTCGACCTCGATGTAGCCGCCGAGGATCACCGAGCCTGCGGGGATCTCGTTGCCGTTGCTGTCGCCCGGCGCCGACCGCAGCACCTTCGTGCCGACCGTGCCGCCATCGACCGCGTGGTCGTACTCGCCCACCGCCACCTTCAGGCCGCGGGTGCCTTCCATCACTGGCATGACTCTCCTTCAGATCTCGGGAGTCCCCGCGGCGAGGCCACGTTCCCCCGCCGCGGGGACGACGACGTCAGAGGCCCGTGACGTGGCCGAACGCCTTGGGGCGGTAGTGGATCAGCGCGCAGCGCACGTCAGCGCGCAGCGCGAGCTTGCCCTCCGCGAAGAACGTCGAGTGCGAGTTGGACACCTGCACGTCGATGCCCCGGCGGACCGCCAGCTCCGAGAAGTTGGTGTAGTCGCCCGCGATCGCCGACGTCGCCGGCGCGGCCGTGGTCTCCACGACCGGGACACCCCAGATCGTCGACGGGCCCGGGATGCTCGGGTGACCCCAGATGTAGACGCCGTCCGCGGTCTTGAGCAGCCGGACCTCCTGCCACTTCGCAGGGCGGATGAACAGCACGCTCGGCTCGGCGAAGCCGTCGTCGCGGATCTTCGTGAACAGCTTGTAGATCGCGTCCGGGATCGGGTCCGCACCCTTCGCCTGCACCTGGATGCCGACCACGCTGGATGTGCCGAGCAGGTTCACGCCTGTGCCGTCACCCACCAGCGCCTGCGAGTCCAGCCGCTGGCGCAGCATGAACGGCAGCCTGTTCTCGACGTACATCTGAGCGCGCGGCTCATCCTCGAACTGCTCATCGGTGACCGGAAGGAACACAGCGACCTTGCGCACCTGCGAGGCCCGCTCGGTCAACGCGAGCGTCGCCTCCTGGTAGGTGCCGCCCTCCGCCGTCTCCTGCGCAGCGTTGGTGAAGGTGGTCTCCTCCATGTAGACGACGCTGGCCTGCGACGTGGTCGTCTGCGGCAGGAACTCCACCACGTGCGGCGCCGGCCGCGTCGGGAACATCTCCACCCGGCCGGTCCGGATCGACTCAGGCGCCCAACCGGCGCCGGTGCTGAACAGCGTCTTCAGGTCGATGTCCAGCGACGCCGACGGGCCCTGGCCGGAGCCCGGCCGGTAGCCCTTGCACGCCTGGGAGGACACGAACAGCTCGCCCAGGCTCTTACGCTGGCCCTTGCGCTCCGGCTCGACCGGGGCATCCTTGCCGCCCTGCTCGACCTGCTCGGCCTCCCGCGCAGCGCCCGCCGCGCGGGCGAGCACCATCAGCTCGTCGACCTTCGCCTTACGCTCGTCGATCTCCGCGTTGAGCTGGCGGATGTGATCCACCTTGGCGTGGGTGTCGCCCGCAATGGACTTCACCTTGCTCATGTCGTAGTCGGGGCCGGCCTCGTCGAAGATGCCCTTCAGGCTCTTCCGCTTCGCGTCCAGCTCCGCCTGCGCCTCGCGCAGCGCCGGGAACTCGATGACCCTCTCGGGGGCTTCGATAGTCATGATCTCTCCCTCACATGTTCTGCAGCTGGGCCACCGACCGGGCGATCAGCGAAGCGATCTCGCTGTCGCTCGGGTCCTCGGGGCCCGTGGGCGTGGAGAGCAGGGACTTCAGGCGCCGCAGCTCGTCGTCGACCCAGCCCAGGAGCTCGGCCGACGACGGGGCGAGCCCCGTCCTGCCCTTGCGCGCGCGGAGAGCTAGGACTTCCGAAGCGCGATCGATGTACGAGGAGAGCCCGGCCAGGACCAGGTGGCCCTCCTCGTTGAACTTCAGGGAGCCTCCGGTCTGGGCCTTCAGCTCCGGGGCCTCGACGTCCGCATCCTTCAGATGCGCCGCGAGGTGGTCGTAGACGGCCTGGCGGTCCGCGTCGGGGATGCCACTCTTGCCGTCGTTCAACCGGGCGATGCCCATCAGGCAGGCCCGGACGTTCGCGGGCCCGCCCACCCCATGGTGGTGCGGGATCCGGTAGGAGCTCTTCGCCTCGGGGTCACCGTCCGGGTCCACCCAAGCGAACACCGTGCGGAGCTCCGACGGCCGCGGGTCCTCGCCGAGGGCGCCGACCGTCTTCGCTCCATCCCAGGACGTCGACGTCGTCTCGCAGTCGTGCGGCGCGATCGGACGGCCGCCCCGCGACGGCGCGACGGCCGGGCCAGCCGACTTCGCCGACAGGGTCCGCGTGTTCACGCCGGCGCCGCGCAGGACCGGGCTGACCTCGAACACCTTCAGCTTGTTCAGGAAGCGGACCTTCTGCCCCTCGAACTCGCCGAAGCTGTAGTCGACCGCGTCGAAGCCGTACGACCACTCCTGCAGCCCGGCGTCGCTCAGCTCCTTGACCGTCAGGAAGGCGTTCTTCCCGTGGTCGGTGTTCATGAAGAACTGACCCTCGAAGATCGCTTCCTTCTGGGTCTGCCGGATCGTGCCCTTGCCGACCGGCAGCTTGCCCTGCCACGAGGTGTGGCCGTACTGAGAGATCAGGACCGGCGCACCGTCCTCGAACGCGCCCGGCGGCGTCACGTCCCGGTCGGAGTCGATCACGTTGAACGTCGAGAAGACGGCCTTGACCTGCCCCTTGGCCTCATCCTTGATCTCGACGCGGAGTCCCTTGGTATCCATCACTGCTCCTCTGCCGGATCGGGTCCGGATGGGTCGTCGGGCACGGGCCCGCTCGGTGCGGGGCCGGCCGGTGTGGCTGTCGTACCGGGCGGCTGAAGCTGCACGCTGTACAGACCGGTGTGCTTGAGCAGGGTCATGTCCTCGGCCTCGACCGCGGCGACCACGCTCTCCGGCTCATAGCCGGCGTCGACCAGCTGCCTGATGGCCGCGGCCTTGGCCTGCTGAATCTCGGCGCTGTCCTTGCGGTCATCGCGGAGGAAGGCGATGTCGCGATCGTCGTACCAGAGCTCCGCCCCGCTCGGGACCTCGATCAGCGACGACAGGGAGCCCGCTGCGTTGCGCCACAGCGGCCGCATCGTCCCGTCCGCCATCCGGCGCCGCGCGCTGCCGTAGTTCCCGGCGTTGAGGCTGCTGCCTTGGAGGCCCTCGCTGAACCCCACGATGGTCGAGGGGATGCCGGCCGCGGCCGCCAGCCGGCTCTCGCCCGCGCCCTGGGTGCTCTTGAAGTCGAGCTGGCGAAGGTCCATGGTCAGCGGGGTCACGTCCGCGCCGCCACCCAGGTAGAGCGTCTTGTACGCGTTGTCGGTGCCCTTGTGCTGCTCATCCATGAGCGCCTTGAAGCGCTGGAACATGTCCGGCGTGACGCTCGCGTCGAGCTTGACGGCGAGCGACGGGGTGGCGCCGTTCTCGAAGAACTTCAGCTTGTGCTGCGTCGCCGCGAGATCCGAGCTGATCTCCCGCAGCACCGGTGTCAGCCACGACATGCCGCGCCAGGAGCACTCGGGGTCGGGGATCGGAGCGAAGTGCGCGACCTGGTCCGGCAGCAGCAGGGTGTCCGTCCGCACGCCCGGCGCCCGCGGCGAGTAGTAGTAGCCGATCACCTCGGCGTCGAGCGCCGCTCCGTATAGCTCGGGCTCGCTCTTCGACGCGCTGACGATCGTCACCCAGTCCGGCCGGAGCCGCCGGAGTCGGTCCGTCCCCGGCACCTTCGCGATGAACGCGTTGCCGGCGAGGTCCGCGTCCTGGATCATGCGGGCCAGCAGGTCGCCCGTCGTGCCTCCCGGCCACGGGTGCTCCAGCGCTGCAAGCGCCGAGGTCCCGAACAGGTCCCCTGGGCGGCCGTTCCGCATCCGCCGGAAGGTGAACCGGGCCTCGCTGAACACGGCCAGGCGCACGAGCATGAGCGCGGCGATCGGCCCGTTCCGCTTGTAGATGCCCTGGACGTAGCCGGGGAAGTCGTTCTCGATCTGCTCCCGGTCGGACGACATCGACGACGAGCCGATGAACGGCCACCTCAGCCGATCCAGATCCCAGAACGGCGGATCGGACCAGCCCTTCCGGCCGCCATCCTGGGCGCGCTGGCGCCGGCCGCGAGCATCAGCCACGACCCTGCTCAGCAGACCCATCAGAACTCGGTGCCGCCCTCGCGGCGCGTACGGCTCGCGTCAGTCCAGCCAGCCACCGCAGCGACCCACAGCATCGTCGCCCCGAGCAGCAGCGTCCGCAGACACCAGGCGATGCCGTACGGGATCGCCAGCACCAGCGTGCCAAGCACCCGCAGCAGCGCGATCAGCCCCTTACGGACGTCCACCCGCCGGGCCTCCTGGGTGACCCGCTCCAGCGGCATCGACAACGCCATCGCCCCTCCTACGCGTAGACCGCGAACGGCATGACCGGCGGCTCGTCTTCCAGATGACCCTTCGTCGCGAACCCCCAGGCCGCGTTCGTGACCGCGATCAGCGGGCTGCTCTCCGCAGTAGCCGCCCTCGCGTCCCACGCCTTCGCATCGCTCAGCAGCCTGGTTGCCGCGCCCGCCACCGCCACGTCAAGCGCCGGGTGCGGCACGTACCTCAGCGACGGCTCCCCCTCGTTCGGGGCCACCGCGTCCACGAACTGCCCGTACGCCGCGGCCACGTCGCGCGCCGAGGGCTTCGTGATGTCGAGCCCGCACGCCTCCAAATCGGCGATCAGCGAGCCGGCCGCCGACCCGGCGTCCACGACGGTGGCGCACGGGTTCCACCGATCGCGCAGCTGCACGGCACGCTCGGGCACCCACTGCGTCCCGAGCCGGTAGTCGACCAGCTCGACGTGCAGCAGGCCATCAGTGCGCCGCCCTGCCACGGCGATCGCCGCCCACGACCGGTCCAACGCCACGTGGATGGCGAACGCTACCCGGCCGACCATCTGCGAGTGCTCGTCTGCGAGCGCCCGCCACTTCTCCTCCGGGATGACCAGCCACAGGTCCGGCGACGTGTCCGGCCACTGGTTGCAGTAGGCCCGGCGGAACTCCGGCAGCTTCGTCTTCATCGACTCGAAGTCCGCCCGGACGGCCTCCTCGGTCACGGTGTGGCCCAGGGCGGGCATGCACCGCCACCAGGTCGCCGGGTCCGCCGGATCGTCGTCCTCGCCCGCCGACCACTCGAAGTAGGCCACCGTGTCCATCGCGCCGGCCTCACACCGCTCCCGGCCCGCGTCCACCTTCTCCCGCAGGTAGACGCTCTTCAGAGTGCCGGCCGTCGAGACGACGCCCTGCTGAGGCTGCGGACGGGTAATCATCGCGGGCCGGAAGGCCTGCTCGACCCGGTTGTCCTCCTGGGCGAACGCCTCGTCGATGACGCCCTCGTCGAGGGTCTCGCCGTGCGCCGCCTTCTCCGTGTTCGACGTGACGCCGTGCCGGGAGCCGTTCCTCCAACGGATCGCCTCCTGACCCAGCTGGCGCCGGACCGTGAACAGCTTCCGGTACTTCGAGTTCTCCAGCGTGGCGACGTGCTCGTCTTCCCACTTCAGCCGGGCCGCGCCGCGAGTCTGTGCCGCATACAGGATGCGCTGCCGTCCGCCGAACCCGAGTGCCCGATGGACCATCTTCGCCAGGAGCAGCGTCGTCTTCCCCGACTGGCGCGGCACCGTGATGTTGTACTCGCGGTACACCAGCTTGCCCGTCGCCGGGTCGATCTCCAGGATCACGTCCGCGACGTACTGTTGCCACGGCATGAGTGGCGTGCCCAGCCGGGCGGCGATGATGCCCAGCGCCGGCCCGAGCGTCTGCCGGTCAGGATTCCGGCGCGTCCCCCATCGAGGCGGACAGCTCAGCGACAAGATCGGATCCGTCATCATCACCTGCCGCCTCCGCCAGAGCCTTCAACGTTTCGCGCAGCTCCCGCGCCACTGCGGCCGTAGCCATCCCTGCGTCCTGGTCCAGCTTCCGGGCCAGGTTGAATGCCGCGGCCGCCAGGGATCGCGCTACCGACCCGGACACGTCCATGGCGTCCACGTCGCCGCGCACCGCCGCCTCTACCGGGCCGACCTCAAGCTCCGCCATCACTCACCCCGCGAATCGTCACGATGCGTCACACCGTGCTGGTTACGCACTGCTACGTCTGTCTGGTCACTCGGCGCGAGAAGTCACGGAGCGTTCCCCCGCATGGGCCACACAAAAAAACGGCGATCGGGCGCGGGTCACCTAATGGATCATGGTCTTGCGTCGCAACCCGGCCCCCCTGCCCCTGACCTGCTGTTATGCGGGATCGGTTGTGACCTGGTGTTCGTCACGCTTTGTGACATGATTGATCATCATTACTCAATGTAACGATCAATATGTCACGTATTGTCACCATGACCGTGACGACCTGGGTGGTGGGGTGCACTGGGGGTGAGGGGCGCGGGCGCCGGCGCGGGGGGCGGGGCTCCTGCCTTGCCTGCTCTGCCTGCCCTGCCGTTGAACCGCCTGGTTGTACCAGCGTGTGGCGACGGCTCGCGCTGTGGCTGGTCGTTCTGCTGCGATGCGTTCCATGACGACGTCGCGTCCTGGGTCGATGGTGACGATATGCGCACCGTGCTCGGCGTACGTGGTCAGCCATTCGGGTTTGGGCATGGAGTGGATGATGTAGACGTCTGTGCTGGTCACGTGCCGTAGCGCCTCGCGGATCGCTGCGGTGCGAGCTCGGAAGGCGACCTGGCGTACGGGCTCGGGGTGGTCGTGGAGGTCGCCGTGGTGTGGCCCCGATAGCGCCACCGCCAGGAGGTCGTAGTCCACCACCACGTCCCCCCGACGAGCACGCCCCCGGACCCATGTTGACTTGCCCCCGGCGGGCGGGCCGGTGATCACATACAGCACGGGGTTACCAAGCCCGGGACGATCGAGGGGCGGGGGGTAGCGACCGGGCCCCCTTGGACTGGTTGCACAGCCGGCCGCACACCGGGCAGGGCGCGTGCGTGCCGTGTGCCCGACGCAGGAAGCGCAGATCACATGGGTCCAGCCCGAGACGTTCGAGCTCCTTCAGGGACGGCTCGTGGTCCGCCTCGTTCGCACCGCCCGAGTGACCGCAGATGTGGCACACGTCGGGCGCTTCGAGCATGAGCTGAGCCCTGGCCTTGCGCCAGCGGTAGCCGCTGCGGCCGTGGCTGCGTGGCATGCCGCTCCCGAATCGTTGTGGGTTGGGCCTGGTGCCGACGGTGTGGAGCGTTGCACGATGCCCACATGGTGAAGGTGGTGGCGGTGGCTGCCGGGGTGGCGCTCGCTGTCTTAGCGGCGGTGGCCGCCGTGTTCGTGGTCCTGGCGCCCGACACCGAGGCGGACCCGCCTGCACCGCTCGTCCAGGCGTCTCAGGTTGCGCCATCTGCGGCGTTGCTGGATGTGAGCGGCAGGGTCGTCTTGGGGACGTGGCCGGGCCAGGTGGAGTATGGCGATCATCCCGCCTGCTCCGGTAAGGGCGAGTACGCGGACATCCGGCAGCATGCGCAGGTGGTGGTCACGGATGCGGCGGGGAAGACGATCGGGGTGGGGAAGCTCGGTACCGGCGTGCACACGGAGGAAGGGTGTGTGTTCCGGTGGGCGTTGGCGGTTCCGGCCGGCCATGACTTCTATGGGGTCGAGGTGGCGCACCGTGGCCTGTCGAGGTACAGCACCGCGCAGATGAGTCTGCCGGTCGAGCTGGTGCTCGGTGATCAGGCGGGCTGAGGTTCGGGGCCGTCGCCGCGGCCCTCGAGCTCGGCATGAGACAACCCCTAATATGCAAAAACCCGGCATTTCGGCCGGGTTTTGGGATGCCTGTTCAGACCGAATTATGCGGCCTTAAATGCTCCAAGGTCAACACGGGTCCTCATCACCACGGCGTGCGCCTCTTGAAGCTTGGTCGGGTCGTACGTCGGGGCCGGCCGCCCGCGCCGACCGGTACGCCTCACGTCGGCGGGATCGATCCCGAACAGCTCGATCATGGCGCGCACCTCTGTGGCCGTCAGCACCGGGTAGAGCAGCGCCGCCGCGTCGTCGACCGTCCAGCTCTCCATGAATCCATCATGACGTGAAGCTCGGTCGATGGAGAACAGCCGGGGCTTTCGACCGCGGCCCTCGCCGCGATCAAGGAGGCGATCAGGGGTCGTCACTGTTGCGGCTCTGCATCTCATCGATGCGTGCCTGGATCGTGTCGTCGTTCTGGTGCCACCAGATGTTCCACTTCTCTGGGTCGTCATCGGTGGCGTCGATGCAGTCGATGCATCCTTCGCGGCATACGTCGCAGAGCAGGTCTTCCTGCGTGGCGAGGCGATCGCAGTTCGTCTTCGCGGTAGAGCATCGACACGTGGCGAGCTGCCTCACGTCGTGGGGCTCCTATCGTGCATGCGCCGTGTGGCGACGCGGGAAGTCGCCGCGGTCGGCGTACGGCTCGGCAAGGAGGTTGAGCACGGTTCTGGCCAGGCCAGCGTCTTCGCTGTCTCGCTGGATCGCGCTTTGGCATTCGATGAGTATTTTCCGCTTCGCGGTCAGCTCGGCGCGCATGCGTTCGCCGTTGACGCGTATGTAGCCCTGTACGTATTTCATGCTCATAATGCGGTCGAGGGTGTCGTCCTCTTCGTCCCAGCGGTCGGAGAGGTAGTCGACGATGGCGGTCAGCCTCACGTCTGTCTCCACAAGTTGTGCTCAGGGCCGAGCAGTCGTTCCTTTTTGGCCCTGCGGTGCGCAGTTGTACCTTTGGTTCCTAAAGAACGCTCCAGCACGCTCCGCCGCTTTGTCAAGGTTTCGCCATAACACCGTGCTATCGGTCATGTGCGTAGTGCGGGCACTCCGCCCACTCTGCACTGTTCGTGGCCGCCACTCCTTCCGGTAGTCGCGGTGGCTGGCGTACGGCAGGGCGAGCAGGCGCATCGTGCCACACGGAGCAAGGTCGGGGCGGGCAAGCTCCCCGCGTTCGGCGTAGTCGCTGCAGCGGGTACACACCTGGCGTGCCAGACCCCCGTGGACTCCCTGCGTGGCGTAATGCTCGGTGATGAGCTGCCGCTTCGCCGCGATATCGGCCAGCACACGCGCGGAGGTGAAGGTGCCGATGAAGATGCCGAACACCGCGCGGGCATCGTCGAGCGGCCGGGACCTGACGAGGTCCTCGTACAACGTCAGCCACTCGTCTCGCGAGATGTCGTCGGCGTCCCGGGCGATCCGCTCGTCCTCGTCGAGGCGCGCCTGGAGGAAGGCGACGAGGTCGCTCACGGCCGCACCTCCGGGTCATCCATCGGCGACCTCCTGCCAGACCGTACCTCCGTGCTTCCGATCTTCTGCCAGCGCCTCCCCCCACGTCATGGCGAACTGGTGGTACGCCGCGCGCGGATTCCCGGCGGCGACGTGGACGATCAGCCGGCGGGCGTCTTCGCGGGCGCGCTCGGCGGCCCTCTCTGCGAACCACTCGACAATCTCGTCTGCGGTGGCGTCCCAGACGATGATCGTGTCGGTGACGGAGTCGAAGATGGCAAAGTGGCCGGATGGCTGCCGGATGATCTGGTTAGCCATCGCCGCGCTCCTGGAGCATCTCCGCGACTTCGCGACGCCAGGTGTCCGTCTCGGCCTCGCCGCGCTCGCGGGCGAGCTGCCGGACCAAGTGGAGGATGATCGCCGTGTTGGCGCCCTGCAGCGCGCCGTGCCCGAGGCCGTGGTCATCGGCGGTGAGCTCGGGGACGACGGCCATGGCGTCGGCGGTGGCCTCCTCATAGCTGAGTCCGTCCCCGCGGCTGAGGTGTGAGCTGACCCAGCTCGCGACGGCGAGCTGCTTGTCGCGGGTGAGCTTCGCCAACGCAGCCTCGGTGGCTGAGCACTCGAGGACGTGGCTGTTGCGGGAGGCACCGGTGTCGAATTCTGCGCCGCACCAGTGGCAGACGAGGGCGCTCTTCGGCAGAGGCGGCGGGTCCTGCCAGAACCGCCGAAGCAACGCGAGCAGCTCACGCATCGCCGCGCTCCCGCATCTCACGCTCGTAGTCTTCCTGCCGCTGCACAGCTTGCTCCAGCTCGCGCACGCGGTTGGCGAGGTCCTCGACGGTCTCGCGGTTGACCGGGTCCCGCTCCCCGTCGGGCAGGTCGTCGGCATCGACGACGCCGGACAACATGCGGCCGGCTCGCTCCGCGCGGCCCGCCTTGCGCTCCAGCTCTTCCACCCTCGCGCGGAGCTGGTTGTTCTCCTCACGCAGCCCGGCCACCGCGCGTTCGGCGTCGATGGCGGCGTCGGCCAGGGCCACGAGGTCCATGGTGACGGTGGTGCCGTTCGGCCGGAGGACCTCGACGGCGTCGGCGAGCAGCCGGACGGGTTCTCCGGGGTTGGGCTTGCCGTAGATGGGGTTGGGCTGGCCGGGCATGATGGCCTCTCTTGCGGTCTGGGCAGCGTCGAGGTCGGTCAGCAGGCGGCGTAGGTCGGCGGCGGCGTGCTGGAGGAAAGTGGCGACCACGCGTACCTCCATCGCTTCAGCTTCGTCGTCAGGGTCGCCAACGGGCACGAGGACCGGTCCGAACCGTAGCCAGTCGCCGAAGTACTCTCGTTCGTGCTCGCGCTCGGCCGTGCTCCAGTCGATGTGGTCGACGGCGGCCAGGCGATGCCGGATGTCGTCGTCGCTCATGGGGTTCCTCCGCTCGAAGGTGACGTGGCCCGCAGTGAGGTTCGGGCGGGCGACGTAGCCCGCGTCGAGCCAGATGGCCTGCGTGTGCTTGGGGTCGCTCCCCCACCATGCGGTGTGCCGGCTCGCGCTCGCCGGGAGTTCCTCACCGATCACGCGGGCGACTTCGGTGAAGGTCAGCTCGATGTGGTCGCGGCCATCGTCCTGGAGATGTCGGGCGAGGCATTCGTACTGCTCTCGGCTGATCATGTGCGGCTTGCCAGCTCTACGTCGGCGAGGCTGGCCAGAGCGGCGGCCGCGGTGGACAGCTCGCGCAGTTGCTCGGGCTTCATGCTGGCGAGGCCTGCGCGCAGCTGGTCGAGGTCGCCGCTGTAGGCCCAGCCCACGGCGCCCTGGGCGGCCAGGGTGCGGGGCACCTGGTTGAGCGCTTCGCCGAGCTGGCGCGAGGCGCGCTCTATGCCCTCCTGGAACTGCTGCTGCCACTCCGGGCTGCCGAACTGTGGCGCGCTCATCGGCCGCACCTCGGGCAGTTCCCGCAGGTGGCGCAACGCTCCGGCTTGGGCTCGACGATCTGGGAGCCCGACGGCTTGGCAGGCGCGGGCGCTGGCCACCGTACGTTTGGGATCTCTCCTGGTCGGGTCTTCCGCTTCACGATGCCTCCTGGGGTGCGGCGAGCACCCTGAGCGCGGCGGCGATCAGTTCGTCGCCCTTCTCAGTGTCGGCCTCGTCCAGACCGCCGTACTCGTCGAAGGTTCCCGCGATGAAATTCGCCTTGACCAGAGCCCTGTACATGTCCCACTGCCAGCCGGAGTTGCCGAAGGGCCGCTTGCCGCTGAACCCCTCCCCTTCGTCCCAGACCGCGCGAGCGAGCGCGCACAGGTAGCCCCTGATCGTGGTCGCACCGGAGTCGTCGTCCTCCACGGCGACGTCGAGGACCTGACGGCCGATGTCCTGATCGTTCACGATGCCTCCTGGCCGTAGTAGTAGGTGGTGCGCCCGTCGGCCCATACCAGCATGGCGGACCCGTCGAGCCGGTTCTTGTCGATTCGGCCGCGAGGCCGGTCGCCGCGTTCGTCCTCGCACCTCGGGTTGACGCACGCGACTCGGCCGGATTCCTGGGCCAGCCGAATGCTGTACGTCTTGCAGTAGGGGCAGGTGGGTGGGAGCTGGCCCTGGGGCACATGGATCGGGATCCACCGCTCAGCTGCGCCGATGTCGCGGACCTGCCGGGCCCGCTCGATCCAGCGCCCCAGGCGGTAGCTGGCGTCGCGGGCCAGGTCCTCGGGCGCGCCGAACGCCAGCCGCACGATGCTGTCGAGGGCCGCCAGGGTATTGCGGTCGGAGCCACCGCGGGCTTCTCCGGTGTGACCGGATGTGGCGTAGTGGAGATCCTGTTCCAGCTCGCGCACGCCAGCATGGATGGTCATGAGCAGCGGGCCGGCCTCGGCGTGCCAGGGCGCTGGCGACCCGGACACCTTGTGGTGGCTCATGGTGCCGGTGGTGGGGTCGGCGATGGGTTCGGGGAGCAGCTGCTGCAGTTGGGCGATGAGCGGCTTGAACTCGGCGACAAGCCCGGGGATCTCCTCGGCTGGTGTCATTCGCCACTCCTTTGTCGGATCAGCCGGGTACGTTCTGATGCTGATGCGGTTAGACCGCTCCAATTCGTACGAAAGGGGTCGGCGATGGCTGAGGAAATCAGCGTGCCGCCAGAGGTCCTTGAGACCTTCCTGAAGATCAAGCGGCTGGTAGACGCGACGGTCGACCAGCTCCAGACTCTGCCACCGCTGCAGTTGAGCGCGAGCGGCACCATCACCTCGACCGGCACCGCGTCCCTCACCGTTGTCGGGGCGCCGGCCGTGCACGCCAAGGCACACATCCCCAGCCCTTCCGTCTCGGCAACCGCGCGCCCAGACGTTGTGCAGGGCAAGGCGTCCATCCCTGCTGCGGTCGCGGGAAGCTTCTCGGGAGCCCTGCCTTCTCTTGGGGCAGCGTTAGCCGGGCAAGCCACTGAGGCCGGCGAGGTCGAGCTACTGACCGTTGAAGAGGTGAATGCGGCCCAGGTGTGGATTGAGGCCATGAAGGTCGCCAAGGTCACCATCGAGATTGCCGGTATCCCATTCGCCGTCTGGCAGATCGGAGAATGGATTCTCAGCATCGCGAAGTAGTCGCCCCGCGTCACGTCCCCTCCTCTCCAGTGCAGGGCTGCCCGGGGATCCAGAGCTTCCCGGGCGGTACAAGCCTGTGGGCGGCCACCCGGACGGACGGCAGCAGCGCGAACGCAGCAGTGGCACGCTCCAGGTCGCCCGGGTAGCAGAACACGGTCACCTGGTCCGGGTAGACGCGCTGAATCGCGGCCAGGATGCGGGAGATGGTGGTCAGAACGGCCGCTCCGCACTGAACGGATTCGGCTCCCAGGGCTGGACCACGACGGGGCCGTGTGTGACGACCCGCCGCCACGCCTGCTTGCCGTACCGGTCGGCGGCCTTCATGGCGGCGTCGGCGGTGTACCGGGCGTCGTACGCTCCCGGCGGCATGGCGGCGTCGGCGGTGACCGTCCACTCCTCCTGGGTCGGCACCTGCTCGTACCGGGCCAGCCGCTCACGGACGGCCCGCAACTCGGCGAGCATCTGCGGCACGGCTTCCCTGATCAGGAGATCGGCGGCCTCCTCGCCTTCGGCGCTGGCTCCGCCCGCGTAGCAGGCGTCGAGCGCGGCCTCGATCTCCTCCAGGCTCAGCGGCTCCTGCTCGAGCGGTTCGGGCTCCCGCTCCTGGTCGCGGAGGTCGGCCAGGTCCCACTGGTTGCCGTTCTCGTCTTCAACGATCATCGTCAGCTCCTTCGAGGGCGCGGATTGTCGGGCAGGGCCAAAAGATCGCGTAGTTCGGGTAGTCGTTCTCAGAGCAGTGCATGCACGTGCCGGACGGCCCCTCGCGGTGCACCTCTCGGACGCGGACGATGGCGGCCTGGCCCTCCTCGGCACGCTCTCGCCAGCCAGGCGGCGGGTCGCCCGTGAGCAGCTCGTTCAGCACCCGGAACGCCTCGCCTCGCTTGAGCGGGCGCTGTGTGCCGACGATGGCCTCGGCTATGCGGTCGGCGCAGTCGGTGACGATGCCGTGCGGCGAGCACCATTCGCGCATCGCCTTGGCCACAGTGATGACGCGCTCGACGGTTTCCCGCCAGCCGTTCCGCTCGCGCTCGGCCTGCTCGGCTCGGGCTCGGTGCTTCTCCAGTGCTGCGCAGGTCTGGTCGTAAGCCCACTGCGTCGGGTACGGCTGCCGATCGTGGGCGATGGCCTGCTCCAGCTCGGCGCGGAGCTGCTCCAGCTCGTCGTCGCGCACGGCAAGCACGGCGGCCAGACGTTCGTCACACCGCTGACACATGCCCCCGAAGTGCTGGTGAACCGGGCATGTGGCGGTGAGCGCGTCGGCCACGCGCTTGTGGTACTCGCCGATCAGGTCGCTCACCTGGGCACCTCGCAGGATGGGCAGTAGTCGTAGGAGCGGCGGCCGATCTTTTGCGGGTGGGTGGTCCGGTACTTCCAGCCGACGACTCCGGCGGCGACTCGGGCGGCCATCGTGCTGTCGGCGCCGACGGCTTCGTGCTCGGCCGGGCAGGTCTCGCAGGTGACGAAGTATCGGGTGGTGGTGCGGATGCTCATGACGCGTCCGTCTTGACGAAGTCGCGGGGCTTTCTGAGGGTCATGCCCCGTTTGGCGTCGGCGGTGTCGTAGGTGATGGTGGTCTTCATCGGATCCTCCGGGCCCGGGCGCGCCGGCGCCGGGCGTACTCGGTTCGCGTCTCGCGTCGGCAGGCCCGAACTATGGCGAGCACCGGCGCCAGGGCAGGGCACGAGGCGCTGCAGCCGGGCGATGCCGACGGCGAGCGCGACCTGCTGGGTGTAGGTGAGGAGCACGGGGTAGGCGTGCTGGAGGTAGTCGTCGCGGTCAGGCATGGCTGCTCGCTTCGATGGCGGAGGGGATGGCCGTCATGTCGATGTCGCCGCGGAAGAGCAGAACGGCGGCCAGGCCGAGCTGGTCGCGCAGGGCGGTCGCGGCCTGGTGGGCCTGCTGCGGGTTGCCGAGGTCGCCCACGTTGCCGAACACGAGTACGTCACCGGGCTTGACGAGCATGACCCGTGTGAGCGATGGGTCCGGGCCTGTCGGCGGTTCGACCAGGTCGACGGTGCCGGCTTCGAGGCGGAACCCGATGCCGCGGACGGTGGTGAGGTAGCGGGGGTTGTCGGAGTCGTCGCCGAGCCTCTTGCGCAGCCAGCTGGCGTGCATGCTGAGGGTCTTGGTGTCGTCGACGTAGTCGGTCTGCCACACGTCCCGCATGATCTGCTGCCGGCTGATGACCCGGCCCTGGCGGGCGGCGAGGTAGGCGAGCATGCGGAACTGCAGGCGAGGCAGCACGATCGGCTGATCGTCGAGCCAGACCTTGTGCTGGGCCACGTCGATACGGATGCGCGGCGGCTCAGCCATGGGTCTTCTCCTTCACGAAGCGGAAGATGATCTGGTCGTCGGCGGTGACGACTTGGACGGCGTCTTCGTACTGGGAGAGTTCGGGTCCGAGCTCGCAGTGGATCGCGTTGTGGATCTTGCTGAGCTTGGCCCAGTTCGTCGGGCTGGGGAGCACGTACTCAACGTGCGTGGTGGTGCGCTCCCGGCGCGTGTAGTCAGCCACGGCCGTTCCTCCTGTCGTTGATGAGCTGGGCGATGGCGACCGCCCAGGTGATCGGCCAGAGCACGGTGTAGGCGACCGCGATGAGCACGGTGAACGCCCGCCGCGACATGCCAGCGTCGCGGGCGAGCATGTCGAGCACCCACGGACGCTGAACGAGCGGGACGGCGATCACGACGAGCGAGGCGTACGCGCCCAGTACGTAGGCAATGGCCAGCGGGTGCTCAGGCATCGTCGTCCCCCTGGTGGTCGACGCAGGCGGGCCACCAGGCGCGGCAGTCGGTCGCGGCTCCGCGGCTGGCGCGGATCCCGTCGCCGAACATGCATTTCGGGAAGCCCCACCCGCTGGTTTGCCGGAACCGGCAGCCGCCGCAGCGGCGGCCGGGCGCCTGGCGATCGTCGGCCGGGGCCGCCTCGGCGTGCAGCCGGAGCGGCCGGGTCAGCACGGCGGTAAGCGGATGCCGGCCGGCGGCAAGCAGTTCGCGCTGGCGCCGCGTGCGGGCGCGATCGGCCGACTCAGGCGACGCCGTCGGGGCGGGTGCGGAGGCGGGGCCCTCGAGCAGAGGGAGCTCAGACATGGCCGCTCCCGTTCTCAACGTGCTCCCGGATCAGGTCCTCGCGGGAGTCGATCGCGGCCATCCACGACGCGGTGCAGCCGGCCACCGCGGCGAGCGCCTGGCGCAGCTCGGCCGGGTCGTCGGTGGCCAGGGCAGCGTGGACGGCCTCGAGGAAGGTGTGGGCCCAGGTGATGTTGCCGGTGAGTGCGGCGCCGGTGGCGTCCTCACGGCTTTCGGTGGCGAGCGGCTGCCAGCCTTCGGGATCGGTGCCGTCCTCGTGGCTGGCGTCGAGGTCCCAGCGGCGGGCGTGCTCGTCCATAGCGGCGGCGATGTCGGTAAGGACCGCGGGCCGCTCTGGCGCGGCGGGCTCGGGCTCCGGTTCGGCGTCCTCCGGCTGGGGCGCGCCGAGGTGGCGGGCGAGCGCTTCGTGGGCGGCCTGCCAGATCAGCCACGGCGTCTGCACTACGACCGGCCGACCGTCGACCAGCGCGCCGAGCCGGACGAACTCCCGGATCCCGCGGTTGCGCGGAGTGAGCACGCCGATGCGCTTGAGGTCGGCGGTGGGCGCCTGGCTGTAGTCGGCCCAATCGCCGGGGCTCAGGTCGAGTTCGAGCTTCATGGTGTCTCCCTGTTGGCCAGCCACGCGGCGGCCATCTCCAGGTGTCGTTCAGTGAGGCCCTTGCGCGGGCCGATGTGCACGATGAGGAAGTCGCCGACTCCGTCGTGTGCCTTGAGGTACTGGCTGTCCGCGCGGGTCAGGTCGTCGTCGAACCACACGAAGGACCGGCCCTTCACGTAATCGGCGACTGGTGGCGTCTTCGGGTGCACGCGGGGCGCGCTGGGGCCGGAGTTGACCTGGATGACCGGCAGTTCGGGCAGGCCGATGCGGGAGCCGATCTCGCGGTTGGTGTGCTCCTCCCAGGTGGTGGCCCAGACGAGTTCGGCACCGGTCTCCTTGGCGAGTTCGAGGAGCATGGGGCCGTGGTCGGGGTTGAGCACGACGCGGTAAGACATGTCGTGTGCGACGGCCTTGTGGATCTCCCACTCAGGGCCTGGTCGGTGCCAGGGGTTGAGGACGCCGTCGACGTCGAGCAGGAGAAGCGCGTCCGACGTGGTCATCACGCCTCCTTCGGGGTCAGGGTGAGCTTGTAGCCGTGGAAGGCGGCGAGTTCGGTGACGCGGGTGAGGGTGGGGGTGCGGCCGCCGTTCTCCCAGAAGCAGAGGGCGCTCTGGGCGACGCCGATCTCGGAGGCGACTTCCAGCTGTGTCAGGCCGCGGTCGAGTCGGAGGTCGCGGAGCTGGGTCATGAGGGGGTGGGGCGGCCGCCGGGTCATGGGTGCTCCCGGGAGGTGATGACCAGGCCTGGGAGTGAGGCGACGCGGTCGGTGAGCTGGTCGCCTGCTTCTGCGGTGGCGAGCACCTCGCGGTCCGGCGGGCCGAGCTCGTCGGCCAGGGTCTGGGCGCGCGCGGGTGTGACGTACCAGCGGCGGATGTGGGCACTGCCGTCGGGCCGCAGGGTGGTGATCGAGATGCCGACCTGGTCTTCGTGCCCGTGGGTCACGGGGCCTGCTCCGCCCACTCGCGCAGCCCAAGGAGTTCGAGCGCGCAGGCGCGGCCGCATGGGGTGAGCCGGTAGAAGCGGCGGCGCGGCCGGGCGCCCGGGTCCGGGGTCTCCCACTCACCGCGGACCCACCCGGCCGTCTCCAGCCGGTCGAGGCACAGGTATGCCCCGCTCACGCTGACGCCGGACAGGTGGCAGATCGGGCGTCCGGACAGGCCGGCCGCGTCGGTCAGGAGGACGGTGAGCACCCGTTCCATGTCGCGGGTGGCGAAGATGCCGTCGATCCTGCGTGACTGCCGGACGGGCCAGCCGATCTTCTCTGTAGCCCAGGCCAGGAAGACGAGCCCCGTGATGACAGCGAACAGAGCAGCGGGCGGATTCTCCTGGACGTTCCAGAGGGCGGCGACCACGAAGGCGACGCCGACGAAGGCGCGCGTCATGACACCGTCTCCTCGGTTCCGTCCGGCCAGACGATGCGGGGGCGCTCCTCGACAGCGCAGCCGTCCTGCACGCTCACGCGCCAGATGTCGGGCGACTCCTCGCCACGCACGAGCATGAGCCCCTCGAACGTGTGGCCCAGGTGCGCGTCAATAATGGCCTGCACGTCGCGGTCCAGGCCGTGCACGCGCAGCTCGTCGGCCTCTGACGGCCGGATCGCGATGGCCTGCTTGCGGATCAGCGTTCCGTCGTCGGTCTCCACGGTGTCCTCGACCAGCCGCAGCCACGTGAGCCGATCCCACTCGTCGTTGTCCGGGGTGCGGACGAACGGGCTGCCCTGGAGCTCGCCCCACGGGATCGGCGGGTTGATGGTGATCTCGCCGGACAGGCGGCTGGTGTAGCCCATCAGCGGCCGCCCTTGCTCACCGCGACCGCGCTGCCGTCGGAGATGACGAACTGCACCCGACCGTCCTTGATCGCCTGCCACATCACGGTGCCCTCGGGCCCGAGCACGTCGACCAGCGCCTTGATGGCCTCCATCTCGGTGCGGGCCTTCTCGTTCTTCGCCTTCTGGGCGGTGTTCTCCTCGACGGCCTGCTGAGCGGAGGCGAGCGCGTCCCGCACGCCCTGCGGCGGCTGCGGCTGCTGAAGGGTGACCGAGAAGCCGCCGAAGAACCCGGCGCCGCCCTGCTCCTTGATGAACTGGGCCGCGTACGTGGCGACCGACTTCTCCCACTCCTGCTTGATGGCAGGGTTGGAGAACAGGTCCTTCCAGCCGTACGCCTTCGCGGCGGCGTCCATCGCCCGGTCCAGCGGCTGGCCGATGTAAACGCCGAGCAGCCGGTTCCAGCCCTCGTCGGTGTACGCCTTGAACTTCAGCCCGATCTGCTCATGGAACCTGCGCAGCGTGGCGCAGTCGGTGGTGAGGGAGAACGTGGCCACGCCGGCGACGGTCATCTCCAGGTTGTCCTTCGTGACCACGCTGAGGGGCTTCGACTCGGCTCCCTGCTTGTCGGCGAACTCGAACGTCCGCTGCCCGTTCGGGTAGACGAACCCCTGGTCGCCCCACCCGGACACGTCGCGGGCGCCGGGCTCGATGCAGTTCTGGAACGTCGTGTCGGAGAACATGCCCGCGTCGTAGACGATGCCCTTCTGGTCGGGCTCCGGTGTTGTGATGGAACAGCCGGTCACGAGGGCGGCGGCGAGCATGCACAGGGGGATGGTGCGCTTCATCTGGTGATCTCTTTCTCGGGCATGGAGAGGTGGGTGCGGATCTCGTCCGCGAAGTAGTCAGCGAGCACGTTGGCGCCGCTGTGTGCGATGGCCTGCTTGTGCAGGTCCGACAGGAACGCTTCGTGGCGGAGCCGGGCGCGCCGGTCATCCCGGGCACGCTGGGCGCGCGCGAGGATCCACGCCACGGCGACGACGGCCACCGCGAGCGCGACGGGCGCGGCCAGGATGGTGAGCGCCCTCACGTCTCCTCCGCGACGCTGGCTGGCGCGGGCAGCTCACGGCGCCACGGGTTGTCGTCCAGGAGATCGCCGCCCGCGTCCAGATGGCCGGCGGTCGCCCAGACGCCGATGAAGTGCTGCTCGACGGTGACGAGGATCGAGTCGGACGGGTCCGGCCCGCAGAACACCGCAAGGCGCTCGCCCTTTCCGGCCGCCTTCGACCAGCGCGGCAGGAACGCCGGGCCCAGCAGCAACGCCGGAGCACCGACGGACCGCGGCCGGTGCAGGACGCTGCCGAGGACTTTTCGCCAGCCGTCCAGCGCGCTCGGCTGTCCGGGAACGCGCCGGTCGTGCAGCACCAGCCGTGTGCCGTCCTCGGAGTCGATGCGCAGCGCGAGAGCCGACAGGCTGGTGTTGCCGACCGGGACCGTGACCTGGTCGAGGATCAGCGTCAGGTCGGGGTCTTCCTCTTTGGTGAAGGTGAACAGCTTCAGCAGCGCGGCGCAGTCGGCTCTATCGACGTGGATCACGACGTCCTCGGTGAACCCGACCGGGTGGCGGGTGGCCGCCATGGTGACGCGGTCGGTCGCGACGGCGTGCATGGTGGTGCCGCTGGTCTCCAGGCGGACCGCGTTCAGCTCGGGCAGGTCCGCGCTCGTGGATGCGTGCGGGAGCACGGGCGCGATCAGCTGGTGCAGGTCGCGGGTGGTCATGTCGATGCGGGTCACTGGTCTCCGTTCATGGGCCAGATGCGGATGAGCGCGCCTGGCTTGTCGAGGGCGTCGGGGTGGATGCGAGGGAATGTGGTGATGGCGCGGCCGTCGCACACCTGGGAGTCGTCGACGTAGGCCACGCCGGTCAGCGCGTCGCCGATCGCCCGGGCGTAGTGGTCCCAGTCGCTGGCGCTGCGGGTGACCGGCCAGGTGGCCCGTACCGTCTTCGGCCGTGCCACCGTGACGACCGCCTCCAGGCGGACCGGGCCGAGCAGCGCGGCGTGCGTCTTGGCCGGCTGGTCGCACAGCACGCACTCCTGGCTGCCGAACGGCTGCCGCTCGTGCACGCCGGTGGCGAGGACGGCCGCCTGGCGGACCTTGCCGCGCCACTCGCGCAGCTGGGCGTCGTTGGCGTGGTAGCTCTTCCCGTGGCGACCGGTCTTCAGGTTGCCCTGGCCGGCCGGGGTGCCGTACACGGCGAAGCGGAAGCACGGGGCCGTCATACGGTCATCTCCGGCAGCTCGGGCCGGAGGGGTGCGACATTCGCGTGGACCGGCCCCAGCCCAGCCACGCCAGGCTCCGTCTCCGAGCTGGCCCACACGAGCCACCCGTGACGGCCGCCGACCTGCCAGATCGTGCCGTCCATGGCTGCCGTCCAGTGCCGCCAGAGGTCGGCGTCCACCACTGTGCACAGGCCGTCCGAGCGCTCCAGCAGGCGGCGGACGTGCGTGCCGTCCTCGTGCATCCACCGGAGCGGCACGACGCTCACGCGGCTGGGCGCGGCCAGGAGCGGCAGCATCTCGCGGCGCACGAGGCAGGGGTTGAACGCCGGCTCGCACTCGACCAGCGCCAGGCCGTCGGCACGCCACCGATAGCAGCCGTCAGCCGGGGACTCCAGCCAGGCGTGACGCTGGTCGTCGAGCTCGATGCATCCGTACGGCCACGCCGCCCAGCGTCGCCCGTCCTCGCCGGTCACGATTGCCAGGCGCCGCTCTCGGCCGCTGGCGGCGCTGGCGATCCGGCGCAGTCGGGCCAGGGTGAGCCCGCTCATGCCGGGCCTTCGTCCACCGTCGGCACGGCCTGCTGGTGGCGGTGCCACTGCCGGTGCGCGCGGGCGTCGTCCTCGGCGGTCACCTTGACGACGTGCACGGTGCTCCGCCATGGCCCGCGCTCCGGGCCCTGGCTGCAGTCGCGGGTCTGGCAGATCGCCTGGTGTCCGCCCTCGACAGGCTTGACCAGGACGGCGACGCGGGGGGCCATCAGGAACTCCTTGCTGGATCTGACTCGGTGGTGCGGAAGCGTTCGCTGGCGGCGGCGCAGCGGGCGAGAGCCTCTGCCACCTCGGGCCGCGCGGTCGGCCGGCTGCGGCGGCCGGTCGGCGCCGGCGGCGGCCGCAGGGCTTCGACGGGGCGCCAGCCGTGGCCGCGAGCCATGAGCACGAGCTCGGCCGCGCCCTCGGCGGGGTCGGCCACGCCGCGGTCGGTGAGCCAGCGAGCGATCGCGGCCTCCAGGCGGCCGGCGTCGCTGCCGTACGGATCACTCATCACGCCTCCTGGGCGAGTTCGTCGGGGGTGGCGCCGAGTTGATCGAGGGTCCGCTCGAGCGCGGCCTGGTCCTCCTCAGTCCAGGCGCGGTCCTCGGTGACGCAGCACCAGGTGCCGTCGGGGTCGCGGGCGCACACGGCGCAGGCGTGACCGGTGCGGACGTCGAGGGCCAGGCGTCTCAGCGCGTCGCGGAGCTCGGGGATGTGCTGGTGGTCGGCGAAGCGGCCGGAGTCGATGACGAGGCCGGCGTAGCGGACGATGGCGTCGCGGCCGAACCCGGCGGCCAGCGCGGTGGCCGCCATGGGTGCCAGGTGCTTGGACTTCACCCAGCCGGGCGCCGCGCGGTAGCGAGGAATGCTCGCGACGATGGACCGGGCGATGAAGATTTCTGGTTGCGCCGCAGGCGCCTCACGCGTGCGCGCGTAAGGGTTGCTCTCCTGGCCTACGGCAACCGGAGATTCCTGCTCCCTGCTCCCTGCTACCTGCCCCCTGCTACCTGCCACATAAGAAAGCGACGACCTCTCTGCGTCGCGCGCAGGCTGGTCTGCGCGGCGCGCAGACTCGTTTGCGTCGTGCTCGGACACGTCTGCGCGGGGCTCCGGCGGAGTGTCCTCAGGACCGACAATCTCGGCCGGCGGCGGGGGAAGGCGGCTCGGGACCTTGGCCGCTTCGAGGCGCTGGTGCTTAGCCAGCTTGGGCAGGAACAGGTAGGGGTCGTCGTCGACGACGTACCGCTGCACCCGGCCGGAGGCAATGAGCTCGCCCAGCAGCCGCTCGATGCCGTCCGGGTCGATGTCGTCCTCGTACGGCATGCAGTTGCCCTTGATCCACCGAGCGTCGCCGAGGACGCGGCCGTGCTCGTCGGCCTGGTTCCACAGCGCCATGTAGAGCATGCGCGCATCACGCGAGTGCTGCCGGGCGAGCTTCCGATCGGACCAGAATTCAGGCTTGACACTGCGGATCCGCGCCAACGGGCTCCTCCTTGCTTCGTCGGTTAGTTCTGTCGGGTCGAGCACGTCAGCGCGCATGTCGCGGCTCCTCGAGGGAGCGGCAGGCGAAGCATGCCTTCATCACGCCGCCGCTCCGTCGAGCGCCCGCCGTTCGCGCGCGGTGAGGCCGCCGGCGATGCCGAACCTCTCGTTGCGTGCGAGCGCGTCGTCCAGGCACTCCTGGCGAACGTGGCAGTGGCGGCACCGCCGCTTGGCCCGCTTCACTTCGGGGTCGTCGGCAGCTTCCCGCTTCGGGTACCAGTCGTCCGCCTGGGCGACACCGACGGAGATGAGCTGGCGGCAGTAGGCGCGGGCGGTCCAGTGGTCGCCGTGGGGCATGTCGAGGTCGTAGGTGCTGCGGCTCACGGGGTCCTCCTGGTGCACGGCCCTGGCCCGGGGGTCCCGGGGCCAGGGCCGCGGCCCGCCCGGGCCCGGCCGTTCGCGCTACGGCCGGGCCCGGGATGGTGGCCCGTCTCCGCCCCCGAGCGGTGACGGGCGTGCGGGTCCAGGCCCGGAGGCGTCCCCCCGGCGCCTGCCGAGCCTGGACGTGTGTGGCCCACCTCGCCCTCACCCCCCAGCACGGGCGAGGTGGGCCGCCGGACGGCGTTGCAGCGCCATCCGGCGTGTGCCCTGACGGCGGCTCCCACCCCGCCGTCGGGCACGGCCCACGTGACCGGCTCCGCGAGAAGCAGCCCGTGGGCGTCACCGCGGCCGGAGCTGAGCTCGACGGCGGCGGTGAGTCTGGTGGTGGTCATCGGCCGGCCTCCGCGGCAGCGAGGGCCTGCCGGATGGCGATCGCCGACTTGCTGCCGAGCCCGGTCCGGCCGGACTCGACCTGGCTGACGGCGGTCTGAGTCACGCCAGCACGGCGTGCCAGCTGCCGCTGGGTGAGGCGGAGCTCGCGGCGTCGCTGGGCGAGTTGGTGACCGCGCTTGGCGGCCAGCGCCAGGCGCATCTCGACGGCGTCTGGGCCCTCCCCGTGGATGTGGAGGGCTTGGACCTTGAGGGGACGCAACCAGCTGCTGGTCAGGTTGAGCCGCTGATTGACCCATGCCTCGATGAGCTCGGTGGCCGCCTCGACGGCCGGCGCGGTCGCCAGCTCGAACGTGAGGGTGATCTTGGCGGTCATCGGCCACCCCCGACGGCGACCCAGACGACGGCCATGCTGAGCAGCCAGAGCAGCGCCAGGATGGCGGCCGCGTGGCTCGGGCCGACCAAGTCCAGGCAGCGGCCGACGCGCGCGAGGAGGGCTCTCATCGCCGCCTCCCGAACAGCAGAGCACCGAGCCGGAGCGACCGGCGGCCGGAGGGCTGGGTGGCGCGCACCAGCGCCTCCAGCTCCGCCTCAGGAACCCGAAGGCGCGAGAGGTCGCCGACGGGCTCCGGCACCTGCTCCAGCTCCATCGCCAGGGCGTGGAGCTCACGCCAGATGTCCGTCGGCCGGCGAGCGGCGATACCGCGGAGGCGTGCGGCGATCTGCTGGTGCGTCATGATCGCCCCCGCAGGTACTCGAGGAGCTCGGCGCCGGACATGATCGTCAGCGAGGGAGTGGGCGCGGTCCGCATCTTCTCAGCGACCTCGCGGGCGCGGCGGAACCGGAGGCCGGGGGCTCCGGCCATGGCGGCGCGGGCGTCGGTGTGGCAGTCGCGAATCGTGGTGATCTGGTCGTCGTCGAGGTCGCACACCTCGGTGGGAAGGCCGTGCAGGTCCCAGCCGGTGATGGCGATGGGTCCGGCGTAGGGCCACACGCTCGCGCCGAGGCCTGTGAGGACCAGGCCGCCGACCAGGTTGCGAGGCAGGCCCAGGCGATGGCCGTCGTCGTTGACCCACCCCGACCACACCGGGATCGCGCCGAACGACGGCAGGCGAACCTGAGCGGGCCCTTCGGGGCCGAGCTCGGCGCGCCAGTCGCCGTCCTTGATGTGCAGCTCGTCGTCGTTGTCGATCAGTGCGTATCTCACTCCGCACCTCCGAGGATGAGGTCGGCGATGCTGACTGCGGCCACGAGGATCCGGCAGGCGAGGTCGTCGCACGGCTGCCCGTCCGGGTGCTGCCCTTCGAGGGGCGGGTTGCCCTCGATCAGGTCAGCCACTGCCTCGAGGAGGTCGGGCAGTGGCCCGGCCAGGCGCGGGTCGACGAGCGCGATCCAGTTGGCGTCCGCCTCAGGGTCGCCGAGCTGGTGGGCGCCTTCGTTGTCGTCCTCGCGGCCGAGGGTGTCGAGGACCTGGGCGAGCTGGGCGCCGTAGCTGAACGAACTGCGCGAGGTCTGCTCGATGTCGAGGCCGATCGTGTCGCCGTTGCCGACCTGCCAGTCGCCGGGGGTGGTGTCGGTGGCGGCCGCGCGCATGCGGATGGCGGCGGCGCGCAGCTTCTCGGCGGCCGTCATGACTCGCTCCGCGTGTATCCGGCGGCCAGGACGGCGCGGGCGATGGCCTCGGGCGTCCAAGCGCCGTTGGTGGCGGCGTCAATGACATCCGCGAGCTGGCCGACGCGCTGCGCGTCGGTCTCCTCAGCGAGGTCGGCGGCGGTGGCGTACCAGGCGGCCAGGTCACGCGCCTCGGCGGGCGCCATGTCGTCACCGGTGGGTGTGACCATCGGCCGAACCTTGCCGTGGCGGGTCATGGTCGCGTTGGGCTGGTAGCGGGGCAGGAGGATCGGCGGTTGCTGCCCGGCGGCCCGGTACAGCTCGCGGACGATCTTCGGCAGGTCGGCGGCCGGAACACAGGCGCCCCTCGCCGAGATCAGGCAGGCCGTTGCCTCACGCTCGGCGCAGGGCTCGATGGTCAGCCCGCAACCGTCCAGGTCAGCGTAGGTGTACGTGTAAGTCATGACCCCTCCCGGGGCAAGATGCGGATGACGCGGTTCGGACCGACGGCCATCCCCCAGTCGCCGGAGTAGGCCGTGCGGGCGCCGGCTCCGAGCTCGGCGGCCAGCCCGCCGCTGTACGACTCGAACCGGTCGACGGGGTAGTGCCGCCCGAGGTGGACGATGACGTCGCCGACCACCAGGTCCCGGCCGTAGACGGGGACACCCCACGCCGGGTCGCCACCCTGGGGAAGCGGCGGCGGCCCGTCAGGCGCGGGGGTGGCGGCGTTCTTCCCGCGGCGGCGCTGGGTGCGCGCGGCGGCGCTCTGCTCAGCCGTGAACTGGCCGCCGTACCAAGCGGCTTGCGCGTCGCTGGCGAACCGGCCGGGCGTGGAGCGGCTCATGATTCACCTCGCCAGAGCTGCTCGTACTCGCGCGCGGGCCGGAAGTCGCGCTCGTATGGGCGGAGCCGCCGGAGGTCGCGCCAGCTGCGGACGCTCGCGTGCGCCTCGTTGGCCAGCCGGATGGCGATCTTGATGGCGACGAGTCCGAACATGCCGAGCACGGCGCACATGAAGATGAAGGCGATGACGCGTCCGATCTCAGCCATTGGTCTTCACCCCTGCCGCTTCCGCCCAGGCCGCCAGGTCGGGGTGCTCGCCGAACACGGCCTCAGCGACCGCGCCGTTGAGGGCCGTAGCAGCGGCCAAGGCGGCGGTGAAGTGCGCCAGAGCGGCCGTGGCCATCGCGTGCAGCATCGCGCTCGCCTCGCGCCGCTCCTCCAGCGAGAGGTTGGTGTTCAGAGCTGCATCGCGCGGGATGTCCAGGGCTTCGAGCAGATGCTCACCCTCGCGGTAGTGATCAACGCCGCTTGCCACGGCGGTCTCCCTTCGACCGGTCGGTCAGGCGGACGACGTCGGCCTTCATCTCGGCGACCTCGCGGGCGATGGCCTCGGCCATCAGCGCGACCAGGTCGATCGCCTCAGGCTCACGCTTCGTCATGACCCCTCCCTGACGGCCTGCGCAGGCTTAGCGTCGAGCCACACGACGCGGGTGGATCCGCCGTGGCCGTGAATCGCGATCGCGTCGTCGAGGCTGACCCAGCACACGGTGGACGGCCGGTCGCCGCGCCAGCGGACGGTCACGGAGCCGTCCGGCCACTCGACGCCGTCGGCGACGTTGCCGGTGCCTGACACGCCGCTGGGGTCGGCGTCGCGGCGGAGCACGAAGCGGCGGGTCATGCCCCCTCCCCCGGCTTCACGGTGGCGGGCCAGCCGTTGGGGCCCGCTGAGGGCTCCTCCGGAGCGAACGGCACGGTGTCCTGAGGCTGCTCCGGCGCGTCCTGGTGCGGCTCCTCCGTCTCGGAGACGACCTCACCCTCCCAATCAACCTCGGGCAGCTCGGACTCGCCGGCCTCGTTCTCGCGCTGAAGCAGCTCGACCAGCTCGGGCGACTGCGGCACCCAGTCGGCGAGGCGGCGGACGGCCGACTTGCGCCACATGGCGTCGAACTCGGTGTGCCAGGTCGAGTTGAACCAGCCCTTGTCGGGGGTACGGGCGAACCCGTCGGGGTCCTCGCGGCGGTGCCGCTCGGCGAGGGCGTACGCCTTGCTGTACTGGTCGCGCACCTCTTCGGCCTCGGCCCGGTTCAAGGTGATGATCTTCGACCGACCGCCGCCCTTGATCTCGGCGTACGCGTAGGCCAGGACGATCGGGCCGCGTTCGCTGGAGAGCACGTCCGGCTCGTGCCAGAACGTGCCGCCGTCGCCGATGCGGTACTGCCACGGGTCGTTCTCGTGGATGAACTCCGCAACCACGCTGGTGACGCGGCCGGAGCGGTACATGAGCTCGACCAAGCCCTGCCACTGGGCGATGAACGTCGCCTTTTCGCCGTACGGCACGATGGCGGCCTGCTTGGTGCCGGGCTCCAGTCCGAGCCTGGCCGACTCCAGCATCGCGGCGAGCAGGCTCTCGGGGGTGCAGTCGAGCAGCTTGTCGTTCTTCTGCACGCAGGTGAGGGCCATGCGCAGGAACCGGTCGACCGACACGTGCTGGGGAAGCGCCATGTTGAACTGGGGCTTCATCTGCTGGAACAGTTGGCGGACGCTGGAGACCTTCGCCTTCTTGGCGATCTCCTTGGACTGCGGCCGCCGTCCGCCGGTGCGCTGGGTGACGCGGTCCTTGAGGTTGGTCATTCGGGGCTCCCGGGGACGCGGAGTACGCGGGCGCGGAACGCCGTGTACTTGTCGGGCTGGTGGGTCTTGAGCGCCTCAATGTCGAGCACGCTGACGCGGCGCTGGTACCTCTCGGCGATGCGCGGGTGGGCTTCGCGGAAGCGCTTGGGGGCGAAGTTGCCGTTGCGCTTCCAGCTGTAGAGCTCGCGGCCGGGGGCGAGTGCGATCTCCGCGTCGCCGAGCTTCTGCTTGAGCTTGTTTTCGATGCCGTCGAGCTCCCGCTTGAGCTCCTTGCGCTCGTCGAGGAGCTCGCGGCGGCGGGCGAGCAACTTGTCGGCCTCGGTGATCTCCTCGGGTGAGAAGAACCGCATGCTGTCGGCCTTCACGTCCCACATGTGCGAGAGCAGCTCGTCGGTGGCCTCCAGGTCTCCCGGCTCCGGCGGCACCCCGGCCACGACGTGTTCGTGCCAGAAGTCGTTGACCGCCTTCACGAGGTGGTCGATCAGTTCCTGGTCGTACGCCAGCCGGAAGTGCACGAAGTCGTCGTCGAGGAGGCCGGCCACCCACGCCTTGCGGTAGCCGGTGACGGCCATGCCCCAGTACGCCTGGATGGCAGGCCCGTCCGGCGGCTCCCCGCCACGCCAGTCCTCGGCGCGGGCGGAGCGCCAGGTGCGGGTCTTGCACTCCAGCACGCCGCCGTCGCCGCCGATCTCACCGCCGATGTCGTCGAAGACGGCGCGGTCGATGTTGACGAGCATGTGCGGGTGCTGGGCGTGCTGGAGCGTTCCCGGCGAGTCGACCACCGCGAGGCCGGTCTCCTCGGCGAACAGCTCCGCCACGAGGCTTTCGAGTTTCTGGCCTCGCCGGGCGGACCGGTCGAGCTTGGCGTCGCGCCGTTCTTCGAGCTCGCCGCGCTTGTCGAGGTAGACGTGCAAGGGCCCGCGCCGCTTGTCCATGCCCAGGATGGCCGCCACGTCGCTGCCGCCGATCCCCTGCCGGCGGACGCCGAGCCATTCTTCGCGGGGCAGACCGGCGGCGGCGAGCAGGCGCGCGGTGGGGGTGATCAGGTCGCTCACGGTGCTGGGCATGCGCCCTCCTGGATCTGCACGTGCAGCTCGGTGCCGTCGCCGTAGACGACCGTGAACTCCTCGGTGAAGCCCTCCTCGCCAGGCCCCTGGTAGGCGTCAACCACGTCAGGCATGCGGCCGGCGTGACCCTGGAACGCCGCGCGGAGCTCTGTGATGCGCGGGTTCATCGGCGGCCGCCCTTCGCAAGGGCGGCGCGCAGGCGAAGTGCCTTGCGACCGACGCGCTTGGCCAGGATCAGACCGCGCTCGCGCATCGTCTGGCGCAGGCGCGCCTCGACCCGGGAGCCGCCGGTCCGCAGCGGCGCCATGTAGGCGTCGGGGTCATCACCCTTCTGGAACTGCGCCCAGGCGTCCCACTCACTCTGATCAGGTCGGATCGCAGGCATGGTGGCCGTCTCGGGCGATGGGTCGCGCGGTGGTGTCAGGGCGCTCATGGGCTCGGTCTTGGCGTCCGCGACGGCGCGGTGGCGGCCGGTCACAGGTCGCCCTCCTCTTCGGGCTGGCGCTGGGCCTCAGCCAACTCGGCGACGCGGGCGACGGCGGCGTCCAGCTCGGGGTCGTCGCCGCCGAACGGCTCGTTGGTGGGCTCCGGGGCCACGGTGGGGTCCTGAAGCGGCCCCGGAGCGTCGTGGGGCGCGCTGTCCTCGGCGGGGGTCAGCGCGTCTTCGAGGGCGGCCAGGTCCTTGTCCCACATGGCGGCCTGGCCGGCGAGGGCCTGGGCGAGCTCGCGCGCGGCGCGGATCGCGTGCAGGTCGTCGCGGCGCACCTCGATGCGGCGGCTGCCGAAGTCGAACATGGACCAGCCGTCGTCGAGGCGGTGCCGGATCTGTTCGGGCGAGATCTCGCCGCGGTCGTAGTGCGGGAGCACCATCTATCGGCCCTCCTGGCAGGTGTTGGCGTGCACGCCGCCGGTCTGGGGCGCGCCGCAGGTGCAAAGGGGGATGCGGCGGTCGCGCAGTTCGGTCCGGATGGCGAGCAGCGCGTCGTCGCCGAGGGTGGCCGGGCTGCCCTCGTTGGCGTAGCCCTGGGCCTCGTTGTGCCTGGCGATCAGGTCGGCGGTCGGCAGCGGCTGGACGTCGGCGGTCAGCGCTTCCATGCCACCCCCCACCGGATCATTAGGGTGAGTCCGGCGCTGCCGGCCCCCACCACCGTGCTGGTCGACCAGCCGTAGGCCACCGTCCAGCCGGCCGCGGCCGCAGCCTCGCCGAGCCCGGCCGCGAGCAGGACGCCCGGGCCGCACTGGTGAGGCAGGCGCGGGATCGCGGCCCAGGCGCGTGCGATGAGGGTCAGGGCGCGCCGCCACCAGGCGGGACGCTGGTGGGGGGTAGGCCGGGCGGCGGCCGCGTCGCGGGCCGGCCGGGGCTCGGTGGTGGGCCGGTGGTGGCGGCCGTGGATGCGCGGGATCTCGCCGGTGATGCGGGTGAGCTCGTCGATCACGGTCATCGCGCACCGACCTTCGAGAGCATGACGCGGTCGATCTTCCGGGCCGGCAGGATCACGGCCGGGTCGTAGACCGCGACGATCTCGGCGCGCTCGCACTCGATGGAGTCGTCCGGCAGGTCCGGGTCCGGCCCCGACTCGCCCACCGGCCGGGCCACGTACAGGGAGCCGTAACGCTCCGGCCGGTCGATGTGGAAGCCGCCCTGAGCGAGCACCGTCCAGCATCCGGCGTTGGCGCGGGCGAGATCCTTGTCGTGGGTGAGGTACACGCGGTCCAGCCGCATCCGGTCGGCCTCGACCCCGTGGGTGTGCGGGTCGAACCCTCGCGCGGCCATCCACTGCGCTGTGGTGACGACGCCGGTCACGCTGGGCGGCAGCAGCAGGTCCCCGGTCTTGAGTCCGGGAGCTCCGCCGTGCCAGAGACGCTGGTCGGTCATGCCGTCACCTCGACGGTGTTCAGCACAGCGGCCAGCTCGAGTGAGTCCCAGCCGGCGAACCGCTGCTCGTGCTGCGCGCGGTGGACGGCCGTCGCAAGGTCGCGGTCCCTGCCGGCCAGCGGCCGCCACTGGCCTTCGCAGCGGCGGAACGCGAGGTAGGTGCGGGCGCGGTGGTCATGCGGAGTGGCCGAGACGACCACGTCGAGGTCACCGCCGGGGCGGCGGGCGATGTGCTCGACGGCGTACGTCTCGTACTCGCCGACGATCATGCGGCAGGCCGGGAGCGTCAGCGCTTCAGGCGCGCGCATGAGGCCCTTCCCCCAGGCTGCCTTCGGCAGCTCGTAGTACTCGGCGGGGTTCGGCCGGAACGCGCGGTGGTCTCCGTTGCCGTTGGGGACAATCTCGGTGGCGAGGCCGAGTCGCAGTCGGTGGACCAGCTCGTTGAGGGCGCTCATGCCGCCACCTCGCACAGCTCGGACACGATCAGGTGCAGGCGGGGCAGGTCGTTGGCCGCCCAGAACAGGTGGCTGGCCTGCTCCGGCTCCAGGCCCAGCAGCCGGGTGGCTCGGGTCCGGACGTGAACGGCGCGCAGCGGTTTGCCGTCCCAGCCGTCGGCTGGCCCGTACACGGCCACGTCGTGTCGCCGGTCGTGCCGCACGGGCTTGAGGAGCCAGGACAGGTCGTGGCCGGGGTCAGGGATCGCCCACCGGCCGCCGTCGATGATCGCGGCGTGCGCGGCGAAGCAGTGCCGCCAGGATGCCTGCCGCCAGTCGTCGCGGTGGCGGTCGATGTGCACGAGCGTCGCGCGCAGCAGCTCCGTGTTGATCTTCACCACGACACCTCCGCCAGGCGGAGGGCGTCCGTGACGGCGGGGTCGATCGGCTCGACGTAGAGCAGGCCCATCTTGTCGGCGACATGCCGGGCGTGGTCCTGCAGCTCGTACAGCTCGATCCCACGTGCGGTGCCGTAGCAGAACGGCGGCTGGCCGGGCCGGTGCTCGATGATCTCCAGCGGCGGACGGCCGTCCGGGAGTGCCTCGCCGAGCACGAGCTCGTCGGCGGGCACAAGCCGGATCGTCATGTGGTGGACCTGGTCGATCAGCTCGGCCACCTGCTGGCGGATGCCGTCGAGGTCGAGGTCGCCGGCGAAGAGCGCGTCGGCCTGATCGGAGGTGAGCCCGAGCAGGCGCGCGGCGCGGGGATAGGGGTGGACCGCGTTCGTGCCGTCGAGGGCTTCATAGGACGGCTCGCCTCGCTCGGCATGCAGGAGCGGCGTGTCGCTCACCCATCGGCCGCCGGCGAGCTGGGCGGTCCATCCGGCGAAGCACATCGCGGTCTGGCAGCGCCAGGTGCGCTGGTTCCACGTCTCGGGGTGCGTCTCGATCTGCTGCAGCACCTTGCGGAGCAGCACGGCGTTGATGGCCATGGCTATGCGCTCCGCTTGGTCTCGGTGTCGGCCAGGATCGCCTGGACCTCGGCCTCGCGGTAGCGGCGGTGGCCGCCGAGCGTCCTGATGGACGTGAGCTTCCCGGCCTTGGCCCAGCGGGTGACGGTCTTGGGATCGACCCTGAAGATCGCGGCGACCTCGGCGGGGGTGAGCAGGAGCTCGTTCTGCAGGTTGCTGGCCACGGTGTAGTCCTTCCGGTTGGGTGGTTGAGCGGTAGGGTGAGAAGCGGCGGCAGTTAGTCCTTCCGCCGGGCCTGGCCAGGTAGGACTGGCCAGGCCTTATGCGTGCTTGGGGGTTACGGAAGGTCAGCCGCCGTAGACGTGGTAGCCGCCGTTCCAGTCCCAGCTCTTCTTGGCCAGTTCGGTGCCGTCGGCCTTGGTGACCCACGCGGTGTCGGCGTCGTTGTTGTAGAACTGGCCGTAGGTGCCGCAGTCGGTGTCGCTGTTGGCGTAGAGCCGGTACTCGTCGCCGACCTTGATGTCGCCGCCGACGCGCTGCCCGTTGAGGACGGTCACGTACTCTCCGGCCGCGATCTCGGTGTTCGTGCCGGGCCCCGGCAGGTCGGTGATTTTGTAGGTGTTGCAGTTGTGGGCGCGGTTCGCCAGAGTTCGGCCGTGCGCCCAGTTGTCCTCGACGAGGACGTTGGCGATGTCGACCGCGTGGTCAGACACGTTGCGGAAGGTGACGTACTCGCGGTTCCGGTTGGCGAAGCTGTCCGCTCCCATGGCGTCCGTCCCGACGCGCACGATCTTGAGGTCGCCGGCGGCGGGAGCCGGGGCGGCGGCCGCGGTGGCCGACGCGGTGGTCGCCAGGCCGCCGAGCATCAGGCCGGTGACCGTTGCCAGGGAGATGAGGATCTTCTTCATCACGAACTTTCTGTTGTGGGTTGGCGGCGGGTGACCCCGCCGGTTACGCCGCCTCGTTGATCGGGCGGACGACTTTGGAGCCCTTGGGGGCGGTGCTGGCGAAGATGCGGCGGAGCTTGACGATCTGCTCGCTGGTGAGCGGCGGGGCCTCGGCGACGATCCGCTCGATCGCCGCGGCGCGAGCCGTCCAGTACTCGGGGCTGCCGTAGGTAGGCGTCTTCGGGTCGCGGGTCACAGGGGCTCCCCGCAGTTCCTGCACTTGCGCCGCGACGGCTCGTTGTTGGTGCCGCACTCGTCGCATGTCTTCATCTGCGGCCGAGGCGGCTGGGGGCTTCGCGTCGCGCGACGTCGCTTCATGCCGACTTCACCTCTTCGTGTGCCTGCGGCATGAGGTCGGCGATCGTGCAGTCGAGGGCGGCGGCGATCCGCCCGAGGACTTTCGGGGAGGCGTTCGCCCTGCCGTGCTCGATGCTCGACAGGTAGCCCTTCGAGATGTTGGCGAGGCGCGCGAGCGCCTGCGCTTCGAGCCCCGCCGCGACACGCCTTCGCCGGATGCGTTCCGGATCTTGGTTCAGTCGGCGTTCGTTCACGGGGCAAAACTACACAAGACCGAAGAGAACAGCAATGCCATTTGCTGCTTTTTTCTTCGGTAAGGCCCACCTCTCCTTCATGACATGTTCTGACCAGCACGGTTCGCTATGGTTCTCTGTAGTTTCCTCACCAGACAGGGCAGGACATGAGCTCTCCAGAGGCACCAGCAGAAGGCGCCCTCATCCGGCTAGCTCGCAAGGCCCGGGGCCTCAGCGTCAAAGAAGCGGCCAAGCTGGCACCCATCCGGCTCGGCGAGTCACGCTGGTACCACATCGAGGCCGGCACCGAAGGCAAAGGCAAGACCGTCGTTGCCCCCGACGAGACCTTGGCGCACATGGCCCACATTGTCGGCCTCACCCCTGAGCGACTTGCGGAGGTGGGCCGCGACGACGCCGCAGCCGTTCTGCAGGAAATCATCCGTCAGAGCTCGCCCCCCACCTCGACGCAGAGCGAGCCCCGGGAGCCTGACCGTTACCTACAGCGCATCCTCGAACTGTGGCCGCAGACCGTCGAGTGGCAACGCCGCACGGTGCTTGGCGTGCTGGAGCAGGTGATCCGGGAGGCACCGGACACAGCGGGCCATTCCGGCGACATAGAACAGCAGCGGCGCATCGGGTGATCCGAGTGCTTAGGACGACCTAACGTTACAGATCAGTCACAAGAGGGCCGGAGGGGTGGAAAGACGCGGCTGGTAGACGTGCGATAGATGCTCGACGCCTGGGAAGCGCGCAGACGAAGCTTCGACGGGGAGGCACGCAATCCCATGCACTACCAGCACCACCGGCACCCATCCTCTGTGGATGATCACCCCGGCGCGGACCATCGGCTCGAGGAGATCCAGGCCCGCCTGCGCCGCATCGCTACCCTGTCGGCCTGGGCCGAGCACTGGGCGAACAAGGTGACCGCGCTGGAAGGCGCCCTCACCCACGCCGAGACAGAGCTCGAGGACATGCGCCAGGAGCTGTCGTTCTGGCGGCGCAACCGCGCGCAGGCGGCCGCGCAGGACTCCGGGGAGATGCCGCCCCCGCACTACCTGGCCGCTGTCCGCACGCCGCAGACGGAGGAGTATCGCACCGTCGCCGTAGACATCGACGGCGAGGAGTGGATCGTGGGGCTGAGGCGAGACCGGCCAACCGGGTTCAACCCGGTCCAGGAACTGAACGACTGGCACAAGCTCGTCGCCGCCGTCCGAGAAGTGCGCGCTCAGATGCGGGAGGAGATGTGATCGCCCGCCTGCCCCGGATCATCTACAAGCGCCTGCCCGACGGCCAAGATTGGACCGTTCTGAAGGTCGACGGCGAGGCGGTGATCGTCGTCAACGAGGCCCTCGGCGATTCCGAGCGCCGCGCCGCGCGCAAGGCCGCCCGCGCAAGCATCCATAGGGACAGCAGCACAGCATGGATCCCCTTGCCCCTTGTGGTCGGCGCCGACTGGCTGGCGCGCAAGAGCAGCACGCCACTCGGCGCGGCCGTCAGCGCGAGCGTCATCACCGGCGCCGCCGTCTACGGCATCACTACCAGCTCGAGCCAGCCCACTCACATCGCCGAACCGCCAGCTGTGGTCACCGTTCAGGCCACGCCCACCGGCACGCCCACCACCACCCCGCCGGCCAGCGCAACACCTACGCGTCGCTCAAAGTCAGCGCGGCCCAACTTACCCGCCTCGACGGCTCCACCTTTACGCACCGACTTCACCTTGCCGCCCCAAGAACCGACCCCAGACCGCACGGCGAGGCCCGCCCGCACCACACGGCCACCGGCACCACCCACCGAGGCAACGTCACCGCCAGCTACGGAACCCTCCGCACGCCCCGAGCCACCAACGACGCAGGCGACGCCCTCATTGCCCGCCACCGCGCAGGCCCGCTCGTCCGTCCAGTCGCCGCCATCAGCCGAGGCAGAACCGCCTGCAGCCGACGCCCCGACCACGGCGATGGCAGGTCAGGCCGGCTGCTCGGGGATCCGCCTACGTGTCGATCTCGACCCGCTCGCCGACCTCGACACGTGCCTCCTCGGCTGATCTGCCCGCCCACACGATGCGGGTGAACTCCCAGTCGCTGTAGTTGATGCGTCCTCGGCCCGCTGGGAGAACCTCGATCCGATCCGTCAGCGCGCGGATTACTTCGCGCTTCTGGATCAAACCGAGGTCCTCCCAGCGGGCCCGCACCACGGCGGGGTCTGCATCGACCAGGTCGTCGAGGAGCGGCAGCCGGGCTTTCCGCATCGCACGGACACGCGCCTCCAACTGGTCGATCTTGGGTCGCAGCCGCTGCTCGATCCGCTTGAGCCCTTCAGGGGAGAGCTCGCCCTCGGCCGCCTGGTCGTAGAAGACTTCAAGCCGCCGCCGCTCGACCACCACCATCTCCTCCAGCTGGCGCACCTGGGTCTGCGCGTCCTCGTCAGCGGCCAAGATGGTTGAGGCGTCCTCCCGGGTCAGGTAGCCAAGGATCACGTCCACGACGAACGACTCCAGCCGAGTCTGCAGCCGGGAGACATGGAAGGAGGATCCACCCTGAGGCACCCGGCTGTAGCAGCTGTAGGCCAGCTTCCCGCGGTTCTTCACCAGCCTCATCTGGCCGCCGCACACACCGCACAGCGCGATGCCGGACAGCAGGTGCTTGATCGTGGTGTCGCGCGTCCGGCGCCGAGAAGGATCCGACAGCCTGGCCACGCAGGCGTCGAACACGTCGACATCGAGGATGGCCGGCCATTGCGCGGGGCCGATGTCCTTGCCCTGGTGGATGCGCCGCGCGATGTAGCCCGGGTTGGTGAGCTGCTCCTTGACCTGGCTGGGGAGCCAGCCCCCGAGCGCGCGTCGCGGCGTAGGGACGCCGCGGCGGTTGAGATCCATCGCGATCTCGTAGAGCGCCTGGCCCTGCAAGATGCGGCCGGCGCACTCCCGGATGACGTCGGCCGGGTTGTACCACCCGATGCACATCAGCCGGGAACTCGGCGCCATGCAGGTGCCTGCGATGGCGACGAGCTGGCGGCTGTCGACGACTTGGCGGAGAAGCTGACCGGTTGCCGGGTCGTACTCGCGCCGGTAGCCGTACAGCAGCTTGCCGTGCGGCATTCCAGCGGCTGCGGTGGCAGCGGTCGAGCGGCGCACTCGCTGGCTCGTTTTCTCGCTCTCGTAGGCGGCGTCGACGCCTTCCTCGGCGAGCGCTCGCCAGTCGCGTGGCTTGCGCACGTCGTAGGTGTGGTCGTGGCTGGTGATGTGGATCAATACTCCGAGGCGGCGACAGGTGTTGAGCAGGCGAGCCCACATCTCCAACTCGCGGTCTCCACGGCTGGGCTCCCACAGCAGGATGAGGTCGAAAGCTTCTGCATCCAGGTCATCGAGGAGGCGGCGCCACTCCTCCCGGGCCTTCGTCGCGAAGCGGGAGGCGCTGCGATCGTTGTCGGTGTACGTTGCGACGACGTTCCATCCTTCGCGGGCACACCGCCGGCGGCCGTCCTGGTCCTGCTCGGTCACCGACTTCTCGCGCCGTCGCCGATCCTGGCTGACACGGTTGTAGAGCGCAGCTCGTAACGACATGGCCCGCATCATACGGCCGAGAACCCTTGACAGGTAAGGTTTGTGCCGCTCACCGCGTTGAGGTGGCTGAGTCCTGCTTCCTGGAGGTCTGTGCTGACCTGGGGGTCCATTCGGGAGACGTCTCCGACGACGAGGCCGGGCAGCAGGCCGCGCTGGTCGGCGGGGAGCACGTCGGTCGCCGTCCGCAGCCCGGCTCGGAGGGCGCCGGCGATGGTCTGGAGGCGGCTGGGGGCGGTCAGCACCTTGGGCGTGCCCCGGACCAGCAGGACGGCGCCGAGCAGCTCGCCGGAGGCCGGTCGGGCCAGGCGGGCCGTCACCTCGACCTGCTGGCTCGGCAGGAGGGAGCCCCACTGGTCTCCTTGGGCCAGGACGAGGACGGGGGTGCGGACGGTCTGGCGGTGGCGGGCGGTCCGATAGTGCTCCAGGGTGGCGGGGACGATGACACGCCGCTGCCCGAAACGGCCCGGCTTGAGCTTGGGGTCGTCGGTGAGCGTGACGCGGGCGGTGACGGTCGCCCCCTTGGCCGCCAGATCGGACACGGGGCCGCTGCTGACGGTGTGCACGCGGAGGGCTGTCGAGGCCGAGGCGGCGGCGACGCACACCAGGGCGGCGACGGCCAGGTTGCGCCACGGCCAGAGCCGCGGAGGCCGGCGCGCGCCGTTGGCCGCCGCCACCCGCCGGCGCGTCTTCGGGACCGGCCGACGGCTGAGACGGGCGGTTGCGGGTCGGTCGGGTGTCGGCCCGACCGGGGGGCTGCTCGTATGCCGGGCCACGCCGAGGGCCATGAGGAGGGCGAGGGCGGCCACGGCGAGGCCGGCGAGCGGCGGGCAGCCCACGAGGATCAGCGTGGTCGCCCAGGCGAGCAGGGCGGGGGCGACGAGGATCCACGAATGACCGGCTGGCGGGGCGTCCAGGCCGGCCGGCGGGGACGTCTCCGACGGGCTCCTGTTCACCTCAGATCCTGACCTTTCCCCTGATTTCTGCGTATTTGGCTGGACCGATGCCGGGCACTTCCTGGAGTTGCTCGACGGTGGCGAAGCCGCCGTTGGCCGTGCGGTACTCCGCGATGCGGGCGGCCAGCACCTCGCCGACGCCGGGAAGCTGCTCCAGTTGGTCCGCCGTCGCCGTGTTGAGGTCGAGCACCGTGGCCGCCGGGTCGGTGCCCGGGGCCGGGACCGGGGCGGCGGGCATGGCGCCGGGTGGGGCGCCGACGAGGATCTGCTCCCCGTCGAGCAGGCGGCGGGCGAGGTTGACGGAGGCCGTGGCCGCGGCGTGGCGGGCTCCACCGGCGGCGCTGACCGCGTCGGCCACCCGGGCGCCCATCGGGAGGACGTAGATGCCGGGCTTGCGGACCTTGCCGGTGACGTGGACCGTGACGCTCGCTGTCGGGGACGGGGTCGCGGGAACCTGCCGGGGCGATGCCGGTGCCGGGGACGGTGGGGCGGGCAGGGACTCCGGGATCGGCTGGGAACGCCAGACGTGGATCCCGGCCACGAGGGCGGCCAGCAGGGCCAGGCCCACGAGCGCCTTGAGGGCGGGGCCACCCGGGTCGAGGCCGGAGGCCTTGGCCGCCAGGGCGGCGCGGAACGCCTGGAGCGTGGCGGGCACGGCTGCGGGCGTGTCGCCGTGTGGCGGCCCGGTGGCGCCCGGGTGGCTCGTCGCGGGAACCGCGGCTCCAAGGGAGGAAGGTGGGGGCGGCCCGTCGGCACGGGAGGCCCCGAAATGGAGTGGAGTGTCGCTCCGGTAGGGGTGGCGGCGGTGCGCGGCTCGCCGCGGAGCGGTGTCGTGTCGGTCGGCGGCGTCCTCGCCGAGGTGCCGGTCCGGCCGAGACCTCCACGGGCCCGGAGAGGTCTCCAGGCTCGGGTCAAGGAAGGACTCTCCGAGCGGATCGGCCACCCGGAGGCCCGCAGAGGTCTCCGGGCGCGGGTCAAGAAAGGCGTCGCCGGTCGGGTGACCGGCGCGCGGGCCCGCGGCCGCCGCGCCGCCCGGCTGGACCGGTGACGGGACCGGTGACGGAACCGGTCGAGGCCGGTGGGGCGCGGGGCGGGGCAGACGGCGGCCGGAGGCGGTGAGGGACCGCAGCCGGGCCTCGGCTATGGTCCGTTCGGCGGTCGCGTCCTGGGTGAGCACGCCGGAGACGGTACGGGCCGGCCCGGCCACCGCGATCGGCCGAGTGGCGTTCTGTGGATGAGCGCGCGACCGTCCGGCTCCCTGTGGACGGGGGTCAGTCCGGCAGGCACACGGTCAGTCCCAGCATTCCCGGGCCCACGTGCACCCCGATGACGGCGCCGACCTCGACCACCCGTAAGTCCGCGAGCCGCGGCAGCCGTGCCGTCAGCCGTTCGGCCAGTGCCTCTGCCCGCGACGGCGCCCCGAGGTGCTGCACCGCCACCTCCACCGGCCCGGCCGCCCGCTCCGCCGCGCGCACCGCCAGGTCCTCCAGGCGGGCGATGGCCCGCGTCGCGGTGCGCACCTTCTCCAACAGCTCGACGCGCCCGTCGGTGACGTGCAGCAGGGGTTTGATGGCCAGCGCCGACCCGACGAGCGAGGCCGCCGTCCCGACGCGTCCGCCCCGCCGGAGGTGTTCCAGGGAGTCGGCGTAGAAGTACGTACGCGTACGGCCGGCGCACCGCGCGGCCTCCCCCGCCACCTCCTCCGGCCCGGCCCCGCGGGCGGCGGCGCGCGCGGCCGCCAGCACCGGGTAGCCGACCCCGAGGCCGATCGACCCGCTGTCGACCACCTCGACCGGTACGGGCGCCTCCTTGGCCGCCAGCGAGGCGGACTCGTAGGTGCCCGAGAGCGACGACGACAGGTGGACGGACACCACCGCCGCGACCCCGTCGGCGGCCAGCGCGGCGTAGCACGCGGCGAACCGGGACGGAGCGGGCCGTGAGGTGGTGGCCGAGGCCAGGTCACCGGTGAAGGAGCCCTCGTCGTACGGGACCCCGCCGGAGATCACCTGGACGGGCACCACCGCGACGCCCGGCGTCGGTGGCAGGTAGGCGGTGGAGTCGGTGACGACGGCGACCGGTCGCGGCATACCCCGAGACTAGCTACTGGACGGGGATGCCACCCCGCCACACCCGTCGCGGCTTGAGACCGAACGACCACGCGAAGGCGCCCTCGTGGTCGGCGTCCCACTGCACGATGTCGGCGAGGCGGCCGGGGGTGAGGACACCGCGGTCGGGCGCGCCGAGGACGGTGGCGCCGCCCAGGGTGGCGGCTCGCAGCGCGTCGTTGACGCTCATCCCGAACGCCGACACGGCCATCGCGATGACCAGCGACATCGAGGTGATGCCGCAGTAGCCGGGGTTGTGGTCGCTGCCCAGCGCGATCTGCACCCCGTGCTTGATCATCTGGCGGACGGGCGGCAGCTTGCCGCGCTGCAACGCGGTCGCGGGGCAGACGACGGCGGGCACGCCGTAGCGGGACATGATCGCGATGTCTTCGTCGGACATGTTGTGCAGTCCGTCGGCGGAGGCGCAGCCCAGCTCGGCGGCGAGCTGGACGGCGCCGCGCCGGCTGAACAGCCCGGCGTGGATGCGCGGCAGCAGGCCGACGTTGCGGCCTGAGGCGAGCACCCAGCGGGACTCCTCGGTGGTGAAGTGGCCGTCGTCGCAGTAGACGTCGACGCTGTCGGCGCCGGCCGCCGCGGCGTCCGCGCACCAGGCGCCCACGGCCTCGACGTATTCGCGCTGGCGGCCGAAGTATTCGGGCGGCACGACGTGCGCGGCGAGGAACGTGACGTGCACCCGCGGCATCATCGGCTCCTTCTCCAGCTCGCGCAGGAGCCGCACGTCGGCGAGCTCGCCGTCGCGGGTCAGGTGGTAGCCGGTCTTGGCCTCGACGGTCGTGGTGCCGTTGAGCAGCCAACCGCGCAGCCGCTCGCGTACGCCGTTGCACAGCGTCCATGGGTCGGTGCCGCGGGTCACGGTGACGGTGGAGCCGACGCCGCCGCCCGCCGCGGTGATGGAGGCGGCGCTGGAGCCGCCGGTGCGGATGGCCAGCTCGGCGTAGCGGTTGCCGGCGTAGACGGGGTGGGTGTGGGCGTCGATGAGGCCGGGGGTGACGAGGGCGCCGCCCAGGTTCTCGACGTGGTCGACGTCGACGATGTCGTCGACGACGCCCGGCACGCTCTGCGGCAGGTCGGGAGCCCGGCCGACCCAGGCGATGCGGTCGTTGTGCACGAGGAGGGCCGCGTTGCTGAGGACCTCGTTGCCGGTCCAGAGACGGCCGATGTTGGTCAGCAGCCGAACGGTCACCGCATCACCACCCCGCAGGAGGGCGGCACCCGGCCCGCAACTCGGGCCGTGCCCGCTGAGTCGACTCCGGGTCGGGACGACATGGGGGGTCTCCTGCTCTCATCCGCGTAAGACTGTGCGGTGACCGTATCGCTGGACTCATGATCCGCGCGATTTCAGTTCAGTTACGTTATTTCACAGGCTGGCTCGGTGTACAGGGTTATTCGGAAGAAAGCCCACTCTTCCCAACCGCCCCGCCGGTCCGAGCTCGCGCTCCGGCCTCCGCTGTCGACAGCTCTCGCAGCAGCCATCTTCTGAAACCCGCGACAATAGAGTATGTAAGGTTCGGCATATCCTAGCAATCCCGCGGTTGCCGGACCACTGTCGAGTGGGGGCAGCTCTGTGGTCCTCCCGGTCAGAGCCGCCCAGCCATCACGTCAAGACACCCGCTCGACGGGCTTGCCGACCCGCTGCAGCTCCTGGAAGAGGCTGGGCAGCACGCGGGCGTGCAGCACGGTGCCGTCCTCGAGGTGGTCCACCGAGAGCACCTCGCCCTCCTTGTGGGCACGGGAGATCAGGTCTCCCCTGTCGTACGGCACGAGCAGCGTGACCTCGTGGTCGAGCCGGGGCAGGCGGCTCTCGATGAGCGCCATGAGCTCGCCGACGCCGGCCCCGGTGCGGGCCGAGACCACGATGCTGTCCCGCTCGGCGCGGGCGATGCGGTCGAGCACGTCCTGGTCGGCCGCGTCGGCCTTGTTGATCACCACGACCTCGGGCACGTCCGTCGCGCCCTCGATGTCGGCGAACACCTCGCGGACGGCGGCCAGCTGCCCCTCGGGATCGGGGTGCGAGCCGTCGACGACGTGCAGGATCAGGTCGGCGTCGGCGACCTCCTCCAGCGTGGAGCGGAACGCCTCGACGAGCTGGTGCGGCAGGTGCCGGACGAACCCGACGGTGTCGGCGATCGTGAACAGCCTGCCCTCGGGCGTGCGCGCCTTGCGCACCGTCGGGTCGAGGGTGGCGAACAGCGCGTCCTCGACCAGCACGCCCGCGCCGGTGACGCGGTTGAGCAGCGACGACTTGCCGGCGTTGGTGTAGCCGGCGATGACGACCGCCGGGACCTCACGCTGCGAGCGCCGCTGCCGCATGGTCTCACGCGAGGTGGACATGCCGCTGATCTGGCGGCGCAGCTTGGCCATCCGCTCGCGGATGCGGCGGCGGTCAAGCTCGATCTTGGTCTCACCGGGGCCACGGCCGCCGATGCCGACGCCGCCGGCGGCGCGGCCGCCGACCTGCCGGGACAGGTTGCCACCCCAGCCGCGCAGCCGGGGCAGGAGGTACTGGAGCTGGGCCAGCTCGACCTGGGCCTTGCCCTCGCGGCTCTTGGCGTGCTGGGCGAAGATGTCGAGGATGAGGGCGGTGCGGTCGATGACCTTCACCTTGACCGTCTCCTCGAGCTGGCGGAGCTGGCCGGGGGCCAGCTCGCCGTCGCAGATCACGGTGTCGGCGCCGGTCGACTCGACCACGTCGCGCAGCTCCAGCGCCTTGCCGGAGCCGATGTAGGTGGCGGGGTCGGGCTTCTGGCGGCGCTGGATGAGGCCCTCAAGGACCTCGGATCCGGCGGTCTCGGCCAGGAGCTTCAGCTCGAGCAGGGAGTTTTCGGCGTCGGCGGCCGTCCCGGAGGTCCAGACGCCCACCAGGACCACCCGCTCGAGCCGCAGCTGCCGGTATTCGACCTCGGAGACGTCCTGGAGCTCGGTGGACAGGCCCGCCACGCGGCGGAGCGCCTGACGCTCCTCAAGATCCATATCGCCGGCCTCGAACTCGTCGAGCGCGGAGTATTCGTGCATACGTGTCATCTCTATTAGGCAACGTCCGGACACCGTGGTGTCTTCCCCGATGGTGGCACGACATCCACGGCATGGGCATCTGGTTATCCCGGCAGCACCTTCACGTCTCCGGAGCCGGAGGTGATGGTCACCTTGCGCGGCGCGGCGTCGTCGCGGCCGACCGAGACGGTCGCGTCGCCCGACCCGAGCTCGGTGGTCACGGCGTAGGGGCCGCCGGGCATCCGCAGCACGATGTTGCCGGAGCCGGCCTCGAGCCGGGCGTCGTCGGGCGGGGCGGCGTACTTCAGTTCCATGTCGCCCGATCCGAGTTCGGCGGTCAGCCGTTTGCCCGTCAGCCCGGCGCCGTCCACGTCACCGGAGCCCATGGTGAGGGTGAGGGGGCCCGAGAGCGACCGCAGCGTCACGTTGCCCGAACCGCTGTCGACGTCCACCGTCAGCCCTTTGGGCACCTGGACCTTGTAGTCGACGTGGCAGCCCATCGAGTCCGCGCACTTGTAGCTCAGTCGCAGGGTGCCGCTCTCGACGACGTGCTCGGCGTCGGGCTTGGTGTTCCGCCACCGGAGCGTCTCGGTGACGCGCACGGCCGTCCCGTCGTACTCGGTGATCACGGCGTCGCCGGAGCCGGGCTCGACCCGCAGCGCGGCCACCTTCTCGGTGACGTCGTAGGACGCGGTGTCCTTGTTGCTGGGACCGGTCAGGCCCGACAGCCCGCAGCCCGTCAGCAGCGCGGCCGACGCCAGCAGCCCGCCCGCGATCACGATTCTGTTCATACGCCGATCTTCCCGTCCGAACCGTCCGAAACGCATCCGGGATACCCCGGACCGCGCCCTCAGGGACCCCCGCCTTTGACCGGGGACAACACCATGAAGTAGCTTCACTTCCATAATTCAGAACACGTTTTCCATACAGCGGAAAAGGAGCGCGCGACATGGAGATCAGCGGCCCGATCCTCGACCGGTTCGACGAGATCCTCACGCCCGAGGCACTCGGCTTCGTGGCGACGCTCCAGCGGGAGTTCGGCGCCAGACGCCTGGAGCTCCTGGAGCTCCGCCAGGCCAAGCAGGCGGAGCTGTCCGCCGGGGGCGTGCTCGACTTCCTGCCCGAGACCAAGGGCGTTCGCGAGGCGGAGTGGAGCGTCGCCCCGCCCGCGCCGGGCCTGGAGGACCGCCGTGTCGAGATCACCGGGCCGGTCGACCGCAAGATGACCATCAACGCGCTCAACTCCGGCGCCAAGGTGTGGCTGGCCGACTTCGAGGACGCCAACTCGCCGCTGTGGCCCAACTGCGTCGCCGGTCACCTCAACCTGCGTGACGCGCTCGACCGGGCCATCGACTTCGAGTCGGGCGGCAAGACGTACGCGCTGCGGCCCGACGCGGAACTGGCCACGATCGTGGTCCGCCCGCGCGGCTGGCACCTGGACGAGAAGCACGCCAAGGTGGACGGCCGGCCCGTCTCAGGCTCCCTGTTCGACTTCGGCCTCTACTTCTTCCACTGCGCGCAGCGGCAGCTCGACAAGGGCAAGGGCCCCTACTTCTACCTGCCCAAGCTGGAGTCGCACCTGGAGGCGCGGCTGTGGAACGACGTGTTCGTCCGCGCCCAGGAACTGCTCGGCATCCCGCGCGGCACGATCAGGGCGACCGTCCTCATCGAGACCTACCCGGCCGCGTTCGAGATGGAGGAGATCCTGTACGAGCTGCGCGAGCACTCCGCCGGACTCAACGCGGGCCGCTGGGACTACCTGTTCAGCGTGATCAAGAAGTTCCGGACCCGGGGCCGGGAGTTCCTGCTGCCGGAGCGCAACACGGTGACGATGACCGCGCCGTTCATGCGCGCCTACACCGAGCTGCTCGTGCGCACCTGCCACAAGCGCGGCGCGCACGCCATCGGCGGGATGGCCGCGTTCATCCCGTCGCGCCGTGACCCCGAGGTCAACGCCGTGGCCCTGGAGAAGGTCCGCGCCGACAAGACCCGCGAGTCCGGCGACGGCTTCGACGGCTCCTGGGTGGCGCACCCCGACCTGGTGCCGGTCTGCCGCGAGGTGTTCGACGGGGTGCTCGGCGACCGGCCGCACCAGATCGACCGCAGGCGCGAGGACGTCAGCGTCTCGGCCGCCGACCTGCTGGCGGTGTCGGAGACGCCCGGCGAGATCACCGAGGCTGGGCTGCGCGGCAACGTGGACGTGGCGCTGCGCTACCTGGCCGCCTGGATGGGCGGGCTGGGCGCGGTCGCCATCCACAACCTCATGGAGGACGCGGCCACGGCGGAGATCTCGCGCTCGCAGATCTGGCAGTGGATCCACAACGACATCACCCTCGCCGACACCGGCGCCCGGGTGACGAAGGAGCTCGTCGAGCGGGTCATCGGCGAGGAGCTGGCCGGGATCGCCGCCGAGCCCGGCTACGACGAGGAGCTGTACGCTCAGGCCACGGCTGTGTTCAAGGAGGTCGCGCTGGACGACGATTTCGCCGAGTTCCTGACCCTCCCCGCGTACGCGCGCATGCCGTAGGAGGAGCCGCATGGCCTCCAGCACGCCTTCCGTGATCGGCCCGCTGACGGCCGACCTCGTCGCGGCGCTGCCCGCCGGCGCGGTGATCACCGATCCGGTGCGGCTGCGCACCTACGAGTGCGACGGACTGACCCACCACCGCGCCACGCCGGCCGTGGCCGTGCTGCCGGAGACGGCCGAGCAGGTGGCGCGGGTGGTGCGGCTGTGCAACGAGGCCGGGGTGCCGTTCGTGGCCCGCGGCTCGGGCACCGGGCTGTCCGGCGGCGCGCTGCCGCGCGAGGACGGCGTGCTCATCGTCACCTCCAGGATGCGCCGCATCCTGGAGCTCGACCTGCCCGGCCGCAGGGCCGTGGTCGAGCCCGGCGTCACCAACCTCGCGATCACCGAGGCCGTGCGCGAGCAGGGCCGCTACTACGCGCCCGACCCGTCGAGCCAGCAGGTCTGCTCGATCGGCGGCAACGTGGCGGAGAACTCCGGCGGCGCCCACTGCCTCAAGTACGGCTTCACGGTCAACCACGTCGAGGCCTGCGAGATCGTCACCCCCGACGGCGACCTGGTCACGCTCGACCGCATGGACCCGGGCTACGACCTGCTCGGCGCGTTCGTCGGCTCGGAGGGCACGCTCGGCATCGCCACCAGGATCACGGTACGGCTGAGCCGCGCCCCCGAGGCGGTCACCACGGTGCTGGCGGCGTTCGAGAGCATCGAGCAGGGCGGCCGGGCCGTCTCGGCGATCATCGGGGCGGGCATCGTGCCGGCCGCGATCGAGATGATGGACGCCCTGTCGATCGAGGCGGCCGAGGCGGCGGTGGCCTGCCGCTACCCGGCGGGCGCCGGCGCGGTGCTGATCGTGGAGCTCGACGGGCCGGCCGCCGAGGTGGAGCGCCAGTTCGAGCGGCTGCGGGAGATCTGCTCGGGCGCCTTCGAGCTGCGGGTGGCCGCCGACCCCGCCGAACGGGCCGCGATCTGGAAGGGCCGCAAGTCGGCGTTCGCCGCCGTAGGCCGCATCAGCCCCGCCTACATCGTGCAGGACGGCGTCGTGCCGCGCACCTCGCTGCCCCGGGTGCTGGCCGCCATCGACCGGCTGTCGGCCGAGCACCGCATCAGGGTGGCCAACGTCTTCCACGCCGGTGACGGCAACCTGCACCCTCTCGTCCTGTTCGACGACGCCGAGCCGGGGGCGGGCGAGCGGGCCGAGGTCGTCTCCGGCGCGATCCTCGACCTGTGCGTCGAGCACGGCGGGTCGATCACCGGCGAGCACGGCGTGGGCGTGGACAAGGCGCGCTACCTGCCGAAGATGTTCTCCGCCGCCGACCTCGACACCATGCAGCTCGTGCGGTGCGCGTTCGACCCGCGGGGGCTGTCCAACCCGGGCAAGGTGTTCCCCACGCCGCGACTGTGCGGCGAGGTGCCGGGGGTGCGCAGGGGCGTGCACCCTCTGGTGGAGTCGGGCCGGGCGGAGCAGTTCTGATGCCGCGTGACGTGCTGGCGGAGACCGGGGTGACCGTCAGGGACGCCGGTCCCGAGGACGCCGTGGCCGGGGTGCGCCCGCGGTGGGTGGCGCTGCCCGAGACCGTGGACGAGGTGGCGGCGGTGCTGCGGGCCTGCGCCGGCCACGACCTGGCCGTGACGCCCGTCGGCGGCGGCACCAAGCTCCACTGGGGCGCCCCTCCCGAACGCTGCGACGTGCTGCTCGACCTGTGCTGCCTGAACGAGATCGTCGAGCACGCGGCGGGAGACCTGGTGGTCCGGGCGCAGGCCGGGGTGACGATGGGCGCGCTGGCCGAGCAGCTCGGCCGGCAGGGGCAGGAGCTGGCGCTGGACGCGCCGCCGGACGCCACCGTGGGCGGCACGCTGGCCACCGCCGCGTGCGGGCCGCGCGCCTTCCGCCACGGCGCGCCGCGCGACCTGCTCATCGGCGTCACGGTGGTGCTGGCCGACGGCACCGTCGCCCGGTCGGGCGGCAAAGTGGTCAAGAACGTGGCCGGCTACGACCTGGGCAAGCTCTTCACCGGTTCGTACGGCACGCTGGGCGTGATCGCCGAGGCGACGTTCCGCCTGCACCCGCTGCCGGCCGAGCGGCGCTGGCTGGTCACGCGGCCACAGCCGTCGCGGGCGGGCGAGTTCGCCGAGGCGCTGGCCGCCTCACAGGCCGAGCCGAGCGCGGTCGAGCTCGACCGGCCGGACCCCGGCGGGCCCGTGACGCTGGCCGCGCTGGTCGAGGGCGCCGCGGCCGAGCAGCGGGCGCACGCGTTGCGCGGGACCGCCGGCGGCGAGGTGACGGCGCAGCCGCCGCCGTGGTGGGGCGTCGTGCCCGACGCCGAGACGCTGGTGGAGGCCCGGTTCGTGCCGTCGGCGCTGGACGGGGTGCTGGAGGCGGCGCGCGAGCACGGCTGGCGGGTGCGCGGCTCGGCGGCGTCGGGCAGGCTGCACCTCGCTCCGGTCGGCGACGTCACCGCCGCACGCGTGGCGGACACCGTGGCCCTGCTGCGCGAGCGGGCCCACGCCGCGGTGGTGCTGGCGACGCCGTACGAGGGCGTCGAGCGGTGGGGCGGCACGGGCGCGCTGCCGCTGATGAGGCGGGTCAAGGCGCGGTTCGACCCCGGGCGCGGAATGTCTCCCGGCCGGTTCGTGGGAGGGATCTGACGTGGACCCCGAGCTGATCGACGACTGTGTGCACTGCGGGTTCTGCCTGCCGAGCTGCCCCACGTACGTGTTGTGGGGCGAGGAGATGGACTCGCCGCGCGGCCGGATCCACCTGATGAAGCAGCACGTCGAGGGCACCCCCGTGACGCCCGAGATGGCCGGCCACTTCGACGCCTGCCTGGGCTGCATGGCGTGCGTGACCGCCTGCCCCTCGGGGGTGCGCTTCGACCGGCTGATCGAGCAGACCAGGGCGGAGGTGGAGCGGGTCCACGTGCGGGAGCCGCGGGAGCGGGCGGTGCGCGGGCTCGTGTTCTCCCTGCTCCCCTACCCCCGACGGCTGCGGCTGCTGCGGCCGGGCATGGGGCTCGCCGAGCGGATGCGGCCCTTCCTGCAGCGGGTCCATCCGAGCCTGGGCGCGATGGCCGCGCTCGCGCCGCCTCCCGGACCCCGGCAGCGGCTGCCGCGCCTGGTGCGGGCCCGGGGGCCGCGCCGGGCCGTGGTGGGGATGCTCACCGGGTGCGTGCAGGGCGCGTTCTTCCCGCAGGTGAACGCGGCCACGGCGCGGGTGCTCGCGCTGGAGGGCTGCGACGTGGTCGTCCCGCCCGGTCAGGGCTGCTGCGGGGCGCTCAGCGTGCACTCCGGCCGCGTCGGCCAGGCCGCGCGGCTGGCCCGCCGGACCGTCGCCGTCTTCCGGGCGGCCGGTGTGCGGACGGTCGTGGTCAACGCGGCCGGCTGCGGGTCGTCGATGAAGGAGTACGGCGAGCTGCTCGGCGCCGACCCCGGGTTCACGGTGGCGGACCTGTCGGAGTTCCTGGCCGAGCTGGGCCCGGCCGCCACGCGGCACCCGCTGCCGCTGACGGTGGCCTACCACGACGCCTGCCACCTCGCCCACGCCCAGGGCATCCGGGCGCAGCCGCGCGCCCTGCTGGCCCAGATCCCGGAGCTGGAGCTGCGCGAGGTGCCCGAGTCGGCCGTCTGCTGCGGCTCGGCGGGCACGTACAACATCTTCCAGCCCGAGGCGGCCCGCGACCTCGGCGACCGGAAGGCCGAGGGGGTCGCCTCGACGGGAGCCGAGCTGCTGGTGTCGGCCAACCCCGGCTGCACGATGCAGATCGCCGCCGCGATGCGGCGTGCCGGTCGCGACCTCAGGGTCGCGCACACGGCCGAGGTGCTGGACGCCTCCCTGCGCGGGGTGCGGCTGTGAGCGTGCAGTCGGTCGAGCGGGCGCTCGACGTGCTGGAGGCGCTGGCCGAGCACGGCGGCGAGGCGGCGCTGTCGGAGATCGCCGCCAGGACGGGCCTGCCGTACGGGACCATCCACCGGCTGTTGCAGACGCTGCTGGCGCGCGGCTACGTGCGCCAGGAGTCCGACCGCCGCTACGCGCTCGGCGGCGGGCTGGTGCGCCTGGGCGGCGTGGCCGAGGGCATGGTCGGCACGTGGGCGCGCCCGCACCTGGCCAGGATGGTCGAACTGTCGGGCGAGACGGCCAACCTGGCGGTGCTGGAGGGCGACTTCATCGTCTACGTGGCGCAGGTGCCGTCACCGCGCCGGCTGCGGATGTTCGCCGAGGTGGGCAGGCGGGTGCTGCCGCACAGCACCGCCGTGGGCAAGGTGCTGCTGGCCGGCCGCGCCGCCGGGGAGGCCGTGACGCTGCTCGAACGCACCGGCATGCCGCGGCGCACCCCCAACACCATCACCGAGATCCGCGCCATGCTCGCCGAGCTGGCCCTGGTCAGGGACCGCGGCTACGCCCTGGACCTCGGCGAGGAGGAGCTGGGCGTGCACTGCCTGGCCGTGCCCGTGCACGACGGCGACCGGGTGGTGGCCGCGATGTCGGTGTCGGGTCCCGCCGAGCGGATCGACGCCGTGGACCGCGACGAGCTCGCCGAGGGCATGCGGAAGATCGCCCACGCGTTCGGCACGGAGCTGGGGCCGCCGGGCGGGCCCTGAGCCGGTCGGCGTGCGGTTGGCGTGCGGTTACGGTGGGGGCATGTGCCGAAGCATCAAGACGCTGCGACCGCCGTACACGGAGGACGTCACCGAGGACGACGTGCGGGCGGCGGCCCTGCAGTACGTCCGCAAGATCTCCGGGTTCCGCGCGCCCGCCGCGCACAACGCCGAGGCGTTCGACCGGGCCGTGGAGACGATCACCCGCGCGTCGGAGGAACTGCTCGGCGCGCTCCAGGTGCGCGGAGGTCGTTGACAGGGCGGCCCGGCGGGAGAAGTCTCCGGGGTGACCGGATCTCCACCCGCAGGGGGCCGCCATGATCAGCGGGCTGTACCAGGGGCAGGACGGCGACACGCGGCTGGAGCTGCGCATCGACGTGGACGGGGCGCGGCCGACCGGCCGGGTCAGCGGCGACCTGTTCTCCGTGGCGGGGGCGACCACCGCCTACGCCGGCTCGTTCGTCGTGCACGCCCCGGCCGTGTTCGCCGAGGGGGGTCGCACCCGCGTCACCGGGCGGGGCGCGTTCACCTTCGACGCCGGCGCCGGTGAGGTGAGCGTCACGATCACCGCCGGGTCCGGCACCGCGAAGGTGGCCGGCCGGGCCTACCGGGTGGCGTTCGTCTCGCCGTACTTCCGGCAGGTGCTGCTGGAGCAGGACGCCGTGGCGGGCACCGTGCCCTTCACCACCTACCACACCGGCGCGCTGCCCGGCCCGGCCGGCTCCGCGCCGCGGGAGCTGGGCGTGGCGGCCGCGTTCGCCGAGGCGGGCGTCGAGCTGACGCTGGCCGAGCCGGGCGTGATCCCGGTGGACGGCGCCGGCGCCGACCTGGCGTGGGGCGACGCCGAGTTGCACCACGCGATGACGCAGCAGTTCAGCCGGTTCGGCGACGCGGCGGCCTGGCGGGTGTGGCTGCTGGTGGCCGGCCGGCACGAGGGCGGCTACCGGGGCATCATGTTCGACCACAACGGCGCCCACCAGCGGCAGGGCGCCGCCGTGTTCTACGACGCGATCAAGGGTGACACGCCGCAGGCCCGCCGAGCGCAGTTACGCACGTACGTGCACGAGCTCGGGCACGCCTTCAACCTGCTCCACTCCTGGCAGAAGCACCTGGCCGGACCGCCGCGGCCGCTCGGCCCCGACGGCGGCTTCGGCGACCTGTCGTGGATGAACTACGCGCACAACTACCGGCCCGGCGGCGAGGCGGGCTACTGGGCGGCGTTCCCGTTCACGTTCACCGACGCCGAACTGGTGCACCTGCGGCACGGCTTCTTCCACGACGTGGCGATGGGCGCCCACCCGTTCGGCACGGGCGCGGCGGAGGTCGAGCCGTTCGAGCCGCCGGTGGAGGACCGTTCGGGGCTGCGGCTGGAGGTGCGGGCCAAGGAGTGGTTCGGCTTCGGCGAGCCCGTGGTGGTGGAGCTGAAGCTGTCGGTCACCGGACAGGCGCGCACCACGCACGGCCACCTGCACCCCGACACGGAGTTCACGCAGATCGCCGTCACCCGGCCGGACGGCCGGACCGTGCCGTACCGGCCGATGCTGCGCCACTGCGTCGACTCCGCCGCCGAGGTGCGGCTCGACGCGGACAGACCGGCCCTCTACCGCAGCGCCTACATCGGGCACGGCCGTGACGGCCACTACTTCCAGCAGCCCGGCGAGTATCACGTGCACGCCCAGTACGCCGCCGCCGACGGCTCGCGCATCGTCTCCGCCCCATGCCTGGTGCGGGTCCGCTATCCGGCGGACGCCGACGACCACCGGGTGGGCGAGCTGATGCTGGGCGAGGAACAGGGCGCGCTGTTCTCGCTGCTCGGCTCCGACTCGGCGCGGCTGCGCTCCGGCAACGAGGCGCTGGACGAGGTGATCGACCGGTACGGCGGGCACCCGCTGTCGGTGTACGCCCGGATGGTCAAGGGGTTGAACGCCGAGCGGGGCTTCAAGTCGCTCACCCCGGACAGGCGGCTGCTGATCAGGCCGTCGGACCCCGTGGAGGGCGTCGAGCAGCTCACGGCGGTGGCCCGGCGGTCGAGCGCCGGCGGCCCGCTCGACAACATCACCCTGAACATGGTGCTGCGCCGCCTGGCCAGGGCCGAGGCCCGCCGCGGCGACCCGGAACGGGCCGGGGCGGTGCTGGACCGGATGGTGGCGGTGTTCGCGGGCCGCGGCGTCGGCCCGACCGTCCTCGGGCGGATCAGGCGCCAGGCCGAACAGGCGAAGGCCGCTCTCGGGCGGCCGGACGCTACCCGCCGCGCGTGACCGGGCGCCCGTCCTGGCAGCGGATCGTGACCTCGACCTCGTCGCCCTCGCCGCCCGGCTCGAACTCGACCGACGCCTCCAGGCCGGGACCCGCCTCGACGCCGTCCACCGAGTAGCCCTGGGCGGGACTCCACGACCGCAACGTCACCCGGTCGCCCTGGCAGGAGGCGATCACGGTGCCGCCGGCCGTCTGGACCAGCTTGTCCACGCGCGTGACCGAGGGGCTGAGGGTAGCCGGGGCGGGAACGGTGGTGGTCCGGGTCTCCGGGGCCGGAGTGATGGAGGCGAGGGCGGCCCGCACCTCCTCTCCGCTCAGCACGTGCCCGGAGGGACCGGTGAGCGTGCCGCCGAGCAGCCCGAGCACCGCCACGGCGGCACCTGTCGCGGCGGCGGCTGTGGCGGCCCAGGCCAGGACGAGTCGCTTCACCGTCCCAGCTTCCCCCATCCCGGCCTAAGCCCCGGTTAAGGCGACGATAAGAACGCCGGCTCATCCGTCGGCACCGTCTACCGTTTCCGTATATGGCTGACATCCTGCTCATCGAGGACGACGTGACGATCCGCACGGCGCTGAGCCGCGGCCTGGGCGACCTGGGTCACGCCGTGTCCTCCTCCCCCACGGCGTTCGAGGGCTTGCGGCTGGCGGTCGACGACCGCCCCGACCTGGTCGTGTTGGACCTCGGGCTGCCCGATCTGGACGGAGTGGAGCTGCTGCGCATGCTGCGCGCGGTGAGCCGGGTGCCGGTGATCGTGGCGACCGCCCGCGACGGCGACTCCGAGATGGTGCCGGTGCTCGACGCGGGCGCCGACGACTACGTGGTCAAGCCGTTCAGCGCCGCGCAGCTCGACGCGCGCATCCGCGCGGTGCTGCGGCGCGCCGGCGAGCCGGCGCCCGAGCAGTTCAGCGTGGGCGGGCTGCGCATCGACCCGCGGGCCCGCTCGGCCACGCTCGACGGCGCGGCGCTGGACCTCACGCCGCGCGAGTTCGACGTCCTGCACTACCTCGCCGCCCGGCCTGGCGAGGTGGTGACCAAGCGTGAGCTGCTCACGGAGGTGTGGCAGCTCCCGTACGGCGGGGCTGACAAGACGGTGGACGTGCACCTGTCGTGGCTGCGCCGCAAGCTCGGCGAGACCGCCTCGGAGCCCCGCTACCTGCACACCGTGCGCGGGGTGGGCGTGAAACTGGTCGAGCCGGCATGAGGCGCTGGCTGGCGCTGCTGGTGGCGGCCACCACGTCCGTCGTGCTGATCGCGCTGCTGGTGCCGATGGCGCTGCTCATCAGGGCCGTGGCCGAGAACAACGCGATGAGCCGGGCCACGGCCGCGGCCGAGTCGGTGAGCGTCGCCGTCGGCACCCCGGACCTGGAGCTGGCGGTGCAGCGCGTGGCGCGGCCGGTCACGGTGTTCCTGCCGGACGGGCGGACCCTCGGCGCGGCGGCCCCCCGCTCGGACGCGCTGCGGCTGGCGGCGACCGGGCGCAGCGTGACCGCCGAGGCGCCCGGCGGCCGGGAGGTGCTGTCGTCGGCCCAGTCGCCCGAAGGCACCGTGGTGACCCGCGTGTTCGTCGGCGACGCCGAGCTGGGCCGCGGGGTGCCCGAGGCGTGGGGAGCCCTGGCGGCGCTCGGGATCGCGCTGGTGGTGCTCGGCATCCTGCTGGCCGACCGGCTCGCGCTGGCCGTGACCAGGCCCGTCGACGGGCTGGCCCGCGTCTCGCACCGGCTCGCGGGCGGCGACCTGGCCGCGCGCGCCGAGCCGGGCGGGCCGCCGGAGGTGCGCTCGGTGGCGATGGCCCTGAACCACCTCGCCGGCCGGATCGACCACCTGCTCGCCGCCGAGCGCGAGTCGGTGGCGGACCTGTCGCACCGGCTGCGCACGCCGCTGACCGGGCTGCGGCTCGACGCGGAGTCGCTGCGCGACCCCGAGGAGGCGGCACGTGTCGGCGCGCGGGTGGACGCGCTCGAACGGGCCGTCAGCGCCGTCATCACCGACGCCCGCCGCCGCTCGGCGGGCCGGGAGAGCTGCGACGCCGCCGCCGTCGTACGGGACCGGGTGCGCTTCTGGTCGGTGCTGGCCGAGGACCAGGGCCGGGAGGTCGCCGTCACCGTGCCCGCGGGAAAGCTGCCCGTGGCCGTGGGCGAGGGCGACCTGGCGGCGTGCGTGGACGCGCTGCTCGGCAACGTGTTCGCGCACACGCCCGAGGGGGTGCCGTTCGCCGTGGCTCTGCAGGCGCGGCCGGAGGGCGCCGCCCTGACGGTGCGCGACGAAGGGCCGGGGTTCGACGCGGCCCTGCTCAGACGGGGTGACAGCGGGGGCGGGTCGACGGGACTCGGCCTGGACATCGCCCGCCGCACCGCGGAGGCGTCGGGCGGCTCCCTGGCCGTCTCCACCGCCCCGGAGGGCGGCGCGGTCGTGGAGCTCGTGCTCTGCGCGCCGGAGGCGGACGGCTCTGCGGTGTACGCGCCTCGCACACCATGACGTCCGGCCCTACGGTGTACGCACCTCGCACACCATGACGTCCGGCTCTGCGGCGCCCGGGGGTCAGTCGACCGTGATGACGAGCTTTCCGGGCGCGTTGCCCGAGGCCAGGTCGCTCACCGCCGTGCCGGCCTCCGCCAGGGAGTAGGTGCGCCCGACTGCCGGTCGCACGGTTCCGGCCTCGATGAGGTCGCGCAGCGCGTCCAGGTCGGCGGTGCGGGTCAGCGCGATCAGCCCGTCCAGGCGCTGGCGCGTGAACGGGCTGATCAGCCGGGCGGCCAGCGGCCGGCCGAGCCCGCCGAACCACCGACTGCCGCCCTCGCCGCCGACGATGACGAGCCGGCCGCGCCCGGCGAGCAGCCCGCGCAACACGGTCAGCGACCGGTTGCCCGCGATGTCGATGATCAGGTCATACGTGCCGGTGAGCGGCTCGCGCGTGTAGTCGATGACGGCCTGGGCGCCCAGCGACCGGACGAGGTCGGCCTTGGCCGCGCTGCACACGGCGGTGACGTGGGCGCCGCCGGCGACCGCGAGTTGCGTGGCGAAGCTGCCGACGCCGCCGCCGGCGCCGATGACGAGCACCTTCTCGCCGGCGGCGACCTGGCCGACGGTCCGCAAGGCGGTCACCCCCGACACGGGTACGGCCGCTGCCTCGGTGAAACTCAGGTTGGCGGGCTTGCGGGCGAGCTTGCCCGGGCGGGCGAGCACGAACTGCGCGTACGTGCCGGTCGCCGCGCCGTACACCTCGTCGCCGGGGTGAAACTCCGTCACGTTGGCGCCGACGGACTCCACGACGCCGGCCACGTCCATGCCCAGCACGCGGTTGCGGGGCCGGCGCAGGCCGAAGCCGAGGCGGCTGATGAGCGGCAGCCCGGTCATGGCGTGCCATACGCCGTAGTCGACGCCTGCTGCGCGCACCCGGATCAGCACCTCGCCGGCGCCGGGGGTCGGGATAGGGACCTCGCCGAGGCTCAGCACGTGCGGCGGGCCGTACTCGTCCTGGACGATCGCCTTCATGACGGGTCTCCTTCGATGTCGGGGTACTGGAAGACGTCGTCCAGCCCGACCCGGAACACCCGGGCGATGCGGAACGCCATCTCCAACGAGGGGGAGTAGCGACCCTGTTCGATCGCGATGATGGTCTGGCGGGTGACGCCGACCCGGTCGGCCAGCTCGGCCTGGGTCATCTCGTCGTGCGCGAACCGCAGGGCCCGGATCGCGTTGGTGACCCGCGTCGGCTTCACCACGTCTGGAAGCCGCCCTTGCGGTAGGCCGCGATCTTGGCGAGCGAGCTGAGCGCCGAGGACAGCACGAACGCCAGGTAGACGGCGTTGGCGATCCAGAAGTGGCGCAGCTCGGCGATGGCCATGACCAGTGCGACGAGCGCGCCGATGACGACGATCGACTGCCCGATGCGCTCGGTGACGTGGTTGATCTCACGGTCGCGCTCGTCGGTGCGGTCGGCGCCGCGGCCGCCCGCGATGGCTATCGCGATGTTGGCCACGATCGCGGCGACGATGGCGCCACCGATGGTCCACAGCAGAGTTCCCGCGTAGGCGACGTCGGCGAGCGGGCTGTCGCCGGCCCGGCCCAGCACGATCGCCACGTAGATCGCGTAAGCGCCGACGGACACCATGAGCATCACCCAGGCGCGCTTCTCCTCGAAGGCCATGCCCGCTCCTCATGTAAAACAAAGCTGACATCACCCAATGTAAAGCGCGGCGGACATGGTGTCAAAGTTCTTTTACACGACCGGTGTCTTGCCAGGCCGATCGGGACAGGAGCACTCCGCAAGCGGCGGCGGGTCACGCGCTAACGCATCGCTAACCATGCCTTAGCGCCGGCTTAGCGGGGATCGCGATGGAGTGGAGACATGCAGATCACCAAGAAGTTCATCGTTGTCGGAACCGGAGCCGTCTTCCTCATCGCCGGCGGGAGCGCGGCCGTCGCCGCGACCGTCACCCCCGGCGCGCCGCCGAAGGTCACCGCCGAGCGGGCCCTGGAGATCGCGGGTGGCGCGGTGGCCGGCGGCTGGGTCGAGGATCTGTCGTTCGACCGGCGCGGCGCCAAGCCGGACGTGTGGGAGGTCAACGTGGTCAAGGGCGGCGTGGAGCACGAGCTGGACATCGACGCCGCGTCCGGCAAGGTCCTGAGCAACACGATCGACCGGGACGACGACCGGGACGACGACCGGGACGACGACAAGGACGACGACCGCGACGGCAACGCCCAGAACGGCCAGGACGACCAGAACAACCAGGACGACGACGGCAAGGACGACGACTGATCCCCTTCACCAGGGCGCGGGGCCGCACGGCCCCGCGCCCTGGTGTGCTTCCCGGACTGGGCCCGGCGTGAGGCCCCGGGTCAGCAGGAGCCGAGGACCCGGTCCATGGCGTCCCTCTCGGCCGAGGTGACCCAGACGTCGTACTTGGCCTTCACGTCGATCTGCCTGGCAACGTACGCGCACCGGTACGCCCGGCGCGGCGGCAGCCAGGTGGCGGCGTCGGAGTCGCTCTTCTGACCGTTCAGCGGCCCGTCCACCGCCAGCAGGTTGAGCGGGTCGTTGGCGAACTCCTTGCGCTTGGTCGCCGTCCACTGCTGGGCGCCCTTCTGCCAGGCGTCCGACAGCGGCACCAGGTGGTCGATCTGGACCTCCGAGCTGGTGTCCTGGCCGCGCTTGAACGTGATCGTCTTGCCGCTGTACGGGTCCTCAAGGACACCGCTGACCACCACGCAGTCGTGCGTGCCCGGCCTGAACTTCTCGTCACGCAGGTCCCGCTTGAGCACGTCGTTGCGGGTGTCGCAGCCGTTACGGTCCACGTCGGCCCAGGCGGGGCCGAACTTGTCGCGGTCGAACCCGGTGCGCGGCGCGCGGCCCTTGACGGTCAGCTTGGCGAGCTTGGCGCGGGCATCACCGACGTCCGTCTTGGACGAGGTGCCCTTGTTTCCGTCCGCGCCCGTCTGCGCGTCGAGCCCACCGCATCCGGTGAGGCCCACCACCGCCGCGGCTAACCCGACTAAACCAACCCGAAATCGCACGACCGCTCCCAAGCTTCAGTTTTCGTAAAGCTTAGGTAGAGCACGTACCCGCAATCGGGCAAATCTCCCCTGCTGCCGTCTAACATCCCTTGGAACAACCGGGACACATCCCGGCTGGGCGAGACCGTAAGCGGGCGGAACACCCGATCAGCACGCCCTTCCGGGCTCGCCCTCCGGGCTGGAGGAGCCTTTAACCGGCGACACGCCGTCCCTGGCGTGCTCGCGTCGACTCCCTAGGCTGGGGGCGATGGACCACGTCTTAGACCTCGACGAAGCGCTGCACGACACGCTCACCGACGAGCACCCGGACCAGCCGGGCCTCGCCGACGCGGTCGAGCGCTTCCTGATGCGGGTCGCGACCGAGCCGCCCGCCGGCGACCGTCTCGCCGGCGGGATCGCTCATGCCCGGCCGTCCCACCCGGCCGTCCCGCGGCAGACTCCGAGGGAAGAGGCCCAGCCGTGGGAAGCCTCCTGGCAGGCAGTCCGGAGTCGGCTGTGCGACGACGGCACACCCTACGAGGACGGCACGCCGCGACACGAGAGCCCCCCGCAGCACACCTACCCGCCACACGACACCACCCCCTCACACGACGGCACCCCACCGCACGACACCACCCCGCCACACGACACCACCCCGCCACACGACGGCGCCCCGCCGTACGATGCCGAACCGACGCACGATGCCGGGCCGCCCCAGGGCTCACCCCGGTGTCCGCCGGTGGTGCCGGCCGAGGGTGAGCCCGCCGTGGCCGCGCAGGCCCTACCGCCGTCGTCCGGGCAGCCGGCCCGGCAGGTCACGGCGGGCAGCGCCGCCTCCGGCCGGCAGCACGCCCGGCCGGAGCACCACGCACGCTCCGAGCACTTATTACCCGGCCCTGGTGGCCATCAGGCGACCACTCGTGATGCGGCCCGCCCCTGAGGGGGGACGCCGCCACGATCCGCTCGCCGCCACGGAGCCGGCGAGCGGCGGCCAGGCCGACCAGGGGCAGGACCGACCACAGACAGCAGGACCGATCGCAGCCCGAACGGACCGTCCCTCCCCGGGGAGGGACGGTCGCGTGGGGAGGTCAGGAACGGCCGTAGGCGTCTTCGAGGCGCTCGATGTCGTCCTCGTCGAAGTGCCCGAAGGCGATCTCCAGGATGCGGGCAGCGGGTCCGGAGGAACTGAGGCGGTGGGTCTGGCCGCGCCGGATGAGCACCCGGTCGCCGACCTCGGGCTCGATGCGCTCGCCGGCGATCTCGAAGACGCAACCCGGGTCCAGGGCCACCCACAGCTCGTCACGGTGCTCGTGACGCTGGAGGCTGAGCCGCTGCCCCGGCAGGACGTCGATGATCTTCACGGTGGACGACTCGTTGAGCGTGAAGCGTTCGAAACCGCCCCACGGCCGCTCGTCGCGGATCACTGCGGCCAGCCTGTCGATGTCCTGCATCGTCCCCTCCACGTCTGTCCTGCCAGGTCTCTCGGACCGTGACATGCGGACGAACCCGGACAGGCCACGGTCAAGGCCGCAAGCTATCAGGTGCACGGCATCCGATGCCCGGGGGGAGCGGCACTTCCCCCCGGGACGCGTGAGGAGAGCCCGGGACGGCCACGCCCGGCCTCCCCGCACGACGGACGGACTACAGCCCGTACTCCTTGACGATGCGCTCGTGCCGCTCGACCTCGACGTCCACCTCTCGCGCCAGGTCGAGCCAGGCCAGCGGGTGCGACCAGCGCTCCGTGGCGTCGTCGAGCAGGGCGTCGACCTCGACCGCCGACACGTTCGGCGGCACCGCGACCCAGCCGAACACGCCCGGCAGCGGCTCACCCGTCGTCGGATGGGTGATCTTGTAGTTCTCGTCGCTGTAGACCCACATGGGCCAGCCCCGCTCGGCCATCACCTCGGTGAACTCGGCCCAGTCGGACTCGCTCGGCGCCGCGCCGTCGAAGAAGTAGCTGGTGTAGCCGCCGGGTCGCAGGATGCGCACCGCCGCGAACGGCGGCACGAAGCTCTGCTGCTCCTCCGGGTCGTCGGGCACCGGCTCCAGCAGTTGCGGGTCGAACACGACGAGGTCGCCGGCGTTGTAGTCCATGCCGCGGGGCTGCGGCAGGGCCAGCCGGGCGGTGGCGGGGCCGGTGCGGATGGACAGCACCTGTCGCTGGCCGCCGTCGGGCGCGGGGAGGATGACCCGGATCAGGCCCATCTCCTCCTCGATCGGGCCCGTGGCCGACTTGATCGGCATGCCGATCTTGGCGGCGCCCTTGCGCACGGTGTCCCAGTCCTCGGCCGAGGTGGCCATGACGATCATGCGCCAGGTGTCCTCCTCGGTGAGCTCGTCGATGACCTCGGCGAGCACCTGGGCGCCCCTGGCGTTGTCGTCGAGCTGCTGGGCGGCGCCGGAGACCAGACGGCGGGCGTCGAGGCCGGCCCCGGCCGCCAGAGCGTGCTCCGCCTCGTCCAGGGCCTGCTGCCAGCGCTCCCGCGCGCTGTGCAGGCGGGCCAGCGCGAGGTGCTGCTGGTCGTGGGGCAGCATCGCGGCGAACTGCTCCAGCCGCTCGTCCTGGCGGGCCTCGACCAGCAGCGTGGTCAGGTAGGCCAGGTCGTCGGCGGTGGCGGAGGCCACGTCACCGGGCTCCACCAGCAGCTTCCAGTAGAGGTCGACGCCGGTCGCGGGGTAGCCGAGGTAGCCGAGCGTCGTGGTGTGCCGGCGCGTGGTCTCAAGGTCCTGGCCCGACAGCGGGGCCAGCCAGCCGGCCCACCGCTCGGGGTCGGCGTTGTGGCCGTCGGCGGCGTCGAAGTAGGCGACGCGTTCCTCGACGGGCCCGGGCGCCTCGGGCTCGGGGGTGGCGTCGGCGGCGGCGCGCAGCGCGGCGATCCGCTCGGCCAGGCCGGAGGCGTCACGCAGCTCGGCGGTGCCGGACTCGGCGAGGTCGGCGAGCAGCCGGGCCTGCCAGACGCCCTGGCGGCCCAGGGCGAGGTCGCCGGCGACCAGGGCCAGCTCGACCCGGGCGCGGTAGGCGCCCATGGTGGCGAAATAGTCGATCCACTGGCGCAGCACGCGGCCGAGCTGCCAGGTGTTGGTGATCTGCGAGGAGCCGGCGAGCAGCCGGACGGCCTGCGACCACTCGACCCAGGAACCGGGGTGCTCGCCGACCACGTCGAGGTCGGGCAGCGCGTCGACGGCCTCGGCGACACGGCCGAGGGTGGCGAGGATGAGCGCCCGGCGCACGCCGTCACGGCGGTCCTTGGCCACCGGGTCGTCGGCCTGGAAGTCGGCCGCCGCCTGCAGCGCGGCCAGCGCGTCCTCTGCGCGGCCCGCAGCCAGCAGCGCGCGGGCGCTCTCGGCGCCGAGCTCCCAGCTCGCCTGCCGGCCGGCGCCGGTCAGCGCCTCGACGGCGGACTCGGCGTAGGTGACGGCTTCGCCGGGTCTGCCCGCCTCGACCAGGGCGGCGACGTAGGGGGTGACGAGGCCGGTGTAGGCGGGGTCGGCCGGGGTGACGCCCTCGATGACGGCGGCCAGCGTCTCCAGCCGCTCGGTGGCGTAGCCGGGGCCGTCGGTGTTGGCCCAGGCCAGGGCGAGCGTCTCGACGGCGGCCGGGGCGGCCGGGCAGTCGCGCACGTCTTCGCGCTGGGCGAACGCCAGGAGCTGCTCGGCGTCGTGGAGGGCGACGGCGCCCTGCGCGCGGTCGGCCAGCCGGCCGACCAGGTGCCAGTAGCGGGCGTAGAACTCGAGCCAGGGCAGCTCCAGGGCCTCCGCCTGCTGCGCGATGGCCGGGGCCATCACGTCCAACTGCGGGTAGCGCCCCTCGTAGGCCTGCGCGGGGAGGTCTCCCAGCGCCATGGCCAGGCCCACGTTGCCCGCCTCAGAAAGCTGCTGCTGGGTTTCGCCGACCCAGGCCCAGATGTCCACGTCCATGGCATGTCAGTCTGCCAGGTCAACGACCCTGCCCAAAACGCAGAAGCTCGATGAGCTCGTCCGATTCATGCTCGTTAAGCACGGAAAAGACCGGTGCCAGGAGGTCGTCCGTGGCCTCCTCGACGGCCGCGCGGCGGGCGATCAGCTCAGGGCTGATCCGCGGGTACGGCTCAGGCCACTGGAAGAACCGCGCGACCGTCTCGCCGGAGGAGGCGCCGAACGGCGTGCCGGAGTGGCCGGTGGCGAGGATGGCCTCCAGCGGCCGGAGCCCGGCGGCCAGGACCGCGTTGGCGTGCAGGCCGCCGCGCAACTCGCGCAGGACGTGCATGAGCTGCGCGGCCCGGGCGGGCGCGTCGCCCGGCAGAGGGACGGCCCGCCAGCCCGCGAACAGCGGCGCCCCGGCGGAGGACGCCTGCCCGACGACCGGTTCGAGCAGCTCGGCGAGCCGGGCGCAGCCGTCGTGGCCGCCGAGCCTGCGCCGCCCCCAGTCGTGACAGGCCCCGGCGTAGAGCTCGACGGCCTGGTCCACGGGCAGCTTGCGTCCGCCGTACCAGCTCTCCTCGACGTGCGCGGGCGGGAAGAAGACGGCGACGGAGGTCACCACGTCGGCGTCGCACTCGCCGAGGACGCCGCACCTCCCGCGGAAGTACAGCTCGCGGGGGCCGAGGCCGTACTGCTCACAGAGGGCCTTGGCCTCGCGGGAGACCATGAACCCGCCGCCGAGCCGGCCGATCGGGTCCTTGACGAGGCGCGCGGTGGTGCGTGGGTCTGCCATGTCCACCCCTTCTCGGTTCGGAAAGCAGACCCAGAATCTCTCAGGAGAACATCATTCTGCAAGCGTGAGTTCGCCGGACGCGACGATGACCGCCGGACCGGACAGGTAGCTGGTGCGCTCGTCCAGGACGACGCCGAGCGTGCCGCCCGGCACCTCGACGGTCCAGGTGCCGGTCGTCTCCTCGCACAGGGCGGCGGCGGCCACGGCCGTCGCGACCGCGCCGGTGCCGCACGAGCGCGTCTCGCCCGACCCGCGCTCGAAGACCCGCATCACCGCCCGCGAGGGACCGACCGCGTTGAACAGCTCGATGTTGACGCCGCCCGGGAAGACCCCCGGGTCGAAGCCCGGCTGGTGGCTGAGGTCGAGCTGGGTGACGGGGTCGCCGATGGCGCAGGCCAGGTGCGGGTTGCCCATGTCGACGTGCAGGCCCTCGTAGTCCTGGCCGGCGACGCTGGTGAGGCTGCGGCCGTGCACGACCGGCTTGCCCATGTCGACGGTCACGTCGCCCGAGACGTCGAGGCGGACCCTGCGCGGGCCGCCCCTCGTCGCCACGGCGAACTCGCCCGGCTCGGCCAGGCCCGCCTCGACGAGGTAGCGCGCGAAGACGCGCACGCCGTTGCCGCACATCTCGGCCATGCCGCCGTCGGCGTTGCGGTAGTCCATGAACCACTCGGCCTCGCCCGCCTGGTCGGACACCTCCGGGCTCACCTTGGCGCGCACGACGCGCAACACGCCGTCTGCGCCGACGCCCGCCCTCCGGTCGCAGATCCGGGCGACGGTCGAGGCTGACAGATCCAGCTCGCCGTCGGGGTCGGGAAGGATGACGAAGTCGTTCTCGGTGCCGTGGCCCTTCAAAAACCGCATCTTGACATGCTATCCACTCTGTGCGCCGGTGATCTCGGCGAGGGCCCGGTCGAGCAGGTCGGCGGCGTCGTACGGCAGCCAGCGCACCCGCGGGTCACGGCGGAACCACGACTCCTGGCGGCGGGCGAAGCGCCGGGTGGCCCTGACCGTCTCCTCGAACGCCCGCTCCTCGGTCCACTCCCCCGCCAGGAAGCGCAGGACCTGGGCGTAGCCCAGGGCACGGGAGGCGGTGCGGCCCTCGGCCAGCCCCTGCCCGAGCAGCGACCGCACCTCCTCGACGAGGCCGGCGGCCCACATCCGCCCGACCCGGACGGCGATCCGCTCGTCCAGCTCCGGCCGCGGCACCTCCAGCCCGATCTGCACGCTCGGGTAGACGGCGTCGTAGGACGGCATCGTCGCCGAGAACGGCCGGCCGGACAGCTCGATGACCTCCAGCGCGCGCACGATGCGCCGCCCGTTGCTGGGCAGGATCGCCGCGGCGGCGACCGGATCGCGGTCGCGCAGCCGGTCGTACAGGGGGGCGGGGCCGGTCTCGGCCAGTTCGGCCTCCAGCCGCTCCCTGACGGCGGGGTCGGTGCCCGGGAACTCCAGGTCGTCGATGGCCGCCCGGACGTACAGGCCGCTCCCCCCGACGAGCACGGGCACGGCGACGGCGTCGAGCAGCGGCCGGACCAGCTTCTGGTACTCGGCCACGCTGGCCGTGACCGTGACGTCCCAGATGTCGAGCAGGTGATGGGGCACTCCGCGCCGCTCGGCGAGGGTCAGCTTGGCCGTGCCGATGTCCATGCCCCGGTAGAGCTGCATGGAGTCGGCGTTGACGCATTCGCCCCCCAGGCGGAGGGCGAGGTCCACGGCGAGATCGGACTTTCCGGCCGCGGTGGGCCCCACGACGGCGATGACTGGCTGGCGCACACCGACAAGTGTGTCAACACTCCGGCCATGGTCGTACGGCCGCCGGTGCTCACAGGTCGAGGAGCGTCGGCTGCAGGTAACCCTCGTGGGTGAGCAGCCGGCGCTTGGTCTCCACCCCCTCGCCGCCGCTGAAGCCGCCCAGGCCGTTGCCCGCGACGACGCGGTGGCAGGGCACCACGATCGGGATCGGGTTGGAGCCCATGATGGAGCCGATCCCGCGCGCCGGAACGGTGGAGCCGCTCCGCGCGGCCAGCTCGCCGTAGGTGACGGCCGTGCCGTACGGAACCCGGTGCAGAGCCTGGAGCACCAGGCGTCGGGTGCCTGAGGTGAGCCGCCAGTCGATCGGCGTCTCGAACACCCTCAGCCGGCCCGCGAAATAATCGTTCAGCTCGGCGACGGCGAAGGCCGTACGATCCGGGTCATGAACCTCTGCCAGGCCGAGGCCGCGCCCGGTCAGGCGCTCCCGCGACCCCCAGCCGGAGGCCACCAGCCCCTGCTCGGTGACGGCCAGCACGAACGGCCCCACCGGCGTCGGCACCTCGGCGAACGCGACCGTGGTCATCGTGTCCTCTCGTGAGCTCGTGGTGTTCGGCACCGCCAGCGCGGTCCCTACCCGTCACCGTAACCACAACGGGTAGAAGTTTCTTTCGAGCTACACCGACGGACGAGCCGGTGATGAGCTGCGGAGGCGTCTCGAAACGGGCAGACTGAAGGTGTGAACTCTCGGTCTCGATACGCAAGCCGTCGGTCGTATCTCGTTCCCGCTCGTCTCGACGAGCTGGTCGGGCCGGTCGCCGGCGTGGTCGAGCTGCCCACCCGCCTCGACTGGTCGGAGCAACGCGTTTACGACCTGGATGACGATGCCCAGCTGGGCCTCATGTACGAGCGTGTCATCCGGGAGGCGGCTCACATCGATGACCTGCGTACCTACCTGAACGCCGCAACCTTGATCCGCGTCTGGCCGCGTCTCTTCCTCCCCGTCCTGGCGAGGCAGACGTGGGAAGCCCGTTTCCGTCATCTGGTGCGGGCGGCGTAGCCACCATGGACCCTCTGCACGAACGGGCCACCAAGATCGGGTTGATGGCTACCGAGCGTTTCGGTTTCGCACTCGCAGGCGGTTATGCCGTGCAGGCTCACGGATTCCTCACCCGACGTTCAGAGGATGTGGATCTCTTCACGTCGGCCGGAGGAGACTTCGACCTCGCAGTGCGCGTGGCCTTGACGGCATACCGAGAAGCCGGCATGAAGGCTGAGATCACCCAGGAGGGTCCCGGCTTCGCCCGCCTCCTGGTCACTGATGATGTGGGGCGTTCTGTAAAGGTCGAGCTGGGAGTCGACTGGCGCGCCCACCCGCCGGTCCGGTTGGAGATCGGCCCTGTTCTGCACCAGGACGACGCTGTTGCGAACAAGGTGGCCGCCCTCTACAGCCGGGCCGAAGTCCGTGACTTCGTCGACGTCGACGCAGTGCTGCGCAGCGGCCGTTACACCCTGGACGAGCTGAGCCGACTCGCTGCCGAAGCTGATCCCGGCTTCGACAAGGCCATGTTCGCGATAGCTCTGTCCGCTCTCAGCCGGATCCCTGATCAAGCACTCGCTCACCATGGTCTGACGGCCGACGACATCACAGAGCTCCGCGAGCGTTTCCAACGCTGGGCACAGTCTGTCGACTCAGAGCATTCCTGACGCCGCGTCGCAGGAATCGCCACATAGCCGCATCGAACGTCTAGCATCACGCTCGTGTCAAACCGCGAGCTCGTAGTCCTCGGCACCTCCAGCGCGGTCCCTACCCGTCACCGTAACCACAACGGCTACCTCCTGCGCTGGGACGGACAGGGGTTCCTGTTCGACCCGGGCGAGGGCACGCAGCGGCAGATGGCGCACGCCGGGGTCAGCGCCAACGACGTGCACTGGCTGTGCGTGACGCACTTCCACGGCGACCACTGCCTCGGCGTGCCGGGCATCGTGCAGCGCATCGCCCGCGACCGGGTGCGCCATCCGGTCAGAGCGGTCTTCCCCGCCTCCGGCCAGACGTACTGGCGCAGGCTGCGGCACGCGGCGGTCTTCGCCGACACCGACGTCATCGCCGAACATCCACTCAGCGGCGAGACGGCCGAGGTGGGGGTGCTGACCGCCCGCCGCCTGTCACACCCGGTCGAGTCGTACGGCTACCGCATCCAGGAACCGGCCGGCCGGCGGATGCTGCCCGAACGCCTGGCCGCCCACGGCATCCGCGGCGCCGAGATCGGCCAGTTGCAGCGCACCGGCTCGGTGCGGGGCGTGCGCCTGGAGGACTGCAGCGTGCCGCGGCCGGGCCAGAGCGCCGCCTTCGTCATGGACACCCGCCTGTGCGACGCCGTGTTCGAGCTGGCCGCGGGCACCGACCTGCTGATCATCGAAGCCACGTTCCTGTCGAGCGAATCAGCGCTCGCCAAGGAGTACGGCCACCTGACCGCAGCCGAAGCAGGCCACGTCGCGGCACAGGCCGGAGCCCGGCGCCTGGTCCTCACCCACTTCTCCGAACGCTACGGCTTCACCGACGAGCCCGCCTTCCTGGACGACGTACGACGCCACTACGACGGCGAGGTGTTCCTGGCCCGCGACTTCATGACCGTCCCGGTGCCCAGACGCGCGGCCACCAGCGCGCCAGAACGACGTCGATCTGACAGGTGACAGCTCGCGGAACCGCATCAACGGGAACCAGACCCAGAGTGCGGCCAAGCTTCTTTCGGACTCGGATCGCGCGACTCTTCTCAAGAAGTACCCCGAGTGGGCTGCACGAATTATGGACCCGGATAGGGCTGGCGAGGTGACCGAATCGGAGCAAAGCTCTCGCGATGACGCGTCTGCCATGGCCTACTGCCCCGGCTACGACCGCTACATCAACTACTACTCTGTCTCGGGACAGAAAGTCGCGGAGCGGCATCACAGCCTTACCTACTGCATCCCCGATGGGACTACGGAGGTGCAGCGGACTGGTCGCAAGACCTACCTCAAGAACGCAGTAGACAACTGGGAGTGGGGCACCTACAGGACGAGCGACGAGGTCGCAACAACACCACCTGGTATAGTTCCGCATTTCAGGAGCCGATCCGCCAATGCGTTCTGGACTCTTCCGTACGGCCTAGGGCACTACCCGTACAGCAAGTTCGCGGCAAACGGAAAGACCAAAAAAAGTGAACTACTACTATTACTACAGCGTCTAATATTCCGACAATAGGTCCGCCCTAGAGCTGCAGGTCGGACGCACGGGAGGATCATGCCTATCCTAATCGGCCTTGGGGCCGGACTTCTAACGATGATAATCGCTGGAATCCTCCTAACAGGCCTAGGTAACCTGGGTTCCTTGGAACTGGCGCTCATCCTCCTGGTCGGCCTTGTGGCCGGCGTCCTTGTTGGCTTCTGGGATGCTCGCCGCAGGCGCCACAGGAGCACCTAGTACGGCAGCCGCTGTTCGCAGCGCGAATTACGGTGAAGCACTGCCCACCATTGCAATCTTGTGATGGGAATGCCGTTTCAACGAGGGCAGCCGCTCATATGCCTGTGTGAAGAGCACAAGATCGTAAGCTGCTGCTGCTGCTTTCATCATGAAGGCGGCGAGTGCGGCGGACTACGGCGCGCCGCTGGCGGCGGGACAGAACGGCCCAGTTAGATCACCAGTGAGGGGCTACTTGGTGAGCCTCTCGTCGCGCCGATTCAGAACGGGCGGCACAGATCATGCGCGTCGCATGATCTACACGTGTTTCGCTCCGGGTCGGCTGCCGCAGTACCGGGAGATACCGCGTCGGCAGTGAGCTCACAATGCTCGGCTACCGGGGGCACTTCATCGACCAAGAGCCGTCGATACTCCACGATGCTGGGCGCTCTCCGCCTGGCCCGTGCGGAACACCGCGCCGCACGGGCCAAGACGCTCTCCGAGTTCCCGGATCACCGGAACAGCAAACGATCATCGTTTCAGAGTGGCGGTACGCCGGGAGCGGCCTGCTCGACGGCGAGGCGTACTGGGCCGAGATGGTCCGGCAACGGATCACCGTGGCGCGTAGGATCACACGCGGCCAACGAGAGATCGTGCAGGCTAGCCCTGCTGAACCTCCGCCATGAGCATGCGCAGGGTAAGGCTGTGCTTCTCGGGCGGAAGCTGGTCCAGAGCCGCCCGTGCGTAGGCAACCCCTCCCGCCCGGTCGCCGGCGCGCGCCATCATCAAGCCTCGGTGCATCTCCAGGTAGGTGGCGAACCTCGGCAACGTCGAGGGCAGGTTCTTCGCGGCGACTTCCTGTGCGTGAAGCGCTGTCCGCTCATCGCCGAGACGGGCCGCCAGAAGGCTGATGAACACGTTCATCCGCCACAGCGGAACCGCATAGTCGGACTCCTGCTCCTCCGACCCGGCGATGTCGAAGACCCTGTGCGCCTCCTCAAGAAGACTGCGGGCGGCCATGGCGTCGCCACGGATGGCTGAGACGTGCGCCTTACCCACCAGGGCGTTGAGCCTGCCGAGAGATGGCTTCTCGGCGATGGCGAGTGCTTGGTTGGCGAAGGACTCAGCCACCGAGAGGGATGCCCCTTCGTAGCCGAGCGCGATGGCCGCCCGGCCACGCACCCACACGCGGGCCATGTCGTCGTCGGAGCGGTCTGCGGCCTGGGCGGCCATGAGGTACCAGTTGACGGCCTTGGACCCGTCAGCGCCCGGGAACGTCTTGCCGTACAGGGTCATGAGCTTGGCCGCCACTTCCCAGATGCCGGGAAGATCAAGCTGCTGTTGCAGCACGACAAGATCACCGGCAAGGCGGCGTTGGATCTCGGTCGCTCCCAGTGACATGTAGTCGCTGCCGTACTTGACGAGCTTGGCGTGCCAGTGGTCGAGGCTCGGCCGCTTGGTGAGCGCTGCGGCGAACCCGTGCTCGATGATGTCGGAGGCCGCCACGGGGGCGATGGCAAGGGCGGCAACGTCGGTGAGGAAGGTCCTGCGCTTCACGGGATCGTTCTCCAGTGCCGTGAGGGGTACCTCGAGGACTGTAGCCAGATGTTTCAGCCAGAACGGGCCGGGGGTTCGTTTCCCGCGCTCCCAGCGCGACACGTCCTCTCGCGTGACGGTGGCATGCTGGGAGACTTCGCAGAGCTTGGCGGCCAGTCGTCCCTGAGACCAACCGTGCGTTAAGCGGAGCTCACGAATCAGGCTGCCGTCCATACGGACAGTATGCTCCGCCAGCAGCTCGGCACCTTGTGACCGCAACGCCGTTCGCCATGCTGGCCCCCTCCTGGCCCCTAACGTGACCCGCATCTGGCCCCTTTTCAACCCGGTGGCGGCTACTTCGTTGGACGCGGCATGCCGGTTTGCTGATGACGTCTACGCATAGTCATCCGATCTGCACACGGGGAAGGCATGCTTCTCAAGCCGCCGGTGATCGCGTTCTCTCCCGCTCAAAACGCACATGCCCTGCGTCGGGCTCTGGCTGAGCACGACATCGAGTCCGACGTACACGACGGGTACGGGCTCGCGTTGGTGTCGGTGTGGGTCGGACTGGTGGTGTGGTGCGATGGCGTCTGGTTCTGGTGGCGCGTGGGCTGGGACGAGCGACGCAAGCGGGTCGTCTACGCCCGTCACCCGGCGGCTGAACCGGCGCGGGCTGCTCGGCGGGTGGCCTTCCGCTCCGCCGACTTGCGGCAGAACCATCCGCGCTCAGAGCTGATCGCCGGTCTCGCCTCGTCCTCCCGACCGGGAAGTGAGAGCATCAGGTGAGCACGTCGTGGTCATGGTTGGGGTGCCGGGTGGCGATCGTGGAGATGCTGCATAGTCCGGCGCGAACACGTGACTTCGACCGGCTGCTCCTCGGGCGGTGCGGCACCGTCGCGGGTGTCCTGCGCAACGGCACCCTGGCCCTGGTCGCGTTGGACGGAGCGGACGACGAGTTGCCGGGCGGGGTGCGGCGCTGGTCCGTCCATTGGGATGACTTGGACATCGACACGACCGCGGACGGCTGGGAGAAGCTTGCCGAGAGCTACGGGCTCGGGCTGTCCGGCCCTGATCGGGAGGCGGTATACCACGCCGTACCCGCCGATTGGAAGATCAGCTTGTGTGGCAAGCCGGTGCGCCACTTGTCCATCCTCGGCTGGCCGATGCCGTTCGCTCCCACGGCGACACGCGCATGTCGCGCCTGCTTGCACCTGGCGGAGCAACCGCCACATCAGGCGTCGGTGCGCGCGTCCTGATGCAGCCCTGAGCGCTCTGTGCGTGGCCGGTGCATCCACGGCCCGCGACTTCATGACCGTCCCCGTACCCGGACGCGCGACGGTCTGAGGTGCGACGGCCGGGGTGCGCCTACCGGTACGGGTCGCGGCCTTCGGCGATCGCCCTGATGAGGGTGCGGGCGTGCTCGGCCACGGCCTGGTGCAGGCCGTGGCCGAAGCTCACCCTGGCCACGCCCAGCTCGGCCAGCCTGGGAAGGGACGGGACGCCGGGCCGGAACAGGATGTTCACCGGCGCCGCCACCTCGGCCACCAGGAGTCCGATCTCCTTCTCGTCGCCGAGCCCGATCGGGTACACGCAGTCGGCGCCCGCGTCGAGGTAGCGGCGGGCCCGGTCCACGGCCGCCGCACGGGTGCCTTGCCGGCTGTAGGTGTCGATCCGCGCGTTGATCACCAGGTCGGTGCCGGCGGCCTCCCGGACCGCCGCCAGGAAGCGGGCCTGCTTCCCGGCGTCGACCAGCTCGCCGGTACGCGGGTCGGAGTCCTCCAGGTTGCAGCCCACGGCGCCCGCCTCGCGCAGCCGCTCGGCCAGCTCGGCGGGGTCCAGCCCGTAGCCGCGTTCCACGTCGGCCGTGACCGGGACGTCGACACGCCTGGCGATGCGGGAGATCGCGGCCATCATCTCGTCGACCGGAGTCGCCTCCCCGTCGTCGTGGCCGAGGACCCTGGCGACCGCCGCGCTCCCCGTGGCCACGGCCGGGAACCCGGCCGCCACCACGGCGGCGGCCGAGGCGGCGTCCCAGACGTTCGGCAGGATCACCGGGGTGCCCGGCACGTGCAGCGCGCGCAGGCGGGCGGCGGGCTCAGTCGTCATGCGGACGACCTTAGGGGGGACGTGGTCCGGCCTACAGGTCCAGTCGGGTCTCGAACCGCTGAGCCACTTGCGGGCACCGTGCGGTCAGCAGCCGCTCTTGGCGCACTGGCCGGCGACCTCGCCGGCGGGGCCGTCAGCCGCGCCGTCGGCGGTGCCGTCCGTGCCCGTGTCGTCGCCGCTGTCCTGGGCGGGGGGCGTGCTGGGCCTGCTCACGTTCGTGTTCTTGGACTCGGCCGCGCCCTTGCTGTCGGTGCCGGCCGCGCCGGTGCGCGAGCCGGTGCCGCCGTCGGGCACACCGCCGCTCGTGTCGCCGCGTGGCGCGTCACCGGAGGTGTCGCCGTCGGACGCGGTGTCGTCCTGGCCGGCTTCGGCGGGGGTGCCGTCGCCGGGCTCCTCGGTCACGGCGTCGCCCATGGTGGCGTCTCCGTCGTCGCCCAGGTCCTCGCCCGGCCCCTCGGCCGTGCCGGGGCCCTGGCTCTGCTGGCTGGGCCCGGCCGGCTGGACCGGGTCCGTGCCTGCCATCGAGAAGCCGATGCCTCCGGCAACGAGCACGCCCGCGAGCGCCGCGGCGGCGATGGCGACGGTTTTCTTGCTGGCCCGTTTCCTTGTGCGGGGGGCGCGGGACTCGTCGCCCGGCCCGGTGAGGATCTCCTGGCGATCCGGCTCGGTCGGATCTTGCATGGTGTGACAGCTCCCTGCGGTCGTATCGGGGAAAGCTCGCCGGCTTCCGCGGGTGATGGACCACACTAACCGCAGAAGCGGAATGCTCGCACACGCATCACAAAGGAATCACAACTTGTCCCCCCATATGCGCATTCGCCCAGGTCGTTGGGATCGCCTGGCTCCCGTGGCGGGCGTGACCGGCGTCCTCTTGATCGCCGGAGCCGGGGTTTTCCTGGCGTTCACCGGACCGTCGAGGCCGGAGCGGGAAAAGGCGCCGGCATTCGATCAGGTAACCCGGCTTACCCGTCGTCCAGGCGTCCCCCAGGCTCCCTCAGGCTCACCGTCCCTGCCGCCTCCCGGCTCACCGTCCCCGCCGTCTCCCGGCTCGGCGGCACCGGCCGGCCAGGCCGGCGTGCCGTCCCTCCGGCCGCCGGGGCCACGCTCCGGCTGGCGGCAGCGCGTGGCCCCGCCACCCACCCCCGACGGGACGGCGCCGCCCGCCGACCGGCTCGTGCGGGGTCCACGGGAACCGCACCCGGCCGCCACGGGCCTGCCGCCGCTCCCGCTGGGAGGCGTACGGCCGGAACCGGCGATGCCGCACCCCGCGGACACCCCGCAGCGGCGAACCGACACCGGCCGGCGGTCCGCGGGCGCCGTCTCGCGGCCCACGGACACCGTTTCGCAGCCCACGGGCGCCGGCCGGGGACGGGCGAACACCGACCCGAGCGCGGCGGCCGGCGCCGCCGACGCGGCACGGCGCGGTGGCCCCGCGCGGCGGAGCGGCCCGGAACGGCCCGTGGGCGGGCGCCCGTCACTGACACCGCCCCCCGGGGACGTCGCGCCCGACGGGCGTGGAGCGCCGCACGGGCGTGGAGCGCCGCACGGGCGTGGAGCGCCGCCGGGGCCGCCGGCCCACGTGGGCGCGAACCCGTGCGCCACCTTCCACGACCTGCGCCGGCAGTACTGCGAACGGCTCCTCGGCGGGTGAGCCGGCCCGTCAGGCCGAGCAGCCGCCGGCGGCCGGAGCGGCCGCGGGGGCCGGGCGGCCGACGGACGGCATGCCCAGCAGCACCCCCTTGCCGGACGACGGAGCGCCCTGCCGTGCCTCCCAGGCGTCGCCCGCCCGGGTGCGGCGCAGCCCGAGCAGCGCCCCGTCGGCCACCAGGTGGTGCGGCGCCGCGTACGTGACCTCGACCGTCACCATGTCACCGGGCCGGGGCCGCTCGTCGCCCGCCGCGAAGTGCACGAGCCGGTTGTCGGCGGCGCGGCCCGACAGGCGCCGGGTGGCGTCGTCCTTGCGCCCCTCACCCTCGGCGACGAGCACCTCCAGCGTGCGGCCGACCTGCTTCTTGTTCTCCGCCCAGGAGATCTCCTCCTGCAGCGCGACCAGGCGCTCGTAGCGCTCCTGGACGACCTCCTTGGGCACCTGGTCGTCCATCGTGGCGGCGGGCGTGCCGGGGCGGACGGAGTACTGGAAGGTGAAGGCGTTGGCGAACCGGCTCTCCCGGACCACGTCGAGCGTCGCCTGGAAGTCGTCCTCGGTCTCGCCGGGGAAGCCGACGATGATGTCGGTCGAGATGGCCGCGTCGGGCATGGCGGCGCGGACCCGTTCGATGATCCCGAGGTAGCGCTCGGCCCGGTAGGAGCGGCGCATCGCCTTCAGGACCCGGTCGGAGCCCGACTGCAGGGGCATGTGCAACTGGTGCATGACGTTGGGCGTCTCGGCCATCGCGGCGATCACGTCGTCGGTGAAGGCCGCCGGATGCGGTGAGGTGAACCGCACCCGCTCCAGCCCCTCGACCGAGCCGCAGGCGCGCAGCAGCTTGCCGAACGCCAGCCGGTCGCCGAACTCCACGCCGTAGGTGTTGACGTTCTGGCCGAGCAGGGTCACCTCCAGGACGCCCTGCTCGACGAGGGCGCGCACCTCGGCCAGGACGTCGCCGGGCCGGCGGTCCTTCTCCTTGCCGCGCAGCGACGGCACGATGCAGAAGGTGCAGGTGTTGTTGCAGCCGACCGAGATGGCGACCCACGCGGCGTAGGCCGACTCGCGCTTGGTGGGCAGCGTGGACGGGAAGACCTCCAGCGACTCCTTCAGCTCGACCTGGGCCTCGCCCTGCACGCGGGCGCGCTCCAGCAGCACCGGCAGCGCGCCGATGTTGTGCGTGCCGAACACGACGTCCACCCACGGCGCCCGGCGGACGATCTCGCCCTGGTCCTTCTGCGCCAGGCAGCCGCCCACGGCGATCTGCATGCGCGGGTTTCCCGCCTTGGCGGGACGCAGGTGGCCGAGGTTGCCGTAGAGGCGGTTGTCGGCGTTCTCCCGCACGGCGCACGTGTTGAACACGACCACGTCGGCGTTGTCGCCGTCGGCCGCGCGCACGTAGCCGGCGTCCTCCAGCAGGCCCGACAGCCGCTCGGAGTCGTGCACGTTCATCTGGCACCCGTACGTGCGCACCTCGTACGTGCGGGGGCTCTCCTGGGTCACAGTCATCGCACGTTCCAGGGTAGTCCTTGCCCGGCGCGGGTCGGCCTGACAGCGGCGAAACACCAGCTTGACGGCCGGATGTGATCGGATCGGTACCGCTCGGTTAGTGACCAGCGCCCTAACGACCCCTAGGTTTTGACCCATGACGGACAACGGGGACGCCGCTCCGCTGGTGCAGCTGGAGCACGTCAATAAATACTTCGGGGCGCTGCACGTCCTGAAGGACATCAATCTGACCGTCTCCCGTGGCGAGGTGCTGGTCGTGATCGGCCCGTCGGGCGGCGGCAAGTCGACGCTGTGCCGGACGATCAACCGGCTGGAGACCATCGACGAGGGCCGGATCGTCTTCGACGGCCAGCCGTTGCCCGAGGAGGGCAAGGCGCTGGCGAAGCTGCGGTCCGAGGTCGGCATGGTGTTCCAGTCGTTCAACCTGTTCGCCCACAAGACGATCAGGGAGAACGTCACGCTGGGACCGATGAAGGTGCGTGGCCAGGGTCGCGACGCGGCGGACAAGCGGGCCATGGAGCTGCTGGAACGGGTGGGGATCGCCGCGCAGGCGGACAAGTACCCCGCGCAGCTGTCGGGCGGCCAGCAGCAACGTGTCGCGATCGCCAGGGCGCTGGCCATGGACCCGAAGATGATCCTGTTCGACGAGCCGACGTCGGCGCTGGACCCCGAGATGGTCCAGGAGGTGCTCGACGTGATGATCGGGCTCGCTCGTGACGGGATGACGATGATGGTGGTCACGCACGAGATGGGATTCGCCAGGAGGGCCGCCAACCGCGTGGTCTTCATGGCGGACGGCCAGGTCGTCGAGGAGAACACCCCCGACGAGTTCTTCACCAACGCCCAGACCGACCGGGCGAAGGATTTCCTTTCGAAGATCCTCACCCACTGAAGCGCGCAGGAAGATTGAGGTAAGCACCATGCAGATACGCCGAACGGGGGCCGTGTTCGCCATGGCGGCCATGGCGGCAGGCCTGGCCGCCTGTGGCGGCGGCGACAGCTACGCCAACGCGCTGGAGAAGGTCAAGGGCGCCAAGGAGATCACTGTCGGCACCAAGTGGGACCAGCCCAGCATCGGCCTCAAGAAGGGCACCGCCGACCCCGAGGGCTTCGACGTCGACGTCGCCAAGTACGTCGTCAAGGAGCTCGCCGGTGGCCAGGACGTGAAGATCACCTGGAAGGAGGCGCCCTCGTCCAACCGTGAGGCGCTGCTCCAGAACGGCACCGTGGACATCATCTTCGCCACCTACTCCATCACCGAGGCGCGCAAGCCCAAGGTGACCTTCGGCGGGCCGTACATCATCGCCCACCAGGACACGATGGTGCGCGCGGACGCCGCCGGCATCGCCAAGGCGACCGACCTCAAGGACAAGAGGATCTGCCAGGCGCAGGGCTCCAACTCCTACAAGCGGATCACCGACCCGCCGCCGGACGGCAAGCTGGGCCTGCCCGCCAAGCTGGTCGGCGCGAGCAACTACTCCGAGTGCGTGCAGAAGCTGAGCGGCGGCAACCTCGACGCCGTCACCACGGACAACCTGATCCTGGCCGGCTTCTCCGCGCAGGAGCCGGGCAAGTACAAGCTCCTCAACGACCCGTTCACCGACGAGAAGTACGGCGTGGGCCTGAAGAAGGGCGACAAGGCCACCTGCGAGGCGGTCAACGCCGCCATCACCAAGATGTGGCAGGACGGCACCGCCAAGCAGCTGCTCGAGAAGTGGTATGGCAAGACGGGGATGGAGTTCCCCACGTCCGCACCACCGGCCGAGGGTTGCGCCTGATCCTCACGAGTGCGGCGGCCGGTGATCCGGCCGCCGCCGCCGTTCTCACTGGTGGAGCACAATGGACGAACTAATCCAGTACGGGCCGGAGCTGTTCTCCGGCTTCCTGAAGAACCTGCTGCTCTCGGTCCTGATCGGGTTCTTCTCGCTGGTCGTGGGCACGATCCTGGCGGCCATGCGGGTCTCCCCCACGCCGGTGCTGCGCGCGGCGGGCGCGACGTACGTCAACGTGCTGCGCAACACGCCGCTGACGCTGGTGCTGGCCTTCTGCTACCTCGGGCTCAGTGACACGCTGGGACTGATCTTCTCGACCGAGGTGCCGCTGACCAACTCGTTCTGGCTGGCGGTGCTGGGCATGTCGGCCTACACCTCGGCGTTCGTGTGCGAGGCGCTGCGCTCAGGCGTCAACACGGTGCCGATGGGGCAGGCCGAGGCGGCGCGGGCGATCGGGCTGACGTTCTTCCAGTCGGTCCGGCTGATCATCTTCCCGCAGGCGTTCCGGGCCGTCATCGCGCCGCTCGGCAGCGTGCTGATCGCCATGATCAAGAACACCACGGTGGTGGCCGCGGCCGGCTACACCGTGGACGTGGCCGCGGTGATGAGGGAGACCTTCGACACCACCGGCGTGTCGATCCCGATCTTCATCGGCATCGTGCTCGCGTTCCTGGTGGTGGTCCTGCCCATCGGCTGGTACACCGGATGGCTGTCGAAGAGATTGGCGGTGGCGCGATGAGCGCGGTCAACGTCCTGTTCGACGCACCGGGCCGGCGCGGGCGGCTGCGCAACAACCTGCTCACCGCAGTCTCCGCGGTCGTCCTGCTCGCGATCGTCGTCTGGGCGGTGCTCAAGCTCGACGAGAAGGGGCAGTTCGACTGGGCGATCTGGGAGCCGTTCCTCACCGCCGAGGTGTGGCAGGGCTACCTCATCCCCGGCCTACTGGGCACGCTCTACGCCGCAGTGCTCGGTGCGGTGTTCGCGCTGGTGTTCGGCGCGGTCTTCGGCATCGCGCGGCTGTCGGACCACCGGTGGATCAGGATGCCCGCCGGGGCGATCGTGGAGCTGTTCCGTGCCATCCCCCTGCTGCTGCTGATCTTCTTCATCTGGTTCCTGGCGCCCAACGTGCTCGGCGGCGGCGACTACGCGCTGTTCGCGATCGTGCTGGGCCTGACCCTCTACAACGGCTCGGTGCTGGCCGAGGTGGTGCGGGCCGGCATCCTGTCGATCCCCAAGGGCCAGTCGGAGGCCGGATACGCGATCGGCCTGCGCAAGAGCGGCGTCATGCGGCTCATCCTGCTGCCGCAGGGGATCACCGCGATGATGCCGGCCGTGGTCAGCCAGCTCGTGGTGCTGCTCAAGGACACCGCGCTCGGCTACTTCATCGTGTACACCGACCTGCTCAACATGGGCTTCAAGACCCTTCCGTCGGCGTACCCGGGCACGAAGCTGACCGCGGCGGTCGTCATCGGCGTCATCTACATCGCGATGGCCATGGCGCTCAGCGCGTTCGCCACGTGGCTGGAGAAGCGCAGCCGCCGCAGCCGTAAGACGGCGGCCAAGCCGGTGGCGGTCTCCGCCGTCGAAGGGCCGGGCGGCACCTGACCTGACGGCTCCGCACGGGGGCGGTCACCCGGAGTTGGGTGACCGCCCCCGCTCGCGCCGATCTTCCGGCAGGATTCGTCTATGCCCTTCTGGCCATCCCCCATCTCCACGACCGACGTCGCCCGTTCCGGTCTCCGCCTGGGCTGGCCCACCGCGCTCGACGGCCAGGTGTGGTGGACGGAGGACCGGCCCGACGAGGGCGGCCGGACCACGATCATGCACCGCGCCGCCGACGGCGCCCGCGCCGAGCTGCTGCCCGCCCCGTGGAGCGCCCGCACCCGCGTCCACGAGTACGGCGGACGGCCCTACACGGTGACCCCCGCCGGCGAGGTGATCTTCACCAACCTCGCCGACCAGCGTCTCTACCTGCTCCGCGACGCGGCACCCGGTCCGCTCACCCCCGACGACGGCTCCCGTTACGCCGACCTGCTCGTCCGCGACGGCCACGTGTGGTGCGTGCGCGAGCAGCACCACGACGACGGCAAGGTGTCCCGCGCCATCGTCTCCGTCCCGCTCTCCGGTGGCGAGCCGCGCGAGCACGCCGCCGGCGCCGACTTCTACGCCTCCCCCACGCTCTCCCCCGACGGGCGGCACCTGGCCTACGTGTGCTGGAGCCACCCGCGCATGCCGTGGAACGGCACCGAGCTGCGCGTCACCCGCCTGGCCGACGGCGCGTCATGGACAGTCAAGGGGGGTACGGCCGAGTCGGTCCTCGCACCGCAGTGGAAGGACGACGGCCACCTCTACCTGATCTCCGACTGGTCCGGCTGGTGGAACCTCTACCAGATCGGCATCCACGGCACCTCTTCCCAGGCGCTCTTCCCGGCCGAGGAGGAGTTCGCCTGGCCGCTGTGGCACCTGGGCGGCCGGCCGTACGCGCTGCTGCCCGACGGGCGGCTGGCGGTGCTGCACGGGCGCGGCGACCTGCGGCTGGGGCTGCTCGACCCGGCCTCCGGCGAGCTGACCGGCTTCGACGTGCCCTACGACGGCTGGGATCCCGCGCTGGCCGCCGACGGCGCCACCCTGGTCGCGGTGGGGTACGGCCCGGCCGTGCCGCGGTCGGTCGTCCGGATCGACACCGTGACCGGCCGCGTGGAGGGGCTGCGCCGTGACGTGGCCGAACTGCCCGACATCGCCTACCTGCCCGTGCCGCGGCGAGTCGAACTGTCCGGCCGGTTCGGGCGCCACGTGCACGCCCGGCTCTACCCGCCGGCCAACCCGGCCGTGAGCTCCTCCGAGCCCCCGCCGTACGTGATCTTCGTGCACGGCGGGCCCACCTCGCACGACACCACGGCCCTCGACCTGGGCAAGGCGCTGCTCACCTCGCGCGGCATCGGCGTGCTCAGCGTCGACTACGGCGGGTCCACCGGCTACGGCCGGGCCTACCGCGAACGCCTCAAGGGACAGTGGGGCGTCGTCGACGTCGAGGACACGATCGCGGCGGCCGAGTGGCTCGCAGCCGAAGGGCTGGCCGACCCGGCGCGCATCGCGGTGCGCGGCGGCAGCGCCGGAGGCTGGACCGTGATGGCGGCCTGCTGCCGGTCCGGCGCGTTCGCGGGCGGCGTGTCCTACTACGGCGTGAGCGCGCTGGCACCGCTCAACGCCCACACCCACGACTTCGAGTCACGCTACGTGGAGTGGCTCGTCGGGCCGGAGGACCCCCACCTCTACGCCACCCGCGAGCCGCTCGCCCTGGTCGACGGCGTGTCATGCCCGATGCTGCTGCTGCAGGGGCTGGACGATCCGGTCGTGCCGCCCGAGCAGTCGGCCGCCTTCGCCGACGCCCTGTCGGAGCGGGGCGTGCCGTGCACCTACCTGACGTTCGAGGGCGAGTCACACGGGTTCCGGCGCGCCGAGACCCGGGCCACCGCCCTCGCCGCCGAACTGGCCTTCTACCAGCAGATCTTCACCTGAAGCTAGCCCTTGCGCCACTCCCCGGAGCTGAGCGCACCCGCCGCCTGCGGCCCCATCAGGCCGAGGCCGCCGTCCACGAACAGCGACGCCCCCGTCACGTAGGAGGCGCCCGGGCCGGCCAGGAACGTGATCACCGCCGCCACCTCGCGGGCGTCCCCGGCGCGGGCGATCGGATAGCCGGGCCGGGTGCCGGTCTGCGGTTGCACGTCCTCCTGCCCCGTCATCGGCGTGGCGATCTCCCCGGGCGCCACGGTGTTGACCGTGATCCCGAACTCGGCCAGCTCCAGCGCCAGGACCCGGCTCAGCATCCGCAGCCCGCCCTTGGCCGCGCAGTACGGCCCGGACCCCACCCGGGGATACTCCTCGTGCACGCTGGTGACGTTGACGATCCGGCCGCCCCGGCCCGACTCGATCATGCGCCGGGCGGCCCGCTGCGCGCACAGGAACGGCCCGTCCAGGTCCACCGCGACGACCTCCCGCCACCGCTGGTAGCTCATGTCCAGCACGGGCTCGGCGCTGCCGGTGCCGGCGTTGTTGACCAGGACACCCAGCCCGCCCAGCTCCTCCGCCAGGTCGTCGACCACCGCCGCGGCCCGTTCGGGGTCGGTCAGGTCGTGGCGGCGCAACGCGGCCGCCTTACCCAGCTCGCGGACCGCGGCGGCGGTGGACTCGGCGCCGTCGCTGTCCTCGTGGAACGTGATGCCCACGTCGAACCCCTGCTCGGCCAGCGCCACGGCCGTCGCCTTGCCGATGCCGGAGTCGGCGCCCGTGACGATCGCGACCCGGTCGTACCCCTCACTCATGCTCTCCCCCTTCGGGACGGACGGTCAGATGCGAGGCTCCTGCCCCGGATGCGACCCTCCACCCGTACGGGGGTCTCGCGCCCACCTGGACGGTCGGCGGGCGAACTCGGTGGCGCGCGACCCGCGCACCACTCAGCGGGCGAACTCGGTCGCGCGGGACTCGCGGACCACGGTGATGCGGATCTGGCCCGGGTAGGTCAGCTCCTCCTCGACCTGCTTGGCCACGTCACGGGCGATGACCTGCGCCTGGATGTCGTCGATCGCGTCCGGCTTGACCATGACGCGGATCTCCCGGCCGGCCTGCATGGCGAAGACCTTGTCCACGCCGTCGTAGGACTGCGCGATCTGCTCCAGCCGCTCCAGCCGCTTGACGTACGCCTCCAACGACTCGCGCCGGGCGCCGGGACGGCTGCCGCTGACGGCGTCGGCCGCCTGCGTGAGCACCGCCTCGACGGTGCGGACCTCCACCTCGTTGTGGTGCGCCTCGATGGCGTGGACCACGTCCTCCGCCTCCCCGTAGCGGCGGGCGATCTCCGCCCCGATCAGCGCGTGGCTGCCCTCGACCTCGTGCGTGAGCGCCTTGCCGATGTCGTGCAGCAGCGCGCAGCGCTTCATCAGCCGCTGATCCAGCTTGAGCTCGGCCGCCATGATGCCGGCGATGTGGGCCGACTCGATGAGGTGCTTGAGGACGTTCTGCCCGTAGGAGGTGCGGTAGCGGAGCTGGCCCAGCAGCATGGTCAGCTCGGGATGCATGTCGGTGATGCCCAGCTCGACCAGGGCGTCCTCGCCCGCCCGGGCGCACAGGTCCTGCACCTCGGCCCGGCTGCGCTCGTGGGCCTCTTCGATGCGCTGCGGGTGGATGCGACCGTCCAGCACCAGCTTCTCCAGGGTCAGCCTGGCGGTCTCCCGGCGTACCGGGTCGAAGCAGGACAGCAGCACCGCCTCAGGAGTGTCGTCGATGATCAGGTTGACCCCGGTGGTCGACTCGAACGCCCGGATGTTGCGCCCCTCGCGGCCGATGATGCGGCCCTTCATCTCGTCACCCGGCAGGTGCAGCACGCTCACCACCGATTCGGCTGTCTGCTCGGCCGCCAGCCGCTGCACCGCCAAGGTCACGATCTTGGTCGCGCGCTTCTCGCCCTCCCGGCGCGCCTCGCCCTCGATCTGCCGGATGGTGAGGGCGGCCTCGCGCTTGGCCTGGTTCTCGATCTCCATGACCAGCTCGGCCTTGGCCTGCTCGGCCGTCAGGCCCGCGACCCGTTCCAGGACGGCCCGCCGCTCGTCCTCCACCTGCAGCAGCTCGGCCCGCCGGTCGGCCAGCTCGATCTCGGTCTCGGCCAGCTTGCGCTCGCGTTCGGCCTGCCTGCGGGCCTCCTCGTCGAGCCGCTGCTCCCGCTCGGCCAGCCGGCCCTCGCGCCGTTCGAGGTCGGCACGCAGCTCCTTGAGCTCGGACTTGAGTATCCGGCTCTCCTCCTCGACCTGGCGCCGCATCTCCGCGGCGCTCTCGGCCGCCGCCTCCGACCGGCGCAGGATCTCCTCGGCGTCCGACCGGGCCTTGCCGCGGATCTCACCGGCCTCCTGGCGGGCCTGCTCCAGCTCCTCGTTGACGGCCTCCACCTGCTCGGCGGACGGCGTGATCGCCTGGGGAACACCGCCGGACGTCCGCCGCACCACGATCCACAGCGCGCCGATCATCCCGAACGTGAGCAGGAGCACCGCCACCGACAGCACCACGACAAGCGGCCCCATGTGCGCCCTGCCCTCCTCGCCTCGTCACACCCGAAAAGGCGGCCGGTCAATTGCGGGAGGGGTCACCTGCGCAGCACGGAAAGCCGGTCGGCGGCAACGCCGCGACGACACCGCGACGCGCGTCACGCAAGCCAAGGCTGACCGGGCGCCGACCTGGGCAGCCGGCACCTCGTCTGTCTCGATCGACCAAGCTCGTTCGTCCGTAGTTCACCGGTATGGCAATCCGCTGCGCGGAGTAACTCCCTCACTGCCGTCGAGGTTATGCGTGGAACAGGTCACGGGCAAGCAAACGCGTTATCAAGCGTGTCTTATGGGTCATCGCCTCGTCATTCGACCGGATATTTCGGGACCAGCGAGAATTGCCGTGCATCGACGCCGCCGCCTCACCTGCCCGCCCTCCGCAACCCGCCAGACCGTGACCCCTCACACCCACAACTCGCCCCACCTACAACCCCCCAGCCCCACAGCCGCCCCATCCACAATCCGCAGAACCGCCCATCAGACCCACGACCCGCCCCGCCACAGCCCGCCACACTCACAACCCGTCAGGCCCGCAGGCGCAGTCCGCGAGGTGTCGGGTGGAAACCCGCCTCCTCCAGCGCGGCCGCCAGCGGGGTGTTCACGATCGAGGCGCCGTCGGCCCGCTCCACGGTCAGCTTGCCCAGCGCCCCGTCGCGCACGGCCAGCGCGAGCGCGTCCACGGCAGGCCTCAGCCGCTCCCCGTCGGTGAACGACAGCAGCGTCTTGCCTCCACGTTCGACGTAGAGCACCAGGAACCCGTCGACCAGCACCACGAGCGCCCCCGCCTTGCGGCCGGGCTTGTGCGAGACATCCCCTGGATGGGCCGGCCACGGCAGCGCGGCTCCGTAGGGGTTCGCGGGGTCGGCGGCGGCGAGCACCACCGCCCGCCGTGTCCCGCCGGAGCCCGCACCACGCCCACCTGCGTCGCCGAGCGGTGACAGGCCGTCGCCTCCCGCCGGCCCCTCGGGCGCTCCGGCACCGCCCCTGACACCCGGCGCGATGCCCGGAGCCATCGCGCGCATCCGGTCCACTGCCCCCGGCAGCGCGAACTGCGCGCCTCCGAGCCCTTCCACGAAGTAGCCCCGGCGGCACCGCCCGCTCTCCTCATACGCTCGCAACACCTGGTAGACCGGCGCGAACCCGCCGGGCAGCCGCTCGGACGTCACCGCCCCCCGGGTCACCACGCCATGCCGCTCCAGCAGCGCCTCGGCCTGTGCCTGCGCCCGCATCGTCGCGTCGGACGCCGGGCCGGGCAGCAGCCACCACCGACCGCCCACGGTCGGCGGCCCGCTCCTGGTCGGCAGCACGGCACGGCGGCGCCGCGTCGTCGCCGGCCGGTGCGCGGGCCGGCCGGAGCCGAGCGTCGCCCGCAGCGGCGCCAGCGTGTCGCCCGACACCCGTCCCGCCCACACCAGGTCCCACAGCGCCGCAGTCAGCGCACCGTCGTCGAGTGAGCCGAGCCGGTCGGACAGCCCGCGGAAGAACAGCGCCCCTCCCCCACCGAGCGCTTCGAGCACCTGTGCGTGCAGCGGGGTCATGGTGATCTCGCCGGGGTCGGGCAGCAGCAGGGGCGCGGTGTCGGCGAAGTAGAGGCACACCCATCCGTCGCCGCCCGGCAGCGACCCCTGCCCCGTCCAGATCACCTCTCCGGACGAGGTCAGCTCGTCGAGCAGCGCCGGATGGTAGCCGGGCACCCGCGACGGCAGCACCAGCGTCTCCAGCGCCGAGGCCGGCACCGCAGCGCCCTGGAGCTGCTCGATCGCATGCACCAGCGCGTCCATCGCCCGAGCGGCCCCGGCACTGCCGGCGCCTCGCGACCCGCCCCCGGACCAGCCACCGCCTGCCGCCCCGGCCCCGCCCGGCAGGCCCGAGGCTCCCCCACCGGACCCTGCCGTGATGCCGTGCCAGGCGGACAGGAAGACGGCGAGCGTCTCCGGCGCGACCGGCTCCACCTCCTTGCGCAGCCGGGCCAGCGACCGGCGCCGCAGCATGCGCAGCACCCCGGCGTCGCACCATTCGGCTCCCCGGCCGCCCGGCCGGAACTCGCCGGTGACCACCCGGCCCGACGCGGCCAGCCGGTGCAGCGCGTCGCCGACCACCGCCACCCCCAGCCCGAACCTGGCCGCCGCCGTGCCGGCCTCGAACGGCCCCCGCGTGCGGGCGTGGCGGGCGAGCAGGTCGGCCAGCGGATCGGGGACCGGCTCCAGGAACGCGTGGGGCACCCCGACGGGCGGCGGCACGCCCAGCGCGTCACGCATCCTGGCGGCGTCCTCGATCGCCGCCCACTGCTCCTCGCCCGCGATCCGCACCCTGATGGCCCGGCGGGCCCGTTCGAGCTCCTCCAGCCAGGCCGGATCGCCGCCGCGCACGCTCACGTCGGGAGACAGCAGCGGGCCGTGCGAACGCAGCAGGTCGGCGAGGTCCTCCACGTCGCGCAGCGGCCGGTCGAGCCGGGCCAGCTCGCGCTCGGCGTCGGAGATCACGTCCGGGTCGAGCAGCTCCCGCAGGTCGGCCTGCCCGAGCAACTCGGCCAGCAGCGTGGTGTCGAGCGCCAGGGCCTGCGCCCGCCGTTCGGCCAGCGGCGCGTCGCCCTCGTACATGAACGCGCCCACGTAGTGGAACAGCAGGGACGCCGCGAACGGCGAGGCCTGCGACGTCTCGACCTCGACGACGCGCACGTCGCGGGCGGCGATGTCGCGCATGAGCCGCACGAGCCCCGGCACGTCGAACACGTCCTGCAGGCACTCCCGCATCGTCTCCAGCACGATCGGGAACGAGGCGTAGCGCGAGGCCACCCCCAGCAGGTGCGCCGCCCGCTGGCGCTGCTGCCAGAGCGGGCTGCGCCGCCCGGGTGTGCGGCGGGGCAGCAGCAACGCCCGGCCGGCGCATTCCCGGAACCGCGACGCGAACATCGCCGACCCGCCGAGCTCCTCCGTGACGATCTGCTCGATCTCCTCCGGGTCGAACGCCGCCACGTCGGACGGCGGCTCGGTCAGCGTGTCGGGGATGCGCAGCACGATGCCGTCGTCGGAGTGCACCGCCTGCACGTCGACGCCGTATCGCTCGCGCAACCGCCGGTTGATCGCCAGCGCCCAGGGGGCGTGCACCCGCGCGCCGTACGGGGAGTGGATGACCACGCGCCAGTCGCCCAGCTCGTCGTGGAAGCGCTCGACCAGCAGGGTGCGGTCGTCGGGCACGTAGCCGGTGGCCTCGCGCTGCTCGGCCAGGTAGGACATCAGGTTGGCAGCGGCGTACTCGTCGAGGCCGGCCGCGCGCAGCCGCTCGACGGAGCCGCCGCCCGCGTGCTCGCGCAGGAAGGAGCCGATGGCGCGCCCCAGCTCGGCGGGGCGTCCGGGGGCGTCACCGTGCCAGAACGGCAGCTTGCCCGGCTGGCCGGGAGCCGGCGAGACGAGCACCCGGTCGGCTGTGATGTCCTCGATGCGCCAGGACGTGGCGCCGAGCACGAACACGTCTCCGGCCCGCGACTCGTAGACCATCTCCTCGTCCAGCTCGCCGACGCGGGACGCCTTCTCGCCGACGAGGAACACGCCGAACATGCCGCGGTCGGGGATCGTGCCGCCGTTGGTGACCGCGAGCCGCTGCGCGCCGGGGCGGCCGCGCAACGTGCCCGTCACCCGGTCCCACACCACGCGCGGGCGCAGCTCGGCGAACTCCTCGCTCGGATAGCGGCCGGCCAGCATGTCGAGGGTGGCCTCCAGCGCCGAGCGCGGCAGGGTCGTGTAGGGGGCGGCGCGTTTGACCACGCTCTCCAGCTCGTCGACGGTCCACTCGTCGAGCGCCGTCATCGCCACGATCTGCTGGGCCAGCACGTCGAGCGGGTTGCGCGGGTAGCGCAACTCCTCGATCCGGCCGCTCTTCATCCGCTCGGCCACCACAGCCGTCTGCACGAGGTCGCCCCGATATTTCGGGAAGATGACCCCCTTGGACACGGCGCCCACCTGGTGACCGGCGCGGCCGATGCGCTGCAGCCCGCTGGCCACGCTCGGCGGGGCCTCGACGCAGGCGACCAGGTCGACCGCGCCCATGTCGATGCCGAGCTCCAGGCTGGAGGTGGCGACCACGGCGGGCAGCCGGCCCGACTTGAGCGCCTCCTCGATCTGGCCGCGCTCCTCCTTGGAGACCGAGCCGTGGTGGGCGCGGACGACCTCGGGAAGCACTCCCTTGCTCGCACCGGCCTGCGCCATCATCTCGGCGGGAGTGCGCCGCACGGGCTCGGGCGCCGCACGCCCGCCGGCCGCGCGCCGGTCCGTCGCCCTCCCGGTCTCCGGGTCCGGGCGGCCCGCCGACCCGTCCGCCGGGGTCTCCCAGATCGACAGGTCCACCTGCTCCGCCTGGCCCCGCGCCCGGTCGTGGGCGAGCTCGTTGAGCCGGGTGCACAGCCGCTCGGCCAGCCGTCTGGAGTTGGCGAACACGATCGTCGAGTCGTGGGCCGCGATCAGGTCGAACAGGTGCTCCTCGACATGCGGCCAGATGGACCGGTTGGTCGGCTCGGCGGCGAACTCCTCGCCGTCGGCCGGTCGGGGCGCCCCCTCGGTCCGGGTCATGTCCTCGACGGGGACGACGACCTCCACCTCGATGCGCTTGTCGGAGGGCGGCTGCACCACGGTCGCCGGGCGGGTGCCGCCCAGGAAGGCGGCGACCTCGCTCACCGGGCGGACGGTCGCCGACAGCCCGATGCGCTGCGCCGGCCGGTCGAGCAGCGCGTCGAGCCGCTCCAGGCTCAGCGCCAGGTGGGCGCCGCGCTTGGTGGCGGCCACCGCGTGCACCTCGTCCACGATGACCGTGCGCACGCCGCGCAGCGCCTCCCGCGCCTGGCTCGTGAGCAGCAGGAACAGTGACTCCGGCGTCGTGATGAGGATGTCGGACGGCTTGGCGGCGAAGCGCCTGCGGTCGTCGGCGGGCGTGTCGCCGGACCGGATCGCCACCGAGATCGCCGGCACGGGCAGCCCCAGCCGCCTGGCGGTCTGTTCCAGCCCGGCCAGCGGGGCGCGCAGGTTGCGCTCGACGTCGACGGCCAGCGCCTTGAGCGGCGAGACGTACAGCACCTTCGTGCGTTTCGTGCCCGCCTCGCCCTCCGTCGCCTCCTCGGTCTGGCCGGCCGCCAGCCGGTCGAGCGACCACAGGAAGGCCGCCAGCGTCTTGCCGGACCCCGTCGGCGCGACGACCAGCGTGTTGTCGCCGCGGGCGATGGACGCCCAGGCGCCCTCCTGCGCGGCGGTGGGCGCGGCGAAGGCTCCGGCGAACCATTGCCTGGTCACCTGGCTGAAGTGGTCGAGCGAGCTCACCCGCCCATAGTGCCTCGCCGTACCGACAAAAACGCACTGTGCCCCCGGCGGGCGGTTGAGTGCGGGCGCAGCGGACATAGAGCCACCGTGGGCATTGACTACGCAGCCATCGAAGCTCGCCGCGAGGACATCAGGGAGCGCTATCTCTTACCGCGCCGGCCTCCGAGCAGCGCCCGCGGCCTGCACCACTTCGCCCTGCTCTCGTCGGACGTCGAGCGGACGATCACGTTCTACCAGGAGCTCCTGGAGTTCCCGCTCACGGAGATCTTCGAGAACCGCGACTACCAGGGGTCCAGCCACTTCTTCTTCGACATCGGCAACGGCAACCTGCTCGCCTTCTTCGACTTCCCCGGCCTCGACCTCGCCCCCTACCGGGAGGTGCTCGGCGGGCTGCACCACATCGCGATCTCCGTCGATCCCGTCACGTGGGAGCGGCTGCGCGGGAAGCTGGAGATGGCCGGCGTGCCGCACCAGATCGAGAGCGGCGCCTCCATCTACTTCCGCGATCCCGACGGCGCCCGTCTGGAGCTGCTCGCCGACCACCTGGGCGAGATGTACGGCTCACACGTGCTGTGAACCCGCCGTGGCGGCGCGGGCCCAGGCTGACGCCATGACGCCCTGCGCGTCCTCGGCCTGCCCGCTCGCGGCGAGCTTTCGACGGCCGCGTGCCGTTCGGACCTTCCGGCTCTGTCCTTCTGTACGGGGGATGTCGTACCCACCCACGCCGGTCGCCGTTCCATACTTGAGTGATGCGCCTGACCGAGTTCTGGAGACGAATGCGCGCCCATTTCGGCGACACTTATGCCGATTCATGGGCCCGCGACTACGTGCTGGCCCCGCTCGACGGCCGCACGGTGATGCAGGCGCTGGCCGAGGGAGAGAGCGCCAAGACCGTGTGGCGGGCGGTCTGCCAGGTGGAAGACGTCCCGCCCCGCCTGCGGTGAGACGTCCGGGGTCACCCTGACCGCGGCGGGTCGAGGGTGTCCCGCAGCGCGCGGGCGGTGCGATCCGGATCGTCGGCTCGCCCCTGCCCGCCAGGCGACCACAGGAAGACCCACCCGCCGGTGGTGAGCGCGGCGAAGACGATCGTCCGGCGGCCGGTCCCGGGATGCCAGACCCGCAGCATCGGATCGTCGCCGCCGATCACACGGCCCACCAATCCGTGCGGCGGCAGCGTCTCGGCCAGAGCCCGCAGATGGGTGCGCCGTTCACCGGTGTACGTGCTCGACACGTCGCCGCCTCCAACCCTCGACGGAACTGTCCCCGGCTCGGTGACGCCCCTACCTCCGTACGCCGAAATGGCTGGAAATATCAGGACTCCACGTCGACCTCGCCCCGCGCGGCACAGCCAGGCCCGCGCGCGGAGGAAGTGACGCAGAGGGCCGGGACACAGCAGCCCCAGACACAGCAGACCCCGAACACGGAGGGCCGGGCAGACCCGGACACGGAGGGTCGGACACGGAGGGTCGGACACGGCGCGGGGCCGTCGCGCCCCCCTCCAGGAGACGACCCGCGGCCGATCGCGATCATCAGTACCCCCGCGGCCGGTCGCACGAGGTGCCAGGAGGCCGGTTCGCCCCGGAGGGGCGTCACGCGACCAGTCGTCCCGCCCGCGGTGTGGAACGGCCTCGGCCGGACCCCGCGTACCGCAGCGTGTTCGCGGCGTGATCGAACAGTCGTTCGGCTACCATGGAACTCGCCGGGCCACGTCTTCCCCGGCATCGGCGGAAAATGTCGGTGGCAGGCCGTAGCTTTCACTCGACTGACCGAACACGACCCTGCAGGGGGAGTTCCATGGCTATCAACGACCGCGAGAAGGCCCTCGAGACCGCCCTCGCACAGATCGAGAGGCAGTTCGGCAAGGGCTCCGTCATGCGCCTCGGCGATGACGCGCGAGCCCCCATCGAGGTGATCCCCACGGGGTCGATCTCCCTTGACGTCGCGCTGGGCATCGGCGGGCTGCCGCGCGGCAGGATCGTCGAGATCTACGGCCCGGAGTCCTCGGGTAAGACCACGATCGCCCTGCACGCGGTGGCCAACGCGCAGCGTGCGGGCGGCATCGCGGCGTTCATCGACGCCGAGCACGCCCTCGACCCCGAATACGCCAAGAAGCTCGGCGTCGACACCGACGCGCTGCTGGTCTCCCAGCCCGACACCGGTGAGCAGGCGCTTGAGATCGCCGACATGCTGATCAGGTCGGGCGCCGTCGACATCATCGTCATCGACTCGGTCGCCGCGCTGGTGCCCAAGGCGGAGATCGAGGGCGAGATGGGCGACAGCCACGTCGGCCTCCAGGCCCGTCTGATGTCGCAGGCGCTGCGCAAGGTCGCCGGCGCGCTCAGCAGCACCGGCACCACCGCCATCTTCATCAACCAGCTGCGCGAGAAGATCGGCGTCATGTTCGGCTCGCCGGAGACCACGACCGGCGGTAAGGCGCTCAAGTTCTACGCCTCGGTCCGGATGGACATCCGCCGCATCGAGACGCTCAAGGACGGCACGGAGGCGGTCGGCAACCGCACCCGCGTCAAGGTCGTGAAGAACAAGATGGCCCCGCCTTTCCGGGTGGCCGACTTCGACATCCTCTACGGCGTGGGCATCTCCCGCGAGGGCGGCCTGATCGACATGGGCGTCGAGCACGGCTTCGTCCGCAAGTCCGGCGCCTGGTACACCTACGAGGGCGACCAGCTCGGCCAGGGCAAGGAGAACGCCCGCAACTTCCTGAAGAACCACCCCGACATGGCCAACGAGATCGAGAAGAAGATCAAGGACAAGCTGGGTGTGGGCCCGCGGCTCGACGCCCCCGCCGCAGCTCCCGCTCCGGCTCCGGCCGCCGCCGCCCCGTCCGGCCGCGGTTCCAAGGCCGCCACGCCGAAGCCCGGTGACGTCTGATCGGTCGCCACATGAGTGACACCGATCCGGCTGAGGCGCCTCGCGGCCGCGACCGCGACCGGGGCGCGTGGCCCGACCCTCCTGCCCCACAGGCCGGTGGCTCCCGCCCGTCCCACGGCGGGAGCCACCGCGACCTCCCCTCCCCGGGTGACGCCCCCTCAGGCTCGAAGGGTCCACGCCCCTGGTCCGGCCAGGACGATGAGTCTTCGCCGCCGTCCGTGGGCGGCTGGCCGTCGGTGAGCGAGTGGCGCGAACGCAAACGCCGTACGGCGGACAGCTCCGTGCCCCTCGTTCCCCCGAGCCCCATGAGCACCGCCGCCATGGGCGAGACCGTCCACGCGGCTCCCGAAGCTGTCGCGACCCCCCACGCTGTCGCGGCGTCCGGGCCCGGATCACCCGAGGGTGGCGAAGCCTGGGCCCCTGAGGTGCCCCCCGGTGAGGCAACCCCAGCAGGAGCAGAGGACTCCGGCGAGCTCGAAGATGGTGGACGACTCCCAGGAGCCGGCGGCGATCCGGGTGCCGGGGCGCCCGAGGCCGGTCAAGGATCTTCCTCGGAGGCAGGAGACGCGGCCTGGTGGTCGCCCACGCCCTTGCTCCCCTCTGGTGAGGAGAGCGAGCAGGAGAGCTCGGCCAAGTCTCGGCGCGCCCGACGGCCGGGCGGCCGAGGCGGTCGCAAGCGTGGCCGTGCGGCGGACAAGGACGCCGGGTGGCTGCCCGACGGACCCGACGACGGCTCGACGGCCGCCGCCGCGCCGGACGCCGATCCGGAGGCGGTGGCCCGGGCCATCTGCCTCCGCCTGCTGACGATGGCCCCCAAGACCCGCGCCCAGCTCGCACAAGCCCTACGCAAACGGGACGTGCCGGAAGAGGCGGCGGAGGCGGTGCTCGACCGGTTCTCGGAGCTGGGGCTGATCAACGACGAGGCGTTCGCCGAGGCATGGGTCGACTCCCGTCACCACGGCCGCGGTCTGGCCAAACGCGCCCTGGCAGCCGAGCTCCGCCACCGCGGGGTCGACTCCGACACGGTCAACGAAGCCGTCGAACGCCTCGACCCCGACCAGGAGCTCGAAACAGCCCGCCGCCTCGTCGAACGCAAGCTCGCCGCCACCCGCGCCCTCGACACCCAGACCCGCACTCGCCGGCTCGCCGGCATGCTCGCACGCAAGGGTTACGCTCCCGGCCTGGCGTTCCGGGTCGTCAAGGAGGCGTTGGAGCAGGAGGGCCTGGAGATCGACGACGATTACCCCTGACCACGACCAGGCCCCAGCACCAACCCTGACCATGCCGACCCGGCAACAGAGGTCAGGCAACAGGGACCAGCCGACGGGGACCACCCGACAGGGACCACCCGACAGGGACCACCCGACAGGGAGCAACCGCCACGGCCGGATACCGCGCTGGTCCGCGCGGACGAGCGTCAGTCGCGATGGCGAAGGGTCGTGTCGATCAGGAGTTCGGCGAGGTGCACCACTCGTACAGCCGACTTCCTGCGGCGCAGGCCCTGAGCGAGCTGCCGGTAACAGCCGGGGTTGACCACGGCCACGTAGTCGACTTCCGCGGCCTCGATCTCGTCCAGCTTCGCGTCGAGAACACGCCTGCTGTCGCGGGGCCGGACAAGGGCGTAGGTACCAGCCGCGCCACAGCAGGCCCCGGCCGACGGCAGCTCGACGTATTCGCCGATCTGCTCCAGCAGCGCCCGCGGCTCGCGCCACACGCCGAGGCCGTTGCGCAGATGGCAGGAGTCCTGCAGACCGATCCGAAGCGGCTTGTCGGACGAGGACGCGGGGCCGATCCCGTGCGCGGCGGAAGGCTCCGGTCGCGCAGGGGCGGGGCACGCAGGTGAAGAATCCACGGAAGATCCCAGACGCGGGTCAGCAGGCGACTCGGGTGAGGGATCAGCGGAAGGCTCCGGACACGAACCAGCCGGCGGCATCGGGGAAGGACTCGTGGGCGGCTTCGTCGAGGAACCCGTGGGAGGTGGGGTGGTGAGGTATTCCGACAGTTCCTTGACCCGGGCGCGGCCGAGGACGTCCGACAGGTGAGCCGCGCAGCCGCCGGAGGTGGTGACGATGCTGCCCGGCAGCCGTTCGCCCAGTTCGGCGGCCATTCGCCGGCCGTGTTCGGAGTCTCCGTTGTGCGCGTGCAGGGCGCCGCAGCAGCCCTGGGCCGGTGGAGCGGCCAGTTCGGGCCTCAGTCGCAGCGCCGCCCGGCTGACCCTGGGGTAGAGCGCCCGTTCGAAGCAGCCGAGCATCAGGTGCGGGCCGGACGGCTTGGCGCGGGTGCGGGCGTGCCGGCTGAGCAGGCCGAGGAACCGTACGCGCCACTGGGCGTTGACCGCGAACATCAGCAGCCGCACGACGAGCGGCCGGTCGGCGCCCTGCCACTGCTGGTCCCGCCACTCCTCCAGCAGCGCCCCGTACTGGACCCCGGCCGGGCAGACGGTCTCGCACGCGCGGCAGCCCAGGCAGAAGCTCGCCTCCTCGCCCAGCCGTTGGTCGTCGGCCGGCAGGGTGCCCTCGTCGAGGGCGCGCATGAGGTTGATGCGGCCACGCGGGGAGGACGTCTCGTCCTTGGTCAGCGCGTACGTCGGGCACGCGGGCAGGCAGAAGCCGCAGGAGATGCAGCGGTTGAGCAGGTCGGGGGTGAAGCCGGTCATGAGCCCACCTTTCCGGGGTTGAGGACGCCCGCCGAGTCGAACGCGGCCCTGATCCGGCGCAGCGGGCCAGGAGCGGAGCCGGTCATGAGCCCACCTTTCCGGGGTTGAGGACGCCCGCCGGGTCGAACGCGGCCTTGATCCGGCGCAGCAGGTCGAGTTGGGCGGTGCCCAGCCGTTCGGCGAGGTAGGGCAGCTTGGCCGCGCCGACGCCGTGTTCGCCGGTGATGGTGCCGCCCAGGCTCATCGCCGTGCGGAAGATCTCCGCGAAGGCGCGGTGGGCGCGCTCGATCGCCTCGTCGTCGCCGGGTTCGATGACGCAGGTCGGGTGCAGGTTGCCGTCGCCTGCGTGGCCGAAGGTGGCGATGGAGACGTCGTACCGGTCGGCGATCGCGTCGATGTGGCCGACCATGGCGGCGATCTGCGGGCGGGGCACGCCGACGTCCTCCAGGATGGTGATGGAGCCGAGCCGCGACAGCGCAGGCAGCGTGCACCGGCGGGCGGCCAGCAGGGCCTCCGACTCGGCGGCGGGGCCGGCGACGGTGGCCTCGATCGCGCCTGCGGCCAGGCACAGTTCGGCCATCCGCGTCAGCCGACCGGTGACGGCGGCGGCCTCGCCGTCGTCACCGAAGATCAGCAGTGCGCCGGCGTCGCGTCGCAGCCCCAGCCGGGCGAACTCTTCGACCGCCTGGACGCATTTGGCGTCGAGGAACTCCAGCGTCGCTGGGACGATGCCGGCGGCGATGATGTCCGCGACCGCGCGGCCGGCGTCGGCGAGGTGGGGGAAGTAGGCGAGGCCGTTGCCGCCGGCGGGCGGGGCGGGCAGCAGGGCGAGGGTCACCTCGGTGATGACGCCGAGGGTGCCCTCGGACCCGGTGAGCAGGCGGGTCAGGTCGTAGCCGGCGACGTCCTTCCAGAGCCGGCCGCCGGTGCGGATGACCTCGCCGGTGGCCAGCACGGTCTCGGTGCCGAGCACGTAGTTGCGGGTCACGCCGTACTTGAGGCCGCGCAGGCCGCCCGCGCAGGTGGCGACCGTCCCGCCGATGGTGGCCACGCTCCTGCTGCCCGGGTCGGGGGCGTACAACAGGCCGCGCGCGGCGGCGGCGTCGGCGAGCGCCGCGCAGGTCACGCCGGGCTGGCAGACGGCCAGCAGTTCGTCGTCGCTGAGTTCGAGGATGCGGTCGAGCCGGGTCAGCACCAGGACGATGCCGCCCGTCAGGGGGACGGTTCCGGAGCACAGGTTGGAGCCCGCGCCGCGCGGGACGACGGGGATGGAGCGCGCGCTGGCCAGCCGGAGCACGGCGGCGACCTCGTCGGTGGAGGCGGGGTGAACCACGGCGCCCGGGCGGGCGTGGAAGAGCGGGGTGGCGTCGCGGGTGTAGGCGGTCACGTCCCCATCGGCGTGCCGTACGTGGTCCGCGCCGACGATGGCGCGCAGCTCGCGCAGCACGGCGGTGTCCATGGGCTCCCCGGCTGGGGCTGTCTTCATCGGCGGGTCTCCTCCGGAACGGTCGCGGCGGTGCTGCCGTGCCGGAAAACCTAGCAATATTCCTCATAGCGGTCTAGAGTTCCATTATACGGAACGACTAGGCGGCCCGGTCCGCCGGAGCCAGGTGTAGCGGCTTCTTGACACGCCCAGACCTAGATGATGTCCTGTTCCCGATTCAGAACCACATTCCACGTTGCGGAATAGAGAGGGAAGGAGGCAAGATGACGCCGTGCAGGCAACCGGCCGGGCGCGACGAGGACGGGACGCCGACCGCTCGCCGTCCCCGGGCGACCCGCACGGTTCAGCGTGAACGGCAGCGTGATGGACGGGCGGCAGATCGGGGTGCCGCACCCCCCTCCTTCGACACTGATTCCGTACAGCGGAACGACCGCTAGAAAAACGGACATAAGGCTATACTCGCCAGTTCAGCGGGCCGCGAGCCCGCCGTGCTCTGCAAGGGAAGAGCCCCATGGCACGCATCGTGTTCCTCGGCGCCGGCAGCGTCGAATTCACCAAGAACGTCCTCTCGGACATCCTGACTTTTCCAGAACTGGGGGACTCCACCCTCGTCCTGCACGACATCGACCCCGACCGCCTCGCGACCGCCGAGGCGATGGCCACCTGGATGGCCGGCAAGCTGGGCAGGCCCGCCAAGGTGGAGGCCCGCCTCGACCGGCGCGCCGCCCTCGACGGCGCCGACTACGTCATCAACGAGATCGCCGTCGGCGGCCACGCCGCCACCGAGATCGACTTCGAGATCCCCCGCCGCTACGGCCTGCGCCAGACGATCGGCGACACGCTCGGCATCGGCGGCATCTTCCGGGCCCTGCGCACCATCCCGGTGATGGTCGCCATCGGCGAGGACCTGGCCGAGCTGGCACCGCAGGCGCTGCTGCTCACCTACACCAACCCCATGTCGATGATCCCGCGCGCCGTCTACGAGGGCACCTCCTTCCAGCGGGTCGTCGGCCTGTGCCACTCGGTGCGCGACACCCAGGCCCGCCTCGCCTCCCTCGTCGGCGTGCCCGAGGAGGAGATCTCGTACGTCACCGCCGGCGTCAACCATCAGGCGTTCGTGCTGCGCTTCGAGCACCGCGGCGAGAACCTCTACCCGGTGCTGGACGAGGTCATCGCCCGCGACCCCGAACTGCGCAGGACCGTACGGGTGGAGCTGTACCGCCGCCTCGGCCACTTCCCCACCGAGTCCAGCGAGCACGGCTCCGAGTACCTGCCGTGGTTCCTGCACCACGACGACCAGGTCGAGCAGTACCGCATCCCCATTGAGATCTACCTGCAGTGGTCCCGGGAGAACCTCGACACCTTCGAGGAGACCAGGACCCGGCTGGCCGCCGGGCGGGGAGTGGAGATCACCCCCGTCATGGAGCTGGCCTCGGAGGTGATCCACTCCATCGAGACAGGCACGCCCCGGGTGGTGCACGGCAACGTCCGCAACGACGGCCTCATCGGCAACCTGCCGGCCGGCGCCTGCGTCGAGGTGCCGTGCCTGGTGGACCGCGCCGGGATGCGGCCGACCCGCGTCGGGAACCTGCCGCCGCAGCTCGCCGCGCTCAACCAGACCTTCCTCAACGTCGGCGAGCTGACCGTGCGGGCGGCCCTCGAAGGCCGCCGCGACCACGTCTACCACGCCGCCATGCTCGACCCGAACGCCTCGGCCACGCTGACGCTCCAGCAGATCCACGACCTCGTCGACGACATGATCGCCGCCCACGGCGACCTGCTTCCGGAGGGCATCCGATGAGAATCAGCACCGTGACCGCGGCGGTGGCCGCCACAGTCCTGCTGGCGGCGGGCTGCGGCGGCGACACGAAGGAGCAGGCGGGCGGCCCCGTCGAGATCGTCATGTGGCACGGCCAGGAGGACGCCTCGGCCAAGTCCATCGAGAAGCTCGTCAGCCGCTTCAACGAGACCCACCCCGACATCAGGGTGAAGACGACCTCCGGCGGCGTGACGGCCGACGGCATGCTGCCCAAGATCACGGCGGCGCTGACCTCGGACGCCCACCCCGACATCGCCTACCTGTACGGCTCCTGGGCGCCCAACATCGCGCGCAACCCCAAGACGGCGGACCTCACCGAGTTCGTCAAGGACCCGGCGGTCCGCTGGGACGACTTCTGGGCCAGCGAGCGGGAGGCGGTCACCGTCGAGGGCAAGGTCATCGGCTTCCCCGCGGTGGTCGACAACATGGTCGTGCTCTACAACGCCAAGCTGCTGACCGAGGCCGGGCTGAAGCCGCCCGGACCCGACTGGACGTGGGACGACTTCCGCGCCATGGCCAAGCAGGCCACCGACGCCAAGGCCGGCGTGTTCGGCGCCACCTGGCCCATCAGCGGCGGCGAGGAGGCCGTGTGGGGGCTGTGGCCGATGGTGTGGCAGGCCGGCGGCGACATCCTCACCCCCGACCGCAAGAAGGCGGCCTTCCACGGCGACGCAGGCCAGCGCGCGCTGGATCTGCTGCGCGGCATGGCGGTGGAGGACAAGTCCGTCTACCTCGACTCCAGTCCGGCCGAGAAGGGCCAGAAGCTCTTCGAGTCGGGCCGGCTGGCGTTCTTCATGTCCGGCCCGTGGGTGCTGCCCGACCTGCAGGCCGCCGGGCTCGACTACGGCGTCGTCCCCCTTCCCGGCACCGGCGGCAACCACGAGACCATCTCCGGGCCCGACAACTGGGTGGTCTTCGAGCACGACGAGCGGCGGGTGCGGGCCTCCGCCACGTTCCTCGCCTGGCTGACGGCCGCCGAGCAGCAACTGCAGTGGATGACCGACACCGGGTCGCTGCCGATCCGGGCCTCGATCAGCAAGCTGCCGGGCTACCAGGACTACCTGAAGAAGTACCCCGGCATCGACGTCATCTCGGCCAACCTGGCCAACGCCAAGCGGGTGCGGCCGCCGACCACCAAGTACCCGCGCGTCTCGTCGTTCGTCGCCGACGCCATCGCCAGGACGCTGCTGGGCAAGGCCGACGCCAAGACGGCGCTGACGGAGGCGGCGGCCAAGACCGACGCGGCGCTGGCCGTACCGGGATCATGACGAGCACCGCGTCGGCGCTCGGCCGGGCAACCGGCCGGGCCCGGCCCCCGGACCGGCGCAAGCTGGCCGACAACCTCACCGGGTGGGGGTTCGCCGGTCCCGCGACGCTGATCATCCTCGGTTTCTCGCTGGTCCCGATGGCGTGGGCGCTCGCCCTGTCCTTCACCGACTCCGACCTCATGTCGGGCGGCCGCAACGTCGGGCTGGACAACTACCGGGCTCTCGTCGCCGATCCCGTCTTCCACCAGGCGCTGCGCAACACGGGACTGCTGCTGTTCTGCTACCTGCCCGCCTCGCTGGCGGCCGGGCTGCTCGTGGCCGTGCTGCTGAACCGCAAGGTGCGCGGCATCGGCTTCTACCGGACCTGCTTCCTGGTGCCCTACATCGCCTCGGCCACCTCGGCCGGGCTGCTCATGGGCTACATCTTCGACCGCGACTTCGGGCTGCTCAACGGCATGCTGGTCAAGGTCGGGCTGCCGGCGCAGGGGCTGCTGAGCAGCCCGTCGCAGGCCATGCTGGTGCTGACAGTGATCTTCTTCTGGACCCGGTTCGGGTTCACGGTGGTGATCTACCTGGCGGCGCTGCAGGAGATCAACAAGGAGATCCTGGAGGCCGCCGCCATCGACGGGGCCGGCCGGTGGGCCGTCTTCCGGCACGTCATCGTGCCGTCCGTCCGCCACATGACGGTGTTCCTCGCCATCTGGGGGGTGATCGACGTGCTGCAGTTCTTCGACCTGGTGATGACGACCACCAAGGGCGGCCCGGCCAACGCCACGGTCACCATCGTCTACTACATCTGGCAGCTCGCCTTCACGTACTTCACCGCGGGCTACGGCGCGGCCGTCGCCTACACGCTGTTCGCCGGCACGCTGCTGCTGGTCGTCACCGGACTGCTGGTGGCCCGACGGAGAGGGGCGATGCGGTGAGACGGCGTCTGCTGCCCAGCGGGTGGCACCTGCTGCTGGTGCCGATGTCGATCGTGACCGTGCTGCCGTTCGTGTGGATGGTGCTCAGCTCCCTGATGAGCCAGGCGGAGCTCAACCGGTTCCCACCGCCGATCTGGCCGGAGGCCGTGGACCTCGGCGGCTACCGCACGGTGCTGGAGGGCTCCGACTTCCCCCGCTGGTTCCTCAACAGCGTGCTGGTCTCGGGCTCCATCGTGGTGGCCCAGGTGGCGCTGTGCGGCATGGCCGGCTACGCCTTCGCCCGCATCCGCTTCGTCGGCTCCCGGCTGGTGCTCGTCCTGGTCATCGCCACCGCGCTGATCCCGTTCCAGCTCACCGTGATCCCGACGTTCCTCATCTTCAACGAGGCCGGGCTGACCGACACCCTGGGCGCGCTGATCGTCCCCCAGCTCAGCTCGGCGGTCGGCATCTACCTGATGACGTCGTTCTTCCAGTCCTTTCCCAGGGAGCTGGAGGAGGCCGGACGGATCGACGGGTGCTCGCGGTTCGCGGTGTTCTTCCGGGTGGTGCTGCCGGTCGCCAAGCCGGCCCTCGCCGCCCTGGCCGTGATCACTTTCATCACGGCGTGGAACGACCTTTTCTGGCCGCTCGTCGTGATCAACTCCGAGGAGAAGTACACCGTGCAGGTGGGGCTGACCACCTTCCAGGGGCAGCACCGGGCCGACTGGCCCGCCGTCATGGCGGGCACGGTGCTCACCACGCTGCCGGTGCTCGGGGTGTTCCTGTTCGGCCAGCGCCGCTTCATCCAGGCGCTGACCGGGGCGGTCAAGGGCTGAGCGGCGGTCCCGCCGGACGGTGCGGGCGACCTGGAGCCACCTGCCCCCGCCGGACGGGGGCGGGCGGCCCGGAGCCACCTGCCCCCGCCGGACGGGGGCGGGCGACCCGGCGCCGCCCGCCCCCGTCACATGACGGCGAGCTGGCCGCCGTCGATCACCAGCTCGGTGCCGTGCACGAACGCGGCGTCGTCGGAGGCCAGGAACGCGTACCCGGCGGCGACCTCCTCGGCCAGCCCGGCCCGGCCGAGCGGGATGTGCTCGCGCTCGTAGGCCGAGACGAAGTCGCCGTCCAGCGATGCGGCGATGGCGGAGTTGAGCGGCGTGCGGATGTAGCCGGGGCACAGCGCGTTGACCCGGATGCCGTGCCGGCCCAGCTCGACCGCCATGGTCCTGGTCAGCAGCAGCACGCCGCCCTTGGAGGCGTTGTAGTGGGCGTAGTCCGCCTCGCCGCCGATCCCGTTGGTGGAGGACATGTTGAGGATCACCCCGCCGCGGCCCTGCGCGACCAGGTGCCGGGCGACGGCCTGGGCGACCAGGAACATGCCGCGCAGGTTCACCGAGATCATCTTGTCCCAGTGCTCGGCGGTGATGTCGAGGAACGGCTCCCGCCAGGCGATGCCGGCGTTGTTCACCAGCACGTCCAGGCCGCCCAGGGCGGCGACCGCGCCGCCGACGAGGCTTTCCACGTCCGCCTCGGAGCTGACGTCGCCGGCCAGGCCGCTCACCTCGCCAAGGAGGGACAGCTCGGCCACCGTCCGGTCCACCTCGCCGGGGTCGAGCCCGCCGATCACCACCCGGGAGCCTTCCTGCAGGAAGCGCCGGGCGGTGGCGGCCCCGATGCCGCTGCTGCCGCCGCTGACCAGCACCCGCTTGCCCACCAGTCCTCGCATGACGATCCCTTTCTGCTTCTCATCTGCTGGTGCCCGGTTCCCGGGCTCAGCGCACGGCGCCGCGCGCGGCCACGCGCAGCTCGGTGGTGACCCGGCCGCCTTCCAGGCCGTGGGCGACGTCGAAGAGGTTGGTGACGGAGCAGGCGTGGCCGGGGATGAGCTGCACCCGCGTCCCGATCGGCAGCTCTCCGTCGCGGGCGTGTTCGGCGTCGAGGCGGGCGACCGCGTGTTCCTCGTTGAGGAAGTCCATCCGCAGCCACGGCAGCCCGGCGGCGCGGATCCAGCCGGGTGTGCCGGCCCCGTCGGAGGTGAGGCACTTGGTACCGGCGTCGAGGACGACGCGGTCCGGCGACGGCCTGGCGACGACGGTCGCCAGCACCCGGGAAGCCGCGGTCTCCTCGGTGGCGACGCCGAGCCGGATCATCGCGGTGTCGTTGAAGATGTACGTGCCGGGCCGGATCTCGGTCACCCCGGCGACCCCGGCGACGTGCCGGGCGGTGGGGGTGCTGCCGACGCTGATCACGGGCAGTTCGATGCCGTCGCGCGCGCACAGCTCGGCGGTGGCGACCAGGTCGGTCCCCTCGCGGCGGGAGATCTCGGCGAGCCGGGCGGGCGTGGTCGCGTGGTAGGCGTGCCCGGCCAGGGTGAGCAGCCCGACGACCTCGATCCCCGGGATCGCGGCGATCTCGGCCACCAGGTCGGCGGTGGGGCGGCCGGGCGGGCGGCCCAGCCGGTGCTGGCCGGTGTCCACCTCCACCAGCACCTCGACGGGCGCTCCGGTCCGCAGTCCGAGCCGGCCGAGGCCGGCGGCGACGTCCGGGGAGTCGAGGCTGACCCGGACCCTGGCGCGCTCGCGCAGCGCTGCCAGGCGGCGCAGCTTGGGCTCGCCCCAGAGGGGAAAGGCCAGCAGGATGTCGTCGATCCCGGCGTCGGCCATGATCTCGGCCTCGCCGAGTTTGGCGCAGGTGACGCCGGCCGCGCCGGCCGCCATCTGCAGCCGTGCCAGCTCGGGCATCTTGTGGGTCTTGATGTGCGGGCGCAGCGCCACGCCGTGCGTGGCGGCCGCCTTCGCCATCTCGGCCACGTTGGCGCGGACCACGTCCAGGTCGATCAGCAGGGCCGGGGTGTCCAGCTCGGGGTACATGGGGTCCTTCCGGACGCACGGCGGATACGGGCTCGAAGCTAGCATTTGTTCCGTTGAGTGGTCTAGCGTTCCGCAATTCGGAAGACGATGACAGGAAGGGCTTCCAAAGGTGACAGCGGAGGCCGGTGAGCTGCGGGGGCGCACGGGACCGACGTCACTCCGACCGGCGATGGCACCCTCCGGTCTTGACACGCCCTGGACACTGGTGATGTTCTGAGCGCAGATTCAGAATAGCATTTCATCATACGGAACGGAGTAGAGGGATGAGGCTAGGTACGGTCCGCGTGGGCGACGGGGCCAGGCTCGCCGCCGTGGAAAGAGACGGGCGCTGGTACGCCCTGGACGTCCCGGCGGGGACGGCCCTGGAAGCGGTGCTGGCCGCCGGCCCACAGGAGACGCTGCGCGCTGCGCGCGGCGCGGTCGGGCCGCTGCCCGATGCCGTGCCTGTCGCCCCGCTGCGCCCCGGCAAGATCGTCGCGATCGGCCTGAACTACCTCGACCACATCCGCGAGGCCGGCATGGACAAGCCGGCCCGCCCCCTCATGTTCGCCAAGTTCCCCTCCAGCGTGATCGGCCCCGGCGAACCGATCGTCATCGACGGCGAGCAGACCGAGCGGGTCGACTGGGAGGTGGAGCTGGCCGCCGTCATCGGCGTGCCGCTGCGGCACGCCGGCCCGGCGCAGGCGCTGGCCGGCGTGGCCGGCTACACCGTGGCCAACGACGTGTCCGCCCGCGACCTGCAGTTCGCCGACGGGCAGTGGACGCGCGGCAAGAGCCTCGACACCTTCTGCCCCCTCGGCCCGGCCATCGTGACCCCCGACGAGCTCGGCGACCCGCAGGCGCTCCGGCTGCGCACGGTGGTCAACGGCGAGACCGTGCAGGACTCCAGCACCGCCGAGATGCTCTTCGGCGTGGCGGAGCTGCTGGCGTTCTGCTCCCGCTCCTTCACCCTCGAACCCGGTGACGTGGTGCTGACCGGCACCCCGTGGGGCTGCGGCGAGTTCATGGACCCGCGGCGCTCGCTGCGCCCCGGAGACGTCGTCGAGGTGAGCGTCGAAGGCATCGGCGGCCTGCGCAACCCGGTCGTGGCCGGGACCGCCCGGTGAAGGCTCTGGTTTTCACCGCGCCAGGCACCGTCGAGGTGCGCGAGGTGCCGGAGCCCGCACCGGGCCCCGGCGAGGTGCTGGTCCACGTGGCGGCCTCCGGCATCTGCGGCAGCGAGCTGCACGGCGTGCGCCACCCCGGCTTCCGGGTGCCGCCGCTGGTGATGGGCCACGAGTTCGCCGGGCACACCGACGACGGCACGCGCGTCGTGGTCAACCCGATCCTGTCCTGCGGCCGCTGCGACCTGTGCGCGATCGGCGTCCGCAACGTCTGCCGGGAGCGGCGCATCGTCGGCGTGCACACACCCGGCGCGTTCGCCGAGCGGGTCGCCGTGCCGGCGGACGCCCTCGTGACGCTGCCCGGCGGTCTCGGCTGGACCGCCGCCGGCGTCGTCGAGCCGGCGGCCAACGCGGTGCACGCCTGGGCGCTGGCCGGCGCCCCCGCCGGAGCCCGCGTGGGCGTCATCGGCGCCGGTGCGATCGGCCTGACCTGCATGCTGGTCGCCGCGTCCGGCGGGGCCGCCGGGATCGAGGTCGCCGACCGGTCCGCGGAACGCCGCGAGATCGCCGCCCGGCTCGGCGCCGACGCGACCGGACCCGAGCTGACCGGCGAGTACGACGTGATCTTCGACGCGGTGGGCGCCGCCGCCACCCACGAGCAGTCACTGGCCTGCCTGCGCCCCGGCGGGGTGGCGGTCTGGCTGGGCCTGGCCGACAGCACCGCCGGGTTCGACGCGGCCCACCTGGTCCGCGGCGAGAAGCGGGTGCTCGGCTCCTTCGCCTACCAGGACGCCGACTTCGCCGCGGCCGTCGACCTGGTCGGCGGGTGGGACCTGAGCTGGGTCAGCGCCTTCCCGCTCGCCGAGGGCGCCGAAGTCTTCACCGCGCTGATGAACGGCCGCGCCACCCCCGTCAAGGCGCTGCTCGTCCCCGAAGGGAGGCACCCGTGACCCGGATCGTCCTGGTCGGCGCCGGCAGCATCACCTTCGCCAAGAACCTGCTGTCGGACCTGCTGACCTTCCCCGAGCTGTCCGAGTCCGCGATCGTGCTGCACGACATCGACCCCGAGCGGCTGGCGACGGCCGAGGCGATGGCCAGGTGGATGGTCGGCGAGCTGGGTATCGGCGCCACCGTGGAGGCGCATGCCGACCGCCGGGCCGCCCTCGACGGCGCCGACCACGTCATCAACGAGATCGCCGTCGGCGGGATGGCCGCCGTCCGGCGCGACTTCGACATCCCGGCCCGCTACGGCGTGCGCCAGACCATCGCCGACACGCTCGGCATCGGCGGCATCTTCCGGGCCCTGCGCACCATCCCCGTCATGGTGGGCATCGGCGACGACCTGGCCGAGCTGGCCCCCGACGCCACGCTGTTCACCTACACCAACCCCATGTCGATGATCCCCCGCGCGGTCTACGAGGGCACTCCGTTCCGCAACGTGGTGGGCGTCTGCCACGCGGCCCGCGACACCCAGTCGACGCTGGCCAGGATGGTCGGCGTGCCGGAGGAGGAGGTGACCTTCACGACCGCGGGCGTCAACCACCAGGCGTGGGTGCTGCGCTTCGAGCGCGACGGGGAGAACCTCTACCACAGGCTGGACGACCTCATCGAGGCCAGCCCCGAGCTGCGCCGCAGGGTCCGGGTCGAGATCTACCGCAACTTCGGCTACTTCCCGACCGAGTCCAGCGAGCACGGCTCGGAGTACCTGCCGTGGTTCCTGCCGCACGCCGACCAGGTCGAGCACTACCGGATCCCGGTGAACGTCTACCTGGACTGGCTGGCCGACGGCCACGCCGAGTACGAGCAGCAGAAGCGCTCCCTCGACGCCGGCCGGGGCGTCGCCATCCAGCGCGGCGAGGAGCTGGCCAGCCTGGCCATCCACTCGATGGAGACCGGCACGCCCCGCCTGCTGCACGGCAACGTCCGCAACGCCGGCCTCATCTCGAACCTGCCGGCCGGCGCCTGCGTCGAGGTGCCCTGCCACGTGGACCGAGCCGGCGTGCAGCCGATCAGGGTCGGCGAGCTGCCGGTCCAGCTCGCCGCGCTCAACAACGCCACCCTGGCGGTCGGCGAGCTGACCGTGCGGGCCGCTCTGGAGGGCCGCCGCGACCACGTCTACCAGGCGGCCCTGCTCGATCCGAACACCGCCGCGACCCTGCCGGTCGGCCGGATCCGCGAGCTGGTCGACGAGCTGATCACCGCGCACGGCGACCTGCTGCCCGAGGGCATCCGGGCATGACCGGAGCCGACATCCCGCTGTCGAGCTACCGGCCGATCTCCCAGGCGCGCGTCCCGGTCACCTCCGTCGAGCGGGCACGCCTGCCCGCCGTGGACGCGCACACCCATCTCGGCCGGTGGCTCACCGAGGACGGCGACTGGATGGTCCGGGACGTGCCGGCCCTCGTGGACATGATGGACCGGCTCGGCCTGCGCGGCATGGTCAACCTCGACGGCCGCTGGGGGCGCGAGCTGGCGGCGAACCTGGAACGCTACGACGCCGCCCACCCCGGCCGGTTCGCCACGTTCTGCCACGTCGACTGGTCGGCGACGACCGGGCCGGGCTTCGGCGAGCGGCTGGCCGCCCAGCTACGCGCCTCGGTCGCCGAGGGCGCCGCAGGGCTGAAGGTGTGGAAGGACGTCGGCCTGCGCGTCCGCGACCACCGCGGCGAGCTGGTCATGCTCGACGACGAGCGGCTGGCGCCGCTGTGGGCGACGGCCGGCGAGCTGGGCGTGCCGATCGCGCTGCACACCGCCGACCCGGTCGCCTTCTTCCAGCCGGCCGACGAGCGCAACGAACGGCTCGAACAGCTCACCGCCCGCCCCGACTGGGCCTTTCACGGGCCGGGCTGCCCGCCGTTCGAGCGGCTGATCGAGGCCATGGAGGCGATGGTCGCCGCGCATCCGGCGACCACCGTCATCGGGGTGCACGCCGGCTGCTGGCCGGAGAACCTCGGCTGGGTCGGCCGGATGCTCGACGAGTATCCGCACTTCCACATCGACATCGCCGCCCGGCTGGCCGAGCTGGGCCGGGTGCCGCGGGCCGCCCGCGCGCTCCTGCTGCGCCATCCCGGCCGGGTGCTGTTCGGCACCGACGAGATCCCGCCGGATCCGCGGGTGTACCGGATCCACTTCCGGTTCCTGGAGACCGCGGACGAGGCTTTCGCGCACTCCCTGGAGGACCCGCCGTTGATGGGCCGCTGGACCATCAGCGGCCTCGACCTGCCCGAGGAGGTGCTGAGCCGGGTCTACGCCGCCAACGCGCTGCGCCTCGTGCCGAGGCTGGCCTGAACGCGGCGCGAGGTCCGGGCGGCCCGCTCCCCTGTCCGGGGAGCGGGCCTCGCCGGTCAGGCGTGCTCGCGGTACGGGTTGGCGGGCAGGCCCTCGACGGTGGTGCGGCAGCGCAGCAGCTCGCCGCCGCCCGCGCCGTCCCACGCGGTGGTCACGTACAGGACGTCCAGGTCCGGCCCGCCGAAGGCGCAGCTCGTGACGTTGCGGGCGGGGATCTCGACGGTCAGGTCCACACTCCCGTCGGGGCGCAGCCGCAGCACCGCGCCGCCGCCCCACAGCCCGACCCACACGTGCCCGCGCGCGTCCACGGTGATGCCGTCGGGCATGCCTCGGGTGATCTCGGCGAACGTCCGGCGCCCCGCGAGCAGCCCGCTGCCCGGGTCGTAGTCGAAGACGTCCACCCGGCCGGTGGGGGTGTCCACGTAGTAGCACAGCCGCTCGTCGGGACTCCACGCGATGCCGTTGGAGATGGTGACGCCGTCCAGCACCCGCTCGGCGCGGGGGCCGGGGCCGAGCCGGTAGAGGGCGCCGGCTCCCGGGGTGTCGTCCTCGGCCTTGGTGCCGGCGTAGAACCGCCCGGCGCGGTCGCACGCGCCGTCGTTCATCCGGTTGCCCGGCCGTTCGGCGGCGGTCACCGGCGCGACCACGTCCGGGACGGCCGCTGGGGCCGCCCACGCCTCGCCGCCGAGCAGCGCGAAGCCGTCGCGGACCGCCAGCGCGAGTCCGCCCGCGACGCGCGGGACCGCCACGCCGACCGGCTGGCCGACGTCGAGCACGGCGTGCGCGTCGCCGGCCGGGTCCAGGCGGTGCACGCGGCCCGCGGGGATGTCCACCCACAGCAGCGTGCCGGTGCGCTCGTCCCAGCGCGGGCCCTCTCCGAGCCGGGCCACCGGCACGGGGACGACCTCGGGTACGGAGACCCTGGTCATCGGAGCCTCCCGGGGGTGAAGATCGACACTGAGCCTCATTCCATCAGACAGAACATGTTTCCCGACAATCGATCGCCTGCGGGCGGCGGGGTGTCAGAGCTGCTCGGCGATGGCCTTGCACAGGGCCGCGCCGATCTCCTCCATGCGCGCCGGCGGCATGCGGTCCTTGAGCGCCGTCACGCTCACCGCGGCGGCGGGGGTCGGCTTGCCCATGAACACGGGGGCGGCCACGCACCGCACGCCCGGCTCGTTCTCCTCCAGGTCGAGGGCGTAGCCGCGGTCGCGGACCAGCGCCATGTGCGCGGCCAGCTTCGCCGGGTTGGTGATGGTGGCGCGGGTGGGCGCGGCGAGCGGCGTGTAACGCTCCGCCCACGCCCTGATCGCCTCGTCGGTGGGATAGGTCCACGCGAGCAGCGCCTTGCCGACGCCGGTGGCGTGGGCCGCGTTGCGCCCGCCCACCACGGAGGTCATGGTGATCGCCCGCACGGTCTCGACCTTGTCGAGGTAGACCACCTCGGCCCCGTCGAGCGTGGCCATGTGCACCGTCTCGGCGAACTCCTCGCTCAGCCGCAGCAGCAGCCGGTGGACCACGGCGCGCACGTCCATGTTCTCGTAGAATCGGAACGCCGTGGCCAGCATCTCCGTGCCGAGGAAGTACGGCCCGCTGGGCTCGGGCTGCGCGGCGAAACCGCGGTGCTTGAGCGCGCCGAGCAGGCGGTGCAGAGAGCTTTTGGGCAGGCCGAGCCGGGTGGCCAGCTCGTCGATGGTCATCCCCCTGCTGTGCTTGCCGATCTCCTGCAGGATCAGCAGAGCGCGATCGACGCTGGTCACCGGCGACTGCGTGCCGCTCACGAGGCCTCCTCGAATATTCCGAGCTATGGAATGCTATAGCGTTAGACGGAATAAGACTACTGGCCTGGTGGCCAGAAGGAGGGTGTGAGCGATCACGCGGGGCCGGTCAGGCCACGGTGGCCTCGATGAGGTCGTCCACCACCCCGGCCAGGTGGCCGTGGCGGGCGTGCGCCCGGCGTTGGCGCATGGCGCCCGATCCTCTGCCGAGCAGCCGGTCCAGGCCTTCCTCCACGAATCCCAGGTCACCCGCCTCAGCGAGTGCCTCCCGTACGTGGTGGAGGAGGCGGCGCGCCATCGCCGGGGCCGGCGTGCGGATGCCTTCGCGGACGTCGAGGCCGTCGCCCGCCAGCCCGTCGCGGGCGGCCCGCCAGTAGGCGGCGCGCAGCACCTCCGCCGGGACGGGAAGCCCTCGATCGCCCCTGGCCACGTCCGCCAGGGCCGTCACCACGAGGGCGCGGACCAGGCCGATGAGGGTGAGGCTGTCGCCGACGTCGAGCGGCACGTCGGCGACCCGCACCTCCACGGTCGGCAGTCTCGGCGACGGGCGCGCGTCCCAGTACACCGTCTTGGCGTCCATCAGCGCGCCCGACTCCGTCAGCGCCCGCAACGCGCCCTGGTAGTCGGCGTACGACGGGAAGTAGGGCGGCGCGCCGGCCACCGGCCACCGGCTCCAGCTGATCACCCGCCAGGAGGCGTAGCCGGTGTCCCGGCCGGCGAAGAACGGCGAGTTGGCGGCGAGCGCGACCAGGGTGGGCAGCCAGGGGCGCAGGTGGTTGCCCACGTAGACGGCCTGCTCCTCGTCGGGCACGTCGACGTGCACGTGCAGGGCGCAGATGCAGATCTCGTCCTGGAGGGCGCGGTAGATCACCCGGCCCTGTTCGTAGCGGACGTCGTCGCTGAGCGGCGGCCGCATGACGTCGCCGAGCACGGGCATGCCGCTGGCGACGACGGCCAGCCCGCGCGAGTGCGCGGCGCCCGCCACCTCCTTGCGCGCCAGCCGCAGCCTCGCGCCCAGCTCGTTCAGGTCCGCGGAGGGCGCCGTGCGGGCCTCGATCTGGAAACGCGTCACCTCCTGCTCCACGTCGAGGACGCCTGTCGCCGCGGCCAGCAGCTCCGCCGCCCGGGGGACGACGTGACGGGTGCGGGGATCGACGACGAGGTACTCCTCTTCAATCCCGATCATCGGAACCACGAACCACCTCGCAGGGTAGCCAGGGAGCCTCCGTACGATGTGTGCCCCTCCGCACGGGTGCGGGAACTGTCCCTCCACGGGCGCTCCTGCTCTCCGCGTGGCATCAAAACCCGCCGTTTACGGAAGCCGCGGCGCCACCCTCACGCATCCTGGTGCGTCTCTCATCCCTCCATGACGGCCCGCAACGAAAGGGCCCACCCGCCGCAGGGATCGTCCTCACCCTGTGGATCGCGGAGTCGGGCGGGTTCGGACGGTGCCGGTGAAGCGGGTGACGAACGGCCCGGCGATGGCCAGCAGGAACACGTACGCCGCCACCAGGGGCGCCAGGACCGGGTGCCCGACCCCGGCCAGCCCGACGATCACGATGGAGAACTCGCCCCGCGCGATCAGGGCCGTTCCCGCGCGCAGGCGCCCACGGCGGCCGACGCCGTCGCGGGAGGCGGCGTAGCGGCCGGTGAGCACCTTGGTGAAGGCCGTGACCACGGCCAGGACGAGAGCGGCGGGCAGCACCGGCGGCAACTCCGCCGGGTCCACCGACACTCCGATGGCGACGAAGAACACGGCGGCGAACAGGTCCCGCAACGGCGCGATGACGGCCCGCCCCCGCTCGGCGGTCTCGCCGGTGAGGGTGAGCCCGACGAGGAAGGCGCCGACGGCGGCCGAGGCGTGCACGTACTCGGCCAGGGCGGCCACGACGAGGGTGATGCCGAGCAGGCGCAGCATGAGCTGCTCGGCGTCGGGGTGGGAGACGAGCCTGCCGATGTGGTGCCCCCACCGGTAGGAGGCGGCGAAGGCGGCCAGCACCGCGCCGACCGCGACCAGCACGCCCACGACCGCCTGCCCCCAGGTGCCGCCCGAGGCCAGCACGGCCAGCACCGGCAGGAAGGCCGCCATCGCGAAGTCCTCCAGGACCAGCACCGACAGGACGGCGGGCGTCTCGCGGTTGCCCAGCCGCCGCAGGTCGGCCAGCAGCCGGGCCACGATGCCGGAGGAGGAGATGAACGTGGCGCCGGCCAGGGCGAGGACGCCGACGGCGTCCAGGCCGAGCAGGAGGCCCGCCGCGGCGCCCGGAACGGCGTTGAGCAGGAGGTCCACGCCCGCCGACGGGACGTGGCGGCGCAGCCCGGCGGTGAACTCGGCGATGGAGAACTCCAGGCCGAGCGCCAGCAGCAGCAGGACGAGCCCGATGGTCGCCGCGTCGCGGACGAACTCCCCCGCCGCGGGCAGCGGCAGCACGGACCCCTCGCCGAGCGCCAGGCCGACCAGCAGGTAGAGCGGGATGGGCGAGAGCGTGAGGCGGCGGGCCAACGTGCCCAGCACGCTGAGGACGGCCAGGATGAGGCCGAGTTCGAGCAGCAGGGCGACGGAGACGTGCACGCGGTCAGCCCTGCAGGATGCGGTTCACGCCGGCGATGCCCTCGTCCGTGCCGATCACCACGAGGACGTCGCCGGGACGCAGCAGCCGTTCGGGCCCCGGCGAGGCGACGACCTCGTCGTCGTGGACGATCGCCACCACGGACGCGCCGGTGCGGGTGCGGGCCCGCGTCTCCCCCAGCGCTCGGCCGGCGAACGGCGAGCCCTCCGGGATGCGCACCCAGCCGGAGCTCAGGCCGGGCACCTCCCGGCTCAGGTCGGCGAAGCGTTCGGCGATCCGCGGCGCGCCGAGGATCTGGGCCAGCGCCTCGGCCTCGTCCTCGTTGAGCCGGAACACCGGCCTGGCCTCGTCGGGGTCGTCACCGTAGACGACCACCTCGAACTCGCCCGACCGCAGGGCCACGACGCCGATGTGCTCGCCTTCGTGGTTGGTGAACTCGTAGCGCAGCCCGATGCCGGGCAGGAGCACCTCGTTGACGTCCATGCGCCCATCATCGCCCCCGGACCGCCGGCCGGGAGGGACCGCGCGGATCATTGGTCAGAGCGTGGTGGGGCCGTAGGTGGCGTGCGGGGCGCCGGTGGTGTAGGCCCAGTAGCGGTCGCCGTAGGACCAGTGCCACCATTCGGTCGGGTAGTTGACCAGGCCGGCGGGCTCCAGCGCCGCGGCCAGGATCTTGCGGTGCTCACGGGCCGTGTCCGACAGGCCCGGCGCTGCCGTGTAGCAGGCGCCCTCGCTCTGTTCGGGGGTGTCGTCGACGGCGGTGCCCATGTCGTGCTCGGTCCCGTCGGGCGCGCACAGGGTGAGGTCGACCGCGGCGCCGGCGGTGTGCGGCGCGATCTCGACGGGCGAGACGTACCTGCTGGTGGCGGCGGCGAGCTCGGCGGCGTCCAGCTGCGGGAATTGGGCGGCCAGCTCGGCCCGGTAGCCGTCGAAGATCGCCCGCTGGGCGGCGATCGAGCGGTAGCCCTCCACGATGAGCAGGTGGTAGCCGTCGGGCAGACTGCGCTCGGCGCGCCGGAGGCGGGTGAGGAGCCCGGCGCGCATATGGGCGTGCACGCCGCCGGGGTGACCTGGCCGCACCCGCAGCGTGCTTCGCGCGTCGACCAGCGGCTCGCCGCTCTCGTGGACGGGGATCGCTGTCACTCGCGGGTCGGAGATGAGCACGATGTCGCCGGGAGGATGCCACATGTGCCCACATTCTCCCACAACCGGCGCAGGCGGCGCTGCGAGCCGGCGCCCGGCGGCGGGGCGGCGTCACACGGTGTCGGAGAACACCTGTTCCCGAGCCTGCTCCAGAGCGGCGACCAGGGCCCCGCGCAGCACGGCGTTCCCCGTCAGGCCCGTCGTGACGACGCTCGGCCGGCCGGGGCACACCTTGGCCACCGCCTGCTCCACCCGCCCGGCCAGCTCGGGCCCGCCGGCCCGGCCGATGTCGCCGGCGAGGACGATGAGGCCGGGATCGAGGACGACGGTGACGGCGGCGACGGCCACGGCGAGGCGGGCGGCGAGCGCGTCGAGGAACCCGCCGCGGCCCTCCGCGACGGCCGCGCCGACCAGCTCCGCGGCGGAGGAGCGGGGCGTCCCGCCCGCGGGCGGGACGCCGGGCAGGCCGTGCCGGGCGGCCAGCCGCAGCACCGCCTCGTGCCCGATGAGCCGCTGGTACGAGCCCGACTGCGGCCGGCTGACGTCGGCGGGCAGCGGCTCTCCGGGCACCGGCAGCCAGCCGATCTCGCCCGCGCCGCCGCTGATGCCCCGGTGCAGCCGCCCGCCGAGCATGACCCCGAGCCCCTGCCCCACCCCGGCCCAGACGACCGCGAAGTCGTCCTGCCCGGCGGCGACGCCGTAGCGGTGCTCGGCCAGCGCCACGAGGTTGACGTCGTTCTCGATGGTGACCGAGGCGCCGAGCGTCCGCCGCAGGCTGGCGAGCACGCCGGTGTGCCAGGCGGGCAGGTCGTAGGAGAAGCGCACGTCGCCGGTGCCGGGGTCCACGACGCCGCGGGTGCCGATGACGAACGAGCGCAGCCGCGAGATGGTGATGTCGGCCGAGGCGCACGCCCGGCGCACGGCCTCGTGCACGGCGGCGACCGGGTCGGCGTGTCCGGCCGGGTCCACGACGATCTCGACGACCACCCGGCCGGTGATGTCGGCGACGCCGACGGTGATCGCGTCGGGCAGCACCTCCAGGCCGGCGACGTGCGCGCTGGAGGGCACGACGCCGTACAGGGCGGCGTTGGGGCCGCGCCCGCCGGCCCGTTCGCCGGCCACCTCGACGAGACCGCGCTCCTCCAGCCGGGTCAGGAGCTGGCCGGCGGTCACCTTGGACAGCCCGGTGCGCGCGCCCAGCTCGGCGCGGGTGAGCGGCCCCTCGGACAGCAGCAGCTCCAGTGCCGAGCGGTCGTTCAACCGGCGCAGCAGCCTCGGGACCCCCGGATTCCGCGTCACGGGCGCTCCCCCTCTCGTCACGATCCGCTAACGCCAGTTTCTTTTAAGAAAGTTTCTTGTTAGTTTAGCACCATTCAACCCTGACGATCAGCCTGGTGCGGACCACAGGCCTTGCACCCGACGAGCGCAACCCCCCACGCTTAACAGCCGGGAAGGGAGAAACCCAGTGAGGATCGCGACGATCACGGTCACCACGGCCGCCTTGGCCCTGGGCCTGGCCGCCTGCGGCTCCAGCGGCGAGCCGGACACGAGCAACCCGCAGGCGTCCACCGCGGCCTCCGGGCCCAAGTACGCGGGCCAGAGCCTCACCGTCTGGCGCCTCGGCGACCCCAACGAGCCGGCCCAGAAGTACATGGACGACCTCGTCGCCGCGTTCAAGACGCAGACCGGCGCCGACGCCAAGGTCGAGTGGATCCCGTGGCCGCAGGTCAACGACAAGTTCACCGCCGCCGCCGCGGGCGGCGAGGGCCCCGACGTGACGGAGATCGGCAACGACCAGGTGCCGCTCTGGCAGAGCCAGGACGCCCTCGCCCCCGTGACCGCGGTCACCACCTCCGGCGAGCACGCCCAGATCCCCAAGAACCTCTTCGGCCTGGAGACCATCGACGGCGAGATCTACGCCATGCCGTGGGGCGCCGGCACCCGCGCGGTCATGTACCGCAAGGACTGGTTCGAGGACCTGAAGATCGAGGTGCCCAAGACCTGGGACGAGGTGCTGGCCGCCGCGAAGAAGATCCAGGCCGAGAAGGGCAAGGACGTCGACGGCTTCGCCTTCAACGGCGGCTCCGACGCCAACCACCTGCTCGGCGCGCTCGCCTGGTCCGAGGGCGGCGAGTACGCGGTCAAGGAGGGCGACAAGTGGGTCGGCAAACTCACCGACCCGGCCTTCAAGACCGGATTCGAGACGTACACGGGCATCGTGACCTCGGGCGCCTCCAGCAAGTCGCGCCTGACGCAGAACACCACCGACATCCGCACCCGCTTCTCCAACGGCAAGGTCGGCATGTACCTCACCGCGTCGTGGGACATCGCCACCATCAAGGAGGAGAGCAAGGGCAAGCTCAAGGACGACGCGATGGCGTTCTTCCCGCTCCCGGCCAAGGCGGGCGGCGAGACGCCGGCGTTCTTCGGCGGCAACGACATCGCCGTCTGGAACGACGCCGAGAACAAGGAACTGGCGACCGAGTTCGTGAAGCTCGCCACCTCCAAGAAGTGGGCCGACCGGTACGCCCTGGACGGCGGCCTGCTGCCCGTCTACCCGGACACGCTCATGGAGCTGGCCAAGGACCCGGCCCAGGCCCCGTTCGCCGCGGCCTTCGCCAAGGCCAAGGCGTTCCCGGCCGACCCGCAGTGGACCGAGGCCAACGAGACCAAGGCGGTCCTGCAGAACGCCGCGCGCTCGGTGATCGAAAGCAAGGCCACGGCGGATGAGGCGCTCGCCAAGGCCAACAAGGAACTCGAAGACATCCTCAACCAGTCGTGACCATGACGAACACCCCAACGCTGGCCAGGGGCGGAGCCGACACCTCCGCCCCTCGGCGGCGCCGCGGCTCCGGCAGGCGCCGGGGCGGCGGACTGTCGCCCCGGGCCCTGCCCTACCTGCTGCTCGTGCCGGGGATCGTGGTCATCGCGGGCCTGCTGCTCTACCCGATGATCCAGATGTTCGTGATGTCGTTCCAGAACATCAACCTCCGGGTGATCCGCGGCGTCGCGGACCCGGAGTGGGTGGGGCTGGACAACTACACCCAACTGTTCGGCAACGACGTCTTCTGGTCCTCGCTGCGCAACACGGTCGGCTTCGCCGCCGTGGCCGTGACGCTCACCCTCGCGGTCGGCACCGCGGTCGGCGTGCTGCTGCAGCGGCTCGGCAGGGGCATGTCGACCTTCGTGGTCATCGGGATCATGTGCGCGTGGGCGGTCCCGCCGGTCGCGCAGGGCACGATCTGGCGCTGGCTCTTCGACGCCGAGGCGGGCATCATCAACTGGGCGCTCAACCTGCTGCCCGACGGGCTGTCCACGCTGCTCCTCGGCCGGGCCGACTGGACGGGCGAGCCGTGGCTCAACGACGCCTGGTCGGTCTACCTGGTGCTCGTGCTCACCGTGGTCTGGGCGTCGTTCCCGTTCGTCGCGGTGTCGGTGCTCGCGGGACTCAAGGGCATCCCGGCCGAGCTGTACGAGGCGGCGCGGGTGGACGGCGCGGGCGCGTGGCGGACGTTCCGGAAGATCACCTTCCCGCTGCTCAAGCCGGTCTTCGCGGTGCTGACCATCCTGTCGATCATCTGGGACTTCAAGGTGTTCAGCCAGCTCTACGTGCTCCTCAACGGGCCGACCAACCGCGAGGCGTTCAACCTGTCGCTCTTCTCCTTCGCCGAGGCGTTCAAGGCGCCACCCAAGATGGGGACCGGCGCCGCCATCGCGGTGGTGCTGACGGTCATCCTGCTCCTCGTCACCGCCGTCTACACCCGCCAGATGGTCAAGCAGGAGGACCTCACATGACCCCCCTGGCCCGCAAGCGGCTCACCAGGATCGCGCTCAACTCGGCCGGCGTCCTCGTCTTCCTGTTCGCGATCTTCCCCGTGTACTGGATGGTCTCGACCTCCTTCAAGGCCAACGACCAGATCTTCACCACGGACTTCATCCCGTTCCCCACCCACTTCACCCTCGACCACGTGACCAAGGTGCTCACCGAGGGCGTGGCGGGCAACCCCATCTGGGTCTACATGCGCAACAGCGCCGTCGTGGCGCTCGGCACCGTGCTCGTCGGGTCGCTGTTCGCGCTGCTGGCGGCGACGGCGGTGGCGCGGTTCCGGTTCAGGGGACGCACCAGCTTCCTCATCACGCTGCTGGTCGTGCAGATGATCCCCTGCGAGGCGCTGCTGATCCCGCTGTTCCTGAACGTCCGGCGGCTCGGCCTGTACGACCAGTTGCTCGGCCTCATCGTGATCCAGGTGGCCCTCACCCTGCCGTTCGGCATCTGGATGCTGCGCACGTTCGTCGCCGCGGTGCCCAGGTCGCTGGAGGAGGCGGCCTGGATCGACGGGGCGAGCCGGTTCACCACGTTCTGGAAGGTGCTCTTCCCGCTGGTGGCACCCGGCCTCGTGGCGACCAGCATCTTCTCGTTCATCACCGCCTGGAACGACCTGATCTTCGCCCTGGTGCTGATGAAGGACACCGCCGGCTACACCATGCCGGTGGCGTTGCAGTTCTTCTTCGGGCAACGCGGCACCGACTGGGGCGCCATCATGGCCACCTCGACGCTGATGACGCTGCCGGTCATCGCGTTCTTCATGGTCGTGCAGCGCCGTATGGTCTCCGGCCTGGTGGCCGGGGCCGTCAAGGGCTGACCTTTTCCCACGCGGGCCGAACGGCCCGCTCCTTCCTCGCGGGCCACCCACGGCCGGCGCCGCACGCGCCGGTCGGGTTCCGGCCTGCCCTGCACGTGATGAGGAGTCATGAGTCACAGCGATCGGGGGCTGCGGCGTCTCGCGGCCGGCACACTGCTCGTCGCCTTCGACGGGACGAGCAGTGTGCCGGACTGGGTGCTGAGAGGGCTGGAGGACGGCCTCGGCGGCGTCACGCTCTTCGGCTTCAACATCGGCGAACCGGCCGCCCTGGGCGAGCTGACCGCGGCGCTGCGGGCGGCCGGCGACCCCGTCATCTCCCTGGACGAGGAGGGCGGCGACGTCACCCGGCTCGCCTACCACGTGGGCAGCCCCTATCCGGGCAACGCCGCCCTCGGCGCCGTGGACGACACCGGACTGACCCGCCGCGTCTACCGGGCGATCGGGGCGGAGCTGGCGGCCTGCGGCGTCACCCTGGACATGGCGCCGGACGCCGACGTCAACACCGCCGCGGACAACCCGGTGATCGGCACCCGGGCGTTCGGCGACGACCCGGAGCTGGTCGCCCGGCACACCATGGCCGCCGTCGAAGGGCTGCAGTCGACGGGCGTGGCCGCCTGCGTCAAGCACTTCCCGGGGCACGGCGCCACCACGGTCGACTCGCACCTGGCGGTCCCCGTCGTGGACGTGCCGCTGGACGTGCTGCGCGCGAGGGAGCTCGTGCCGTTCGAGGCCGCCATCGCCGCCGGAACGAAGTCGATCATGACGGCGCACGTGGCGGTGCCGGTGCTGACCGGCGACCGCCCGGCGACGCTCTCCCCCGCCGCCATCACGGGGCTGCTGCGCGACGACCTCGGCTACCGCGGGGTGGTGATCTCCGACGCGCTCGACATGCAGGCCGTCACCGACGGGGTCGGCCTGGCGGGCGGGGCGGTCCTGTCGCTGGCGGCCGGGGCCGACCTGCTGTGCCTGGGGCCGAAACCCGGCCCGGACGACGTCGAACGGATCATCACCGAGATCATGACCGCCGTACGCGACGGCAGGCTCGCCGTCTCCCGCCTGGAGGAGGCCGCGGCCCGCACGCAGGCGCTGCGTCTGTGGTCCGGAGCCCGGGTGGGCGCGCCCGCCGAACCGGTCACGGTCGGCCTGGACGCCGCCCGGCGCGCGGTCCGGCTCGACGGGTCGCCGGGGCCGCTGAAGGACCCGCTGGTCGTCGAGATCGACACGCCGCCGACCATCGCGGTCGGGGACGTGCCCTGGGGGGTCGCGCCGTGGCTGCCGCAGGCGGAGGTCGTGCGGGTCCGGCCGGCCGAGGCGAGCGCCGCCGACCTGCTGGGCCGCGCCGCGGACCGTTCGCTGCTGGTGATCGTCAAGGACGCGCACCGCTACGCCGACAGCCGGGCGCTGGTCTCGGAACTGGTCACCGCCCGGCCGGACGCGATCGTGGTCGAGATGGGCCTGCCCGTCTGGCGGCCGGCCGGCGCCGCCTACATCGCCACGTACGGCGCGGCCCGGGCCAACGCCCAGGCCGCGGTGGAACTGCTGACCGTCTGAGCGGCGCGGGTCAGGAACAGCGCGGGTAGGAGCGGCGCGGGTCAGGAGCTGAAGAGCTCCTCCCGCGCCTCGTGGAGGGCGGCCAGCACGGCGCCGCGCAGCACCGGGTTGCCCTCCACAGTGCTGGTGGCCACCTCGGGACGTACCGGGGAGATGCGGGCCACGGCCTCCTCCACCCGGGAGGTGAGCGCCCGCCCGCCCGCGTGGCCGACCTCACCGCCGAGCACGACCAGGCCGGGATCGAGGATCACGCACACCGCCGCCACGCCGAGCGCCAGCCGCTGGGCCAGCTCGTCGAGCATCGCCTCGCCGCGCTCCCCGGCTGCGACGGCCCGTTGCACGCACTCCCCCGCGGTGCCGGCCGCGAAGCCGTGGCCGCGGGCCAGCTCGGTCACCGCCTCGGCGCTGACCAGCGACTGCAGGCCGCCCGCCAGCGAGGGCATGCGGCCGGGCGCGGTGCGGATCTCCTCGGGCAGCGGCACGCCCGGCACGGCCAGGTAGCCGATCTCTCCCGCGCTGCCGGACCGCCCCCGGTGCAGCTTGCCGCCGAGCATGACGGCGAGGCCGAGCCCGCGGCTGGCCCACAGCAGCACGAAGTCGTCGCGGCCCTCGGCGGCCCCGTGGGTGCGCTCGGCGACGGCGGCCAGGTTGACGTCGTTCTCGATGGTCACCGCGCGTTTGAGGTCGCCGGCCAGCGCCTCGTGGCTGCCCTCGTGCCAGCCCGGCAGGTCGAAGGCGTAGCGGACGTCGCCGGTGCGCGGGTCGACAACGCCGGGTGTGCCGATCACCACGCCGCGCAGCCGGGCCACGCCGAGCTTGGCACTGCGGCACGCCTTCATGATCGCGGCGTGGATGACGGGGACGAGGTCGTCGTGGCCGTTGGGGTCGAACGTCACCTCCGCCACCGTGCGCCCGTTGATGTCGGCGACCGCGGCCGAGACCAGGCCGGGCCCGACCTCCAGCCCGGCCACGTAGGCGCTGGACGGGACCACCGAGTAGAGGGCGGCGCTGGGACCACGGCCGCCCGCCTGGGTGCCGACCACCTGGACCAGCCCGCGCTCCTCCAGCCTGGCGAGCGTCTGGGAGGCGGTGACCTTGGACAGGCCGGTCAGCTCGCCGATCTGGCCGCGCGTCATCGGGCCGGTGGCGAGCAGCAGCTCCAGGGCGGCCCGGTCGTTGATCTCCCTGAGCAGTCTGGGCACACCAGGGCGTCGCTCCACGCTGAATCCCACCGTCTGATCGAAAAGGTTGTTGGCAGTTTAGCGCTCCTCCGGCCGTTGATCAGTGCCGGATCTCGCCTGCTCACCGGGCTTGGTATCGCTCCCATCCCGAGCCGGGCGGCAAACCCGGACGAAACCCCTCCTGCGCGCATCCGCCCAGGCCGCGGGGGGATCATGCCCCTGACCCGGCACCCGGTAGCCGAACCACTGTTGACCAGGAGGGATAATCGACAACATGCGCCTTTCCGCTCGTGTCGACTACGCCCTCCGTGCCGCCGCCGAACTCGCCGCAGCCGGTGCCGGCCCCACCACCGTGGGCGAGCTCGCCAAGGAGCAGGACATGCCGCCGAAGTACCTGGAGAACATCCTGTTGCAGATGCGCCGCGCCGGTCTCGTGCGCGGCCAGCGCGGGCCGGAGGGCGGCTACGTGCTGGCCAGGCCGGCCGGGGAGATCTCCCTGGCCGACGTGATCAGGGCCGTTGACGGGCCCCTGGCCAACGTCCGGGGCGAGCGCCCCGAGCATGTCGGCTACCGCGGCCCAGCGGAGTCGCTGCAGCAGGTGTGGATCGCGTTGCGGGCCACCGAGCGGGCCATCCTGGAGGAGGTCACGCTGGAGCAGGTGGCGAGCGGCGAGCTGCCCGAGCGCGTCCGCCAGCTCGCCGCCGACCCGGCCGCCTGGGACTGACGCTTCTCGACCGGCCCGTACCGAACCGGCCGGCTCAGCCGACGACCAGGGCAGGCCGACATGGGCGGGCGCGGCCGGCTGCCCAGAAGAGGGCCAGCGCGGCCAGCTCGATGACGGCTGCCGCGGCCGGGAGGACGCCGCTGCCGTACATCTCGAGCACGAGCCCGCCGGCGACCCCGCCGGCCGACACGCCGACGTAGACGGCGCTGCTGTTCAGCGCCAGCGCCTGCGGCCCCGCCGGGCCCGCCAGCGCCAGCAGGCGCGTCTGGGCGGGTGGCGGGATCCACCAGGAGACGGCCGCCCACACCAGCAGCAACGGCAGCAGGGCCACGAGCGCCAGGGGCCGCAGCCACCAGCAAGCGATGAAGACGGCCATCACCGCGGTGAACCCGCCGACGCCGGCGAGCAGAGTCGGCCACCATGGACCGCCTGGACGAGCGGCACCGCGCCTGGCTGCGGGCGCTGCCCGGCTGGGACGGCTCCGGCAGCGTGGGCGCGATCATCCGCCGGACGTGGGACTGGCAGCTCCGCGAGGAGAACCTGCCGATCGCCCGCCTCGTCCTGGAGATCGAGGGACTTGCGGCGGGCGGCCGACTGGTGGGCCACGTGCCCCGGCTGCGGGCCGACCGCGAGCGCGTCGAGACCGCCCTCGACCAGCTCACATCCCTGGTGGACGAGTGGGTCGCCGCCAGTTCCGACCGGCCCGCCGGCTGATCTCCTCCGCCCCGCGGGTCGCGGCGCGGGCAGTTCCTAGACTGGACGCATGCCCGAAGGAGACGCCGTCTACCGCACCGCCGCGCGCCTGCGGGAGGCACTGGACGGGCGGGTGCTGACGCGCTCCGACTTCCGGGTGCCCCGCCACGCCACCGCCGACCTGACCGGCCGGACCGTCCTGACGACGGTCTCGCGGGGCAAGCACCTGCTGACGCGGGTGGAGGGCGGCCTGACCGTGCACACGCACCTGCGCATGGACGGAAGGTGGCGCGTCACGCCCGCCGGGCGCGGCCCGCGTGGCGGCGCGGGTGACACGGTCCGGCTGGTGCTGGCCAACTCCGAATGGGAGGCGGTGGGCATCAGCCTGGGCATGGTCGACCTGCTGAGGACCGCCGACGAGTCACGCGTCGTGGGCCACCTCGGCCCCGACCTGCTGGGCGCCGACTGGGATCCGGCCGAGGCCGTGCGCCGGCTGCGGGAGGACCCCGCCAGGACGATCGGGGAGGCGCTGCTCGACCAGCGCAACCTGGCCGGGATCGGCACCATCTATCGCGCCGAGACGCTGTTTCTGCGCGGCGTCTGGCCGTGGCGCGCGGTCGGGGACATCGCGGACGTGGAAGGGATCGTGACGCTGGCGCACCGGCTGCTGGACGCCAACAAGGCCCGCGCGGGCACCGTGACCACGGGAGACCGCCGTCCGGCCGCGCAGACCTGGGTCTACGGCAGGGCAGGCCGGCCGTGTCGCCGATGCGGGGCGCGCATCAGGCGAGGGGAGATGGGGGCGCAGGCACAGGAACGGCTGGTCCTGTGGTGCCCGGGCTGCCAACCGCCTTAGGCAGCCACCATGTCCTTGACCTCGGGGAAGACCGTGTCGGAAATCGAGCCCGGCACCGACTCGGCCAGCGGGAGACGCTCGTGCTCCGGCACGTCGGCGAGCACGGGAGCGGCCTGCAGCTCTGCCAGCGCGAACTGGTCGGAGACCTCGCGCAGCACCTGCGAGAGCGGCACCCCGAGAGCACCACAGATGGATGCCAGCAACTCGGAGGACGCCTCCTTCTGGCCACGCTCCACCTCGGACAGGTAACCGAGTGAGACACGCGCCAACGTGGACACCTCACGGAGAGTGCGCCCCTGCCGCACGCGCAACCGCCTCAGCACGTCACCGAGCAGCTGACGCAGCAAAATCATCTGTCGCTCCCTCCCCGGCGTGGATGTCTTCACCACGCCCCGCGCGATCGGGTCGTGCCGCCCGTCCTTCTTCTTGGCTTCGTACATGCTCCTCGCCGTCATCATCGGGCGCCGCCGCCCATGGTCCGCAACACGTGGCTCGTCGCGCGACACATCAGGCCCGCCTGCCGGGCGCTCGCTGCTTGCAGTTGGCTCACGGACCTCACTCACAGCTCCACCGTACCCGCATCCACCGACACCGCGTCAGACCGTGCCTGGCATGTTCGCTCGGGACGTAACACGGTAATCACCCGGAATGTTCCCTCTTATTCGTCTTGAGCACACGTGTCAGGAGATCGACTGCCTCGTCCACCGTCTTTACCCGGATACGTTCACGCGACCCCTGAAGTCTCAGATCGCGGGACCATATTTCCCCGCCGGGACCGCTCACCGCGACGTGCACGGTGCCCACCGGCCGGCCGTCCTGCGGCTCCGGCCCCGCCACCCCCGTCACGGCGAGCCCGTACGTCGCCTCGCACAGCCGCGCCACGCCCGCCGCCATCGCCGCCGCGACCTGCGGGTGCACCGCCCCCTCACGCCGCAGCAGCTCGTCGGGCACGGCCAGCAGCGCGTGCTTGAGGTCCGTGGCGTAGGAGATCACCCCGCCCCGGAACGCCTTCGACGCTCCCGGCACCGAGGTGAACGTCGCGCCGATCAGCCCGCCCGTCAACGACTCGGCCACGGCCACCGTCGCCGACCGTCCGACCAGCAAGGAGATCGCCTCATCCGCTGCCGCCATGCCGTTGCCTCCCCTGGTGCCGGACATGTGTGGGATGTGTCCTACTCCCCGCGCGCCCGCCGTGCCACCTGGCGCAGCTTGACGGCGCGCACCACGTAGTCGACGCCCGTGGCCACGGTCACCACGAGGGCGGCGCCCATCACGGTCCAGCTGAGCGGGTCGTAGCCCACCGGAAGGATGTAGAGGACGATGGCCGCGATCTGCAGCACCGTCTTGACCTTGCCGCCATAGCTGGCGGGGATGACGGCCCTCCGGATCAGCACGAACCGCAGCACCGTGATGCCCAGCTCACGGCCCAGGATCACCAGCGTCACCCACCACGGCAGCTCGCCGAGGACCGACAGCGACACCAGGGCCGCGCCGGTGAGCGCCTTGTCGGCGATCGGGTCGGCGATCTTGCCGAAGTCGGTGATGAGCCCGTAGCGCCGGGCCAGCTCACCGTCGAGATGGTCGGTGATCGACGCCACCGCGAACACCGCCAGCGCGCCCAGACGCCAGCCCGTGCCCGGCAGGAAGAGGCACACGACGAAGAAGGGGACGAGCGCCAACCGGAGAACCGTGAGGATGTTGGCGATGTTCCACGGGCTCACCACGCGGCGCTCGTCCCTGGTCATGGACCGGCCTTGATGCGCGCGATCAGGTCGACCCCCTCGGCGTCGACCACGACCGCGCGCACGATCTGGCCCCGCACCAGGCCGATGCCCTGGACCGTGACGGACCCGTCGACCTCGGGACCCTGGTGGGCGGCCCGCCCCTCGTAGCCGCCGTCGCCCAGGTCGTCGTCGATGAGCACGTCCACCTCGGTGCCGATGCGCTCCTCGGCCCGCTGCGCGGTGAGCTCCTCGGCCAGCTCCGTCAGGACGCGCACGCGCTCGTCGACCACCTCCTGGTCGAGCTTGCCGGTGAAGCCGGCCGCCTCGGTGCCGTCCTCGTCGGAGTAGCCGAACACGCCGATCACGTCGAGCCTGGCCTGCTCCAGGAAGCCGACAAGCTCGCCGAACTCCTCCTCGGTCTCCCCGGGGAAGCCCACGATGAAGTTGGAGCGCACCCCCGCCTCGGGGGCGCGCTCGCGGATCGACTCCAGCAGCCCGAGGAAGCGCCGCGGGTCGCCGAAACGGCGCATCCTGCGCAGCACGGTGCCGCTGGCGTGCTGGAAGGACAGGTCGAAGTAGGGGACGACGCCCTCGGTGCCCGCGATCACGTCGATCAGCCCGGGCCGCAGCTCGGCCGGCTGGAGGTAGCTGACCCGTACCCGCTCGATGCCGTCGACCCCGGCCAGCCGGGGCAGCAGCTTCTCCAGCGCCCTGAGGTCGCCGAGATCCTTGCCGTAGGAGGTGGAGTTCTCGCTCACCAGGACCAGCTCGCGGACGCCGCGGTGGGCCAGCCAGTCGGCCTCGGCCACCAGCTCGTCGGGGTCGCGTGAGACGTAGGCGCCGCGGAAGGCCGGGATGGCGCAGAACGTGCAGCGGCGGTCGCAGCCGGAGGCCAGCTTGAGCGAGGCCACGGGACTCTCGTCGAGCCGCTTGCGCAGCACGCGCGGGCCGCTCGCGGGCGCGAGGCCGGCGGGCAGATCGGCGGGCAGATCACCGTGGCCGGGGATGGCCGTCTTGGGGACGCTGGCACGATCCACCGGCGAGATGGGCAGCAGGGTGCGGCGGTCACGTGGCGTGTGCGGCACGAGCGGCCGGCCCGCGAGCACGTCGTCGAGACGGCCCCCGATCTCGGCGTAGTCGTCGAAGGAGATCACCGCGCTGGCCTCGGGCAGCGCCTCGGCCAGCTCGTTGCCGTAGCGCTCGGCCATGCAGCCGGCGGCGACCACCTTGGCGCCGGAGTCGGCCGCGGCGAGCAGGGTGTCGATGGAGTCCTTCTTCGCCGAGTCGATGAAGCCGCACGTGTTGACGACGACGACGTCGGGGTCGTCGTCGCCGAGCTGCCAACCGGCAGCCTCGAGTCGCGCGGCCAGCTCCTCGGAGTCGACCTCGTTGCGGGCGCAGCCCAGTGTGATCAGCGATGCGGTTCGGCGGGATGACATGGTGAACACTACGGTATCGGGAGTTGGCCACCGCCCGATGCACCGGCTACCGGGCTCGTGACTTGGGCGGCCCGAAGGAGCGCCGCACCGCCTCTCCGCTCGTGCCCGGATGACCGAGGTCCTTACCGTTGACCTGCAGCGTCACGGCGCCGCCGTCGCCGAGAAGCAGATTGATCCGCTTCTTGGCCCGCCAGGTCACGGTCTTGCCCGCCGCCAGCGTGCCGGCGAAGATCCGTCGGCCCTCGGCGTCGCGGACGTCGACGTAGGAGGAGCGCTCGGCGTTGGCCTTGACGACGACCTGGCCCTTGACCGCCGCGGCCGGTCTGCCGCGGCCCGCGCCCTGGGCGGCGGGCGCCGAGGGCGTGACCGACACCTGGACCCCGGCCGAGCGCACCTTCTCCGGCTCGCCGCCCATCACCCGGGCCACCCCGAAGACGACGACGATGGCCAGCGCCACGCCGAGCGCGGTGGTCCAGTTGGGACCGCGCCGCTCGGCCAGCCTGATCCGGCGGTCGGCCTGGAACACCGCGGCGGCCCGCACGGGAGCGGGCGCCCCGCCGTGCTGCTCGTCGTAGAGGTGGACCATCGCCTCGGGATCGAGGCCGACGGCCCGGGCGAGCGCCTTGACGTGCCCGCGTTCGTAGAAGTCGCCCCCGCACTGCGAGAAGTCGTCACGCTCGATCGCGTAGATGATGGCCTCGCGGATGCGGGTGGCGGCGCTCAGCTGCGCGACCGTCATCCCCGCCACCGCCCTGGCCGCCGCCAGCCTGGCCCCTATGCTCTGCTCCTCCACGACACGCGCCTCCCAGCCCCCGACGATGCGTAGTTAGTCATATTCAACCAGTAATCATCGGGCAGGGGTGCATCGGGGTCATTCGCCACGCAAGTCGGCCAGCAGAGCAGCCAGGTCGTCGGGCTTCACGAGCACCTCGCGGGCCTTGGACCCCTCGCTGGGGCCGACCACCTCGCGACTCTCCAGCAGGTCCATCAGCCGCCCCGCCTTGGCGAAGCCGACCCGCAGCTTGCGCTGCAGCATCGAGGTGGAGCCGAACTGGGTCGTCACGATCAGCTCGGCCGCCTGGACGAGCAGGTCGAGGTCGTCGCCGATGTCCTCGTCGATCTCCCGCTTGGTGGTGGCCGCCGCCGTCACATCGGGCCGGTACTCGGCCTGCATCTGCGTCTTGCAGTGCGTGACGATCTCGGTGATCTCCTTCTCCGAGACGAACGCGTTCTGGATGCGGATGGGCTTGCTGGCGCCCATCGGCAGGAACAGCGCGTCGCCCTGGCCGACCAGCTTGTCGGCGCCGGGCTGGTCGAGGATGACCCGCGAGTCGGTGAGCGAGGAGACGGCGAACGCCAGCCGGGACGGCACGTTGGCCTTGATGAGCCCGGTGACGACGTCCACGCTGGGCCGCTGGGTGGCGATGACGAGGTGGATGCCGGCGGCGCGGGCGAGCTGCGTGATGCGCACGATCGAGTCCTCGACGTCGCGCGGCGCGACCATCATGAGGTCGGCCAGCTCGTCCACGATCACGAGCAGGTACGGGTAGGGCTGGTAGACCCGCTCGCTGCCCGGCGGCGGCTGGAGCTTGCCGGCCCGCACGGCCTTGTTGAACTCGTCGACGTGCCTGAACCCGCTGGCCGCCAGGTCGTCGTAGCGGCGGTCCATCTCGCCCACCACCCATTCGAGGGCCTCGGCCGCCTTCTTGGGGTTGGTGATGATGGGGGTGATCAGGTGCGGGATGCCCTCGTAGACCGACAGCTCCACGCGTTTGGGGTCGACCAGGACCATCCGCACCTCGTCGGGCGTGGCCCGCATGAGGATCGAGGTGATGAGGCCGTTGACGCAGACCGACTTGCCCGCGCCCGTCGCGCCCGCGATGAGCAGGTGGGGCATCTTGGCGAGGTTGGCGACGATGGTGCGGCCCTCGACGTCCTTGCCGAGCCCCACGATCATCGGGTGGTGGTCGGCCTGCGCGACCTGCGCCCGCAGCACGTCGCCCAGCGCCACGAGGTCCTTGTCGGCGTTGGGGATCTCCACGCCGATGGCCGACTTGCCGGGGATCGGCGACAGGATGCGCACGTCGGCGGACTTGACGGCGTAGGCGATGTTCTTGGTGAGGGCCGTGACCTTCTCCACCTTGACCGCCGGGCCGAGCTCGATCTCGTAGCGGGTCACGGTCGGTCCGCGGGTGAACCCGATCACCTGGGCGTCGATGGCGAACTGCTCCAGCACGCTGGTCAGCGCGTTGACCACGACCGTGTTGGCCTTGGTCTGCGGCTTGGGCGCGCTGCCGGGCTTGAGCAGCTGCAGGTCGGGCAGGCTGTAGGGGCCCGCCTGCGGCGACAGCACGAGCTGCTCGACCTTGCGGGGCGCGGGCGTCGGCTCGGGCGGCTCCGGGGTCTCCACCCTGCGCTGCGCCGGCGCGGGAGGCTGCGGCTCCGGCTCCCCCTCGACGAGGCCGGGCACGATCTCCGGCGAGTGCCCGTCGCGCTTGTCCTGGTCGGCCAGCACCGGCGTGTCGTACGGCTTGACCAGGTCGCCCGGCTCCGGATCGGACTGCTTCTTCGGCCGGGACCGCTTCCTGGCCGGCTGCTGCCCCGACTCGCCCCCGGGCGCGTGCCGTTCGAAGAGCATGTGCCTGAGCTCGGCCAGCCGTTCGGGGATCCGGTGCACCGGCGTCGCGGTGATCACCAGCACGCCGAACCCGGACAGCAGGAGCAGCAGCGGGATCGTGATCCACGACGGCAGGATGCTCATCGGCGGCGCCGAGACGATGAACCCGACCAGGCCGCCCGCCTGCGACACCCGGTCCATGCCGTCGTTGGCGGTGCCGGCGGGGTTGGGGTAGGGCACGTCGTTGGCCACGTGGATCACGCCGAGCACGCCGACGAGCAGCGCGCTCCAGCCGATCGACATGCGGCCGGTGTCGGCGTTCTGGTCGGGGTGGCGCAGGTAGCGCCAGGCCAGCAGCCCGAGCAGCAGCGGCAGCGCCCACGCCAGCGAGCCGAACACGCCGCGCACCACGGTGTTGACCACGGTGGCGACGGCGCCTTCGGAGGCGCGCCAGGTCATCGCGGCCAGCACGATCGCGCCGGCGAGCACGGTCAGGCCCACGCCGTCGCGCCGGTGGGCGGGGTCGAGCTCGCGGGCGTTCTTGCCGAGCGCCCGCGCCATGCTGCCGACGCCGCCGGCGAGCAGCATCCACAGCCCCACGACCAGCTTGCCGATCATGGTGAACACCCAGCTGATCGGGTCCTGGTGGGTCAGGCCGGGCTTGCGGGACGTCGTGGAGCCCCTGGCCGGCCCCTTGGCCCTCGGGCGCGCCGGTGACGCGGATCCCCGCCTGGCGGAGGTCGTGCGAGACGAGGCCGACCGCTTCGCCGGCCCCTTCGGTGCGCTTTTCGGCGTACGGGTGGCCATGATGCCAAAGGTACGTCGGAGACACGACGGACGCACTCAGGCTCGCCGGTGTCGTCGCCGATATCGTCGCCCCGTGCCGTCACCCGTGCCGTCACCCGTGCCGCCGCCGGTGCCGCCACCGGCGTCGTCAGCCGTTCGTGGCCGGCGTCGCGAGACCGGGGGCTCCAGCTCGGCTCTTCTCGGCAACCAGGGGGTGCCGCGCGGTCACGTTCTGCCACCCTGAGAGTAACCGCAGTACGACGCCGAGTGATGTTTCTAGGACGCACAGTGGATCCGACCCGCGTGTCGAGCAGGGCCTTCGACGGCACCCCGCACGCTCCGGCCGCCGCCCGGAGGTTCGTCCGCCGGGTGCTGGCCGACTGGCGCCTCGGCCACCTGGCCGACGACGCCGTGCTGCTGACCAGCGAGCTCGTCACCAACGCGGTGGTGCACGCGGGCACCGCCGTCGAGCTGACCTGCCGTCTCGTCCCGCACGCCGATCCGCCCGCGCTGGAGATCGAGGTCGGCGACCGGCGTCCGGCGCTGACGGTCGCCGAGCCCGGGCGCGGCCTCACCCTGGCGGGCATGCTCGCCGACGGCTGGGGCGTGACCTACAGCGGCACCCGCAAGCGGGTGTGGGTGCGCCTGGAGCTGCCCGACGACGTGGACGCCGCGGAGCCGGAGCCGGCCGCGCCGCTGGAGACGCTGCACGTGGGCGTCGTCGTGGCGGGGCCGGACGGGCGGGTGCTCTCCTGGAGCCCGGAGGCGCGGGCCCTGCTCGGCTGGCCGCCGGAGCAGGTGACGGGCCGCCCCCTGTCCGGTCTCCTGGCCCGCGAGCGCACCGCTCTCCCGGCCCGCGAGGTCGCCGGCCGGCCGGCCCGCGACGGCACCGGGTCCCTCTCCCCCGCACCGGACGGCCCGCCGCCGGTCGAGGCGTTCGCGGGCGGGCCGTCCGCCCTCGACCCGTCGCGGCTGGGGCGCTGGCGCGGCGAGGCGTGGATGCGGCACGCCGACGGCCGTTCGGTGCCGGTCTACGTATCGCACGTGCGCGCCCGCAAGGGCTGCTCGGTCTGGATGGTGGTGCCCCAGGAGCACCGTTACGTCCTCTCCACCCCGGCGGCGCCGCTCCGCCGCGAGACGGCCGGCCGGATCAAGGAGGTCCTCGGTCACGATCGTCCCCTCGCGGAGCTGCTCGACACCGTCGCCCAGATCGTCCACGCCGCCGGCGGGGGCGACGCCTCCTACGTTCTGTTGCGCGACGGCGACAACCGCTTGCCAACGGACGCGAGGGGCGGCGCCGGGCCCGAGGCCGACGGGCGCGGGCCGGACCGGAAGGGATCCCGGGCCGGGCAGGGCGGCAGGGGGTTCGGGGTGGCGGCGGGGGCCGGGGCGACGGCCGGGCTGGTCGGCGTGCTCAGCACCGGGGTGTTCGGCACCGATCACCGCTCGCCGGTGGTCGTGGGCGACGTGCTGGCGGTGGACGTGGAGCTGGCGCAGCGGTTGCGGGCCAGATCGCTGGCGGGTGCCCCGCTCGTGGTGGCGGAGGAGGTGATCGGCCACCTGGTGGTGACGGCGGCGGAGCCGTTCCGGTTCGACGACGAGCTGGCGGAGGTGCTGGGACACATCGCCGGCCAGGTGGCCGCGACCGTGCACCGGGAGCGGGCGGCCGAGCGGGAGCGGGCCCGGCACGGGCGGCTGTCGTTCCTCGCGGAGGCCGGCGAGCTGCTGGCGGGCGCGCGTGACGAGGAGGTGATCGCCGCCCTGACCGCCCAGCTCGTGGTACCCAAGATCGCCACCTGGGCGGCGGTCTACCTCACCGACCTCGCGGGCATGACCCGGCTCGCCCACGTCTGGCACAGCGACGAGCGGCTCAACGCCGACCTGCGCCACTCCCTCCCGGCCATCCCGGCCGCCCGCCCGGTCTCGTCCGGCACGACCGCGCCCGGCCGCGAGCAGGCCCCCGGCTCCGGCGGGCAGGGGGCGGCGTGGCCGATCGGGCAGGAGACCGTGCTGTCGTTCCCGCTGCTGACGCAGGGCCGGTCCTACGGGGCGCTGGTGATCGGCAGGGTGGAGCCCACCCTGCCGCTGGAGCTGGCCGGCCTGCTGACCGACCTGTGCCGCCTGGTGGCGCTCAACCTGCACACGGCGATGCTGTACGCGCGCCAGGCCACCACGTCGCGGGCGTTGCAGCGCGGCCTGCTGCCGGGGGGCGTGGCGAGCATGCCGGGGGTGGAGTCGGCGGTCGTCTACCAGCCGGCCGAGGAGGGCGCCGACGTGGGCGGCGACTTCTACGACCTGTTCGTGGTGGGCGACCACTGGTGCTTCGCGCTGGGCGACGTGTGCGGTTCGGGGCCGGAGGCCGCGGCGGCGACGGGGCTGGCCCGTCACGCCGTGCGGCTGCTGGCCAAGGAGCGCTACACGGTGGCCGACATCCTGCACCGGCTCAACCGGACGCTGCTGGAGGACGGCGAGGAGGGCCGGTTCCTGAGCCTGCTGTGCGGCGAGCTGGCGCCGCTGCCGCACGGCGGGGCGCTGTGCACGGTGGCGTGTGCCGGGCATCCGCCGCCGTTGCTGCTGCGGGCCGACGGCACGGTGCGGGCGGTGGCGACGCCGCAGTTGCTGCTCGGTATCGAACAGGACGTGCGGTTCTTCGCCGAGACGTTCGAGCTGGCGCCCGGCGAGGTGCTGCTGTGCGTCACCGACGGGGTGACGGAACGCCGCTCGGGAGGCCTGCTGCTGGACGACGACGACGGCCTGGCGCGGCTGCTGGCGGGATGCGCGGGGCTGAGCGCCCACGCCGTCGCCGAACGGGTGCGGCAGGCGGTCGAGGAGTTCGCCGCCGAGCCGTCGCGGGACGACGTGGCGCTGCTGGTGCTGAAGGCGACGGCCCTGACGGCGGCGCGGGCGGGCGCCGCGCCGGCCGACCCGCCGCCGAACGGCGGCGGTCAGGCGGGGAATCGGTAGGTGGTGGTGGAGGTGTAGCGCTCGCCCGGGCGCAGCACCGTGGACGGGAAGTGCGGCTGGTTGGGCGAGTCGGGGAAGTGCTGGGTCTCCAGGCAGAACCCGGCGTGCGGCCCGTACGGCGTGGCGGCGCCGTCGAGCATGCCGCCCGCGTAGAACTGCACGCCCGGCTCGCTGGTGGTGACCTCCATGGTGCGCCCGCTGCCGGGCTCGGTCACCGTGATGCCGCCGTCGAGGACGAAGCAGTGGTCGTAGGCGCCGTCGTAGCGGGCGCCGATGGCGTGCGGCGTGGTGAAGTCGAACGGCGTGCCGCCGACCTCGGCCAGTTCACCGGTCGGGATCTTGTCGTCGTCGACGGGCAGGTAGTGCCCGGCGTCCATCCGCACCACGTGGCCGAGCACGTCGCCGCCGCCGGCGAGGTTGAAGTAGGAGTGGTTGGTCAGGTTGAGCACGGTCGGCGCGTCGGTCTCGGCGGTGTAGTCGAGCCGCAGGGCGTCGCCGTCGAGGGTGTAGGTGACCGTCGCGCGCAGCGTGCCGGGGTAGCCCTGGTCGCCGTCGGGGCTGGTCAGGCTGAGGGTGACGGAGGAGTCGCCGGCGTCCTCGACGGTCCAGGCCTTGCTGTCGAAGCCCTCGACGCCGCCGTGCAGGCTGTTGGGGCCGTTGTTGAGCGGCAGGGTGTAGGTGACGCCGTCGAGGGTGAAGGCGCCGCCGGCGATGCGGTTGCCGTATCTGCCGACGACCGCGCCGAAGTAGCGGCTGCGCGTGCGGTAGTCGTCCAGCGTGTCCAGGCCGAGCACCACGTTCACGCCGGACACCTCCAGCGACTGGAGCACGGCGCCGTAACTGAGCACGGCCGCACGCAGCCGCCCGGAGGACAGCTCGAAGCGCTCGACGCGCTCCCCCGACGGCAACGTTCCGAACATCATGTGCGTGCCTCTCCCGTGGACTCGCGGACGATCAGGGTGGTCTCCAGCATCGTGACACCCGTGGCCGCCTGCGAGTCGACCGACTGCAGCAGCATGTCGACGGCGATGCGCCCGGCGGCGGCGGTGGGCATGGCGACGGTGGTCAGCTTGGGGCGGCTCAACCGGCCGGCCACGATGTCGTCGACGCCGATGACGCTGATGTCGCCCGGCACGTCCACGCCCCGCTCGGCGAGCCCTTCGATGAGGCCGATGGCGACGAGGTCGTTGTAGGCGAGGACGCCGGTCGCGCCGGAGGCGATCACGTCGGCGGCGGCGGCCAGGCCGCCCAGCTCGGTGGGCTGGTTGGGGCCGAGGAAGACGACGTCGACCTCGTGCGTGGCGGCGGCGGCCTCCTGCATCTCCCTGCTGGTCCACGAACCGCTGGGCCCGGTCACCAGGGCGAGCCTGCGGTGGCCGAGCGCGGTGAGGTGGCCGAAGGCGAGCCGGGCGCCGCGCGCCACGTCCATCAGGACCGTGGCCATGCCCTTGACCCTGCGGTTGACCAGGACGAACGGCACCTCCTCGCGGAGCCGTTCGATGGTGCGGTTGGTGAGGCGGGGGCTGCACAGGAGGACGCCGTCGACCTGCTTGGTGAGGGTCTGGATCAGATCTTCCTCGACCTTGGGGTCCTCGTCGGTGTCGGCGACGAAGACGTGGTAGTCGCGCAGCCTGGCCTGCTCCTGCGCGGCCTTGATCAGCGGCGGGAAGAACGGGTTGGAGATGTCGGCGACGATGAGGCCGAGATTGTGGGTGCGGCCGGTGGTGAGCGCCCGGGCGGCCCGGTTGGGGCGGTAGCCGAGGTCGTCGGCGACGGCGAGGACGCGGGTGCGGGTCTCGGGGTTGACCAGGTGGGGCGCGGAGAACGCCCGCGACACCGTGGAGACGTGCACACCGGACGCCCGGGCCACGTCGCGAATCGTCACCGCCACGCTGGGCCTCCTCCGACCATGGCTTGTACTTTAGTGCAAGCGTTTGTATCGCTGTCAACGAACCGGCACGGGGGCCGCGCCCGTCGCGATGCACAGCCTATCCCTCATCAGTTCGGTCATGGATGCCTCATGCCGGACGACCACGGCTTGACGTTGCCGGAACGGAACCTCAATACTTTTTGCAACCGGTTGCCGAACCCGACCCCCAGGAGTAGTGAAAGATCCGATGACGCGAACACTGGTGACCGGGAGCGCCGGCCGGCTCGGGCGCAGCGTGGTCACCGCACTGGCACAGGCGGGGCACGAGGTGATCGGCGTCGACGTGGTGCCCGGCACCCCCGCTGCGGCCGCGCACACGCTGCCGGCCGACCTGACGAACCTCGGCGAGGCCTACGACGTCATGGCGCACTTCCGCCCCGACGTGGTGGTGCACCTGGCCGCGATCGCGACCCCGTTCAGCCGGACCGAGGGCCACATCTTCCGCACCAACACCCAGCTCGCCTTCAACGTGTGCGAGGCGGCGACCCACACCGGGGTGGGCAGGGTCGTCGTGGCGAGCAGCCCGACGGTCATCGGCTACGGCGCGCCGCACGGCTGGCGGCCCCGCTACCTGCCGATCGACGAGGACCACCCCGCCGAGCCCTGGAACGCCTACAGCCTGTCGAAGCTCGTGGCCGAGCAGACGATGGCGGCGTTCGCGCGCAACCCCGGGACGAGATTCGCGGCCGTACGGCCGTGCTTCGTCGTCGCCCCCGAGGAGTGGGCCGGAGCTCCCACACAGTCGGGCCACACCATCGCCGAGCGGCTGGACCGGCCCGAGATCGCGGGTGTCTCCCTGTTCAACTACATCGACGCCAGGGACGCCTCCGACATGATCGGCGTGCTCGTCGACCGGCTGTGGGACCTGCCCAACGGCGAGGTGTTCTTCGCCGGCGCCGCCGACGCGCTGGCCCGCGAGCCCCTGGCGGAGCTGCTGCCCGCCGTCAATCCCGCCACCGCGGCGACCGCCGCGGCCCTCACCGGCACCGCGCCGGCCTTCAGCTCCGCCAAGGCGGAGCGGATGCTCGGCTGGACGGCCAAGCGCGACTGGCGAAGCGAACTGGAGATCGGATGAACCTCAGCGGGATCCTCTTCTTCCCGATAACACCGTACGGCCCCGACGGCGGGCTGGCCGAGGACGTGCTGGCCGAGCACATCGGGCGCGGGCTGGCGCACCGGCCCGGCGGGGTGTTCGTGGCCTGCGGCACGGGCGAGTTCTCGGCCCTGTCGGAGGACGAGCACCGGCGCGCGGTCAAGGTGGCCGTGCGGACGGCCGCAGGCTCCGTCCCGGTGCTGGCCGGAGCGGGCGGCCCGCTCGGCTCGGCGCTGCGCCAGGCGCGCGCCGCCCGCGAGGCGGGCGCCGACGGGCTGCTGCTGATGCCGCCCTACCTGGCCAAGGGCCCGCACGACGGGTTCGTCGCCTACGTACGGGCGATCGCCGAGGTCCTGCCGGTCATCGTCTACATGCGCGGTTCGGTGGTGCTCACCCCCGAGCAGGTCGTGCAGCTGGCCGGGCTGCCCGGCGTGATCGGCCTGAAGGACGGGCTCGGCGACATCGACCTCATCCAGCGCATCGTGCTGGCGGTGCGGCACGAGGTCGGCGACGGATTCCAGTTCTTCAACGGCCTGCCCACGGCCGAACTGACCATGGGCGCCTACCGCGGCATCGGTGTGGAGCTCTACTCGTCGGCGGCGTTCGCCTTCGCGCCGGACCTCGCCACCGCCTACTTCAACGGCGCCCGGCAGCTCCTGACCGAGTTCTACGAGCCCCTGGTCCGGCTCCGCTCCAAGGTGCCCGGATACGCGGTCTCCCTGGTCAAGGCCGGCGTGCGACTCGGCGGCCTGGAGCCGGGCCCGGTGCGCCCGCCGCTGGTGGACGCCTCGGCCGAGCACGTGGCCGAGCTGGAGGCGCTGATCAAGCACGGACGGTCGCTGATCCTCCATGATTCGTGACCTCACGGTCAGCGCCCGCACGGCGGCCCTGCCGCGCCCGTGGGGGCCTGACGTGCCCGCCAACCACGTCGTCGTCGTCCGGATCACGCTGGACGACGGCCGGACCGGCACCGGGTTCTCCTGGACGCCGCAGATCGGGGCACGGGCCGTCCAGGCGCTGCTGGAGCACGACATCCGCGACGCCGTGATCGGGCTGGACCCGCACCCCGAGGTGGTGTGGGACCGGCTCTGGCGGCACCTGCGCGAGGCGGGCCCCGGCGGGATCACCACGGTGGCGCTGGCCGGCGTGGACCTGGCGCTGTGGGATCTGCGCTGCGGCGACAGCGGGCTGGTCGACGTGCTCGGCCGGCGCAGGGACTCCGTGCCGGTGTACGGCAGCGGCGTGAACCTGCACTACTCGCTGGACGAGCTGGTCGCCCAGGCCGAGCGGTGGAAGGCCGCCGGTCACCCGGCGGTCAAGATGAAGGTGGGCCGGCCCGACCTGCGTGAGGACGTGGAACGGGTGGCGGCCGTGCGCGAGGTCGTCGGGCCGGACACGCTGCTGATGATCGACGCCAACCAGCGCTGGGACCTGCACCGGGCCCGCCGCGCCGTCGCCGCGCTGGCCCCGTACGGGCTGCACTGGCTGGAGGAGCCGCTGTCGGCCGACGACGTCGCCGCGCACGTCGAGCTGCGCCGGTCGGTGGACGTGCCCATCGCGGTCGGCGAGAACGTCTACACCGTCTACGGCTTCCGCGACCTGCTGACGGCGGGCGCCTGCGACGTCGTGCAGCCCAACGTGGTGCGGGTGGGCGGGATCACGCCGTTCCTGCGGATCGCGGAGCTGGCCCGGGCGTTCGACGTGCCGGTCTACCCGCACCTGCTGCCCGACCTGTCGGCGCAGCTCGCGCTGACGCTGCCGCTGCCGTGCATGGCCGAGGAGGTCGAGGACGCCTCGTTCGCCGCGCTCGGGCTGCTGGCCGAACCGTACCCTGTCCACGTCGCCGGCGGACGGCTGAGCGTCGGCGAGCACCGGGGCCTCGGGCTCCATTGGAGGTAGGAGCATGCGTGTGGTGCTGGCGGGCACCCGGGGGTTCGGCGCCCACTATCTCGACCGGCTGCGCGGGCTGACGGACATGGTGGAGCTCGTGGGCGTCTGCGACACGTCGCCGCCGGAGCCGGGCGCGCTGGACGGGCTGGGCGAGCCGGAGTTCGCCACGGACCTGGCGGATCTCATCAAGCGGACCGGGGCGCGGATCGCCATCCTGGCCACGCCCATCCCGACGCACGCCGAGCTGACCCTGGCCGCGCTCGGCGCGGGGGCGCACGTGCTGGTGGAGAAGCCGACGGCGGCCACGCTGGCCGACTTCGACCGGATGCGGCGGGCCGCGGCCGAGGCGGGGCTGGCCTGCCAGGTCGGATTCCAGAGTCTCGCCTCGGCGGCGATCCCGGCGGTGCGCGAGCTGGTCGCCTCCGGGGCCATCGGCCGGGTGACCGGAATCGGGGCGGTCGGATCGTGGCCGCGCCCGGCGTCGTACTTCACCCGCAGCGCCTGGGCCGGCCGGCGCCGGCTGGACGGCGTGGACGTGGTGGACGGTGCGCTGACCAACCCGTTCGCACACGCCGTGGCCACCGCGCTGGCGGTGGCCGGGGCCGAGGAGCGCGACGCGGTCGTCTCGGTGGAGACGGAGCTGTTCCACGCCAACGCGATCGAGTCGGACGACACGTCCGCCATCCGGGTGACGACGGCCGACGGGACGCCCATCGTGGCGGCTGTGACGCTGTGCGCGGCCGACCGGGACGAGCCGTACGTGGTCGTGCACGGCGAGCGGGGCAGGATCAGGTTCACGTACACGACCGACGAGGTCCGGCTGAACGACGAGCCGGCGCGCCGCTTCCCGCGGGCCGACCTGCTGGTCAACCTCGTCGAGCACGTCCGCTCGGGCGCCGGCCTGCTGGTGCCGATCGCCAGGACGGGGGCGTTCATGCGGGTCATGGAGGCGATCAGGGTGGCGCCCGATCCGCTGCCGATCGCGGCGGCGCACCAGGACCGCTCCGGTGAGGGCGTGGTGCTGCCGGGCATCGCCGGGGTGGTCGAGGCGTGCGCCGAACGGCTGGCGCTGTTCTCGGAGGTGGGCGTGAGCTGGGCCGTGCCGCTCGTCGTGGCGGGCGGGGCGGCGGGCGGAGTGGCAAGCGAGGTGGTGGCCGAGTACGTGACGCGGCCCGACCTGCCGCTCACCGAGTCGCCCCGGCCCTACCTGCACCCGGTGCGCACACTGGGCGGCACGGTGGTGACCGAGGTGCGGCCCGACGACCACCCGCACCACCTGGGCGCCGGCGTGGCGGTCACGGACCTGGGCGGGCGCAACTTCTGGGGCGGGCGCACCTACGTCCGCGACCACGGACCGGCATGGCTGGACGACCACGGCGTCCAGCGGCACGTGGCGTTCGCCGGACGCGACGGCTCCGGGTTCGCCGAGACACTGCTGTGGCAGCGCCCCGGAGAGGATCCCCTGGTCCGCGAGGAGCGGACCGTGCGGGCCGTGGCGCTGTCGCGCGGCTGGGCGCTGCGGTTCGGCTTCAGGCTGCACAACCTCACGGACGCGCCGCTGACCGTGCGCAGCTCGGCCACCAAGGGCCGGGCCGGCGCGGGGTACGGCGGCTTCTTCTGGCGGGCGCCGGCCGGATCGCCGGAACTGCGGGTGTACTCCCCTGCCGCCGAGGGCGAGCAGGGCGTGCACGGCTCGCGCGCGCCGTGGCTGGCGCTGTCGTCGCGGGCGTGGACGCTGGTGTTCGCCCAGGAGGACGACCCGTGGTTCGTCAGGGTCGCCGAGTATCCCGGGGTGGGCACCGCGCTGGCCTGGGACACGCCGCTGACGTTCGAGGACGTGCTGGCCCGCGAGGTGACCGTGGTCGTCGCCGACGGGCGGCTGCCCGCCGGCGACGTCGCGGCGCTGGTGGCGGAGGCTACCGGCTGAGCCGGTCGGCCAGCCAGGCGAAGGCGTGCTCCTGCATGGGCACGTCGAAGGCGTGCGGGGCGTCGAAGAAGACGCCCTCGTAGCCGCCTTCCGGGTGGAGGCGGGCGATCGTCTCGTGCGCCCGCCGCATCCCGGCCGGCGGGAACAGCTCGTCCCGCTCGGCGTACAGGACCAGGAGCGGGTCCGGGGCGCGGGCGGCGACCAGCGCGGGGTAGTCGCACACGCGTGACAGGCCCGGCGGGTAGAGCATCCAGGTGTGCCGGGTGACGTGGCGGTCCAGCATGTCCCGGTACGAGCAGACCATCGCGGCGATGGCGACGGCGCGCACGCCCGGGTCGAACGCGCCGAGCAGCGCCGCCCGCAGTCCCCCGCCCGACAGGCCGACGCAGCCCACCGGCCCCACGTCGGGACGGTGGCGCAGGTAGGCCGCGGCCGCCAGATCCTCGCCCGCCACGGCGCCGGCCAGCGACGTGCCGAGCAGCGTGCAGTACTTCTCCAGCAGGTGCTCGTGCTGCGCCGCCGCGCGGTCGTACCGGTCCGCCTCGGACAGCCGTCCGGACGGGCGCCCGGCGGGGCCCTCGTCCCGGGCCAGGGCGGCGACCGGCTCCGGCATGGCGTCGAGCGGGAAGCGCCGGCTGCCCCAGCCCAGCACGTCGTGCACCAGGACGGCGAACCCGCGCCGGGCCAGCTCGCCCGCGTAGGCGCGGCCGCCGTAGAGGTCCCGGCGCAGCCGCAGCACCTCGGGCGCGGGCAGCTCGGGACCGTCGGCGATCTTGTCCTTGCCGGCCCACTTCATGCCGGCGTGGCAGTGCAGGGCGACCACGCCCGGCAGCACGCCGGCGACGCCGCGCGGCCGGAGCAGGTAGGCGCGGGTGCGCGGCCCGTACCCGACGGACCACGACAGCTCCTCGCCGCTGATGTCGCCGGCCGTCCAGGCGCGCTCCACGCGGACGTCCTCGGCGGCCAGGTCGAGCACCCCGACGGCCTCCCGGGCGGCCCGCCGCAGCGCGGGCCCCGGGACGGCCTCGGGGAAGGCGCCGCGCTGCCGCCACGCCAGCTCGGCCAGCCCCGAGAACTCCCCGAGGTGGCGCAGCCCGGCCGGCTCAGGCATCGGCCAGGCTGGTGCCGTCGCCGGCGAGGGTGACGGGCAGGCCGGTGGCGGCCGAGCGGTTGGCCGCGACGCCCACGAGCACGCTGCGGATGCCGTCGCGGTAGCCGGCGGGACGGCCGAGCGGGTCGTCGCCGGGGCCGCGGAAGACGTCGTCGAGCAGCAGCCGGTCGCCGCCGCCGTGGCCGCCGGAGCCCTGCTCGATGGTGACCTCCTCGGCCTGCTGCCAGTGGCGGTGCAGGGTGAGCTTCTCCCAGGCGTCGGTCACGTGCTCCTTCTTGGCCGCGCTGGGGTCGATCGCCGCCTGCGGCGGCGTCCAGCCCCGCTCGCACACCTCCAGCTCGATCCGGCCCTCGGTGCCGTTGAAGACCACCCGGTAGCCCTCGTACGGTGCGTGCGCGGTCAGGGAGTAGGTGAGCGTGGCACGGTTGGCGTAGCGCACCAGGACCGCCATGGTGTCGTCGATGGTGACACCGTCGGCGAAGACGTCCTGGTCGCGGATGTAGCCGTCCTCGTGCTCGGCGTCCAGGTAGAGCCGCTTGAGCCGCGGGTCGGCGGAGATGTCGAGCAGGAACGGGTCGGCGCCCAGGCCCGGGGCGCCGTGGGAGCGGGCCGGACGCTCGCCGCGGGGCCGCGCGGTGCCGTAGAAGCGCAGGTCGGTCTGGGCGAAGACGAGCCGCGGCGCGGCGTCGAGCCACCAGTTGACCAGGTCGAAGTGGTGGGTGGACTTGTGCACCAGCAGGCCGCCGGAGTTGGCGCGGTCGCGGTGCCAGCGGCGGAAGTAGTCGGCGCCGTGGATGGTGTCGAGCGCCCAGTCGAAGTGCACCGAGGTGACCTCGCCGATGGCGCCCTCGCTGATCAGGCGCTTCACGGCGGAGTTGCGCGGCGAGTAGCGGTAGTTGAAGGTCACCACCAGCTTGCCCGCGGCCCGTTCGGCGGCCGCGGCGATGGCGGCGCAGCTCTCGGCGTCCACCGTGAGCGGCTTCTCCACGATGACGTCCTTGCCGGCGTCCAGCGCGGCGACGACGTACCGGGCGTGGGTGGCGTCGACGGTGCAGACGACGACGGCGTCGGCCAGGTCGAGCAGCTTGCCGAACTCGTCGGGGGCGAAGCACGGCACGTCCCGGCCGATGCGCTCGACGTAGTAGTCCATGCGGGTCCGGTTGGTGTCGCAGAGCCCGGTGATCGTGCCGGTGTCGCTCCAGTCACCGAGCAGCGCGTCCACGTACATCTGGGCGCGGTGGCCGAGGCCGACGAAGGCGTACCTGGTGCTCAACTTCTCTCCCCGAGTGTCGAGATGGGCCGGCCGGGGGCCTGACGGCCCCCAGCCGGGTCTGGCTCGGCCCGGTCGCGCCGGGCCGTCGGTGTGGCGCGGCTCAGCCGGCGAGGGCGGCGTTCGCCTCGGACAGGAACTTCTGGGCGCCTTCGTCGGGGGTGGTCCGGCCGAACCAGACCTCCTCGCTGTTGCGCTTGAGGATGCTCTCCATCTCCATGGCGCCCTTCGGCGGGACGGAGATCGGGCTGAGCTCGCTCTTGATGTCGTCGATGAAGGCCAGCGTCTTCTGGTCGACGGCCGGCAACTTGTCCTTGACCGCGGCCAGGACCTTGCCGTTGGTCGGCAGGCCGCGGTCGCTCAGCAGGATGGCGGCGGCGTCGGGGTCGTTGACCAGGAAGTCGATGAACTTGTTCGCCTCGGCGGCGTGCTCCGACTTGGACGAGGCGGTGTAGTACATCGCCGGCTGCAGGAACATGCCGCCGCTGCTCGCCCCCTCGATCTTGGGCGCGCGCAGCAGGGTGAGGTCCTGGCCCGAGGCCTTCGACACGGCGTTGAGCTGGTTGCTCCACCACATGCCCATCGCCCCCTGGTTGGTGGACAGCAGGGCCTGCTCGGGACCGGCGGTGAGCAGCTCGACGGTCTTGGCCGGCTCGGGTGCCGCCTTGTCCTTGACGAGTTGCTGGTGGATGCCCCACCACTCCTTCAGCGTCTCCGGGGACACACCGATCTTGCTGCCGTCGTAGAACTTCTCGCCCTTCTGGGCCGCGTAGATCTGCAGCCAGGCGGGGTTGTAGTTGTATTCGGCGCCGGTCACGCCGCCCCCGTCGGCGCTGACCTTCTTGGCCAGTTCCATCCACTGCGGCCAGGTCCAGCTCTTGTCGTCCGGCAGCTTCTGCTTGGCCTTCTCCAGCACGGACGGGTTGACCAGCATGGCGAAGGTGTTGACGCCGGTGGGGACGGCGTACTGCTTGCCATCGACCTGGCCGCTGGTGAGCACCTGCTGGTCGAGGTCGCCGGTGTTGAGCTTGCCCGCCAGGTCGGCCAGCGCGCCGCGGCCGGCGTACTCGGCCAGGCCGCGGATCTCGATGGTCATCACGTCCGGCGCGTCGTTGGCGGCGATCTTGGTGGCGAGCTTCTCGTAGTAGCTGTCCCAGTTGGAGAAGTCGCCCTCGACGTCGATCGTCGGGTTCTTCTCCTCGAACTTGGCGATGGCCTGCTCGGTCAGCTTCTGCCGGGCGTCGCTGCCCCAGTAGGAGAAGACGATCTTGACTTTGTCGCCGCCACCCGCCTCGCTGCTGCTGCCGCCGCCGCAGGCGCCGGCGGCGGTCATCACGGCCGCGGTGAGCACGGCCGTGGTCCACTTCTTGTTGCGAGAGCCGATGTTCACAGCTCTACCTCCTCTTGGATGGGTTGCGGGGGGTGAAGAGGGCTACTTCAGACCGGTGGTAGCCACACCGCGGATCAGGTACTTCTGGCCGGCCAGGAAGAAACCGAAGATCGGGCCGAGCGACACGATCGACATCGCGAACATCGGGCCCCACGACGACTCGCCGCTGGAGTCCAGGAACTGGCGCAGCGCGACGGCCACCGTGAGGTTGTCGCTGTTGGTGAGGTAGAGGTTCTGGCTGAAGAAGTCGTTCCAGGTCCAGATGAAGGTGAAGATGCCGGTCGTGGCGAGCGCCGGCATGCACAGGGGCAGGATCACCTGCAGGAAGACCCGCCAGTATCCGGCACCGTCGATGGCGGCGGCCTCGTCCAGCTCCCTCGGCAGGGTGCGGATGAACTGCACCATGAGGAAGATGAAGAACGCGTCCGTCGCCAGGAACTTGGGCACGATCAGCGGCCAGATCGTGTTGATCCAGTCGAGGTTGGCGAACACGATGTACTGCGGCACCACGGTCACGTGGTGCGGCAGCATGATCGACCCCAACATGATCGCGAACCATAGCTTCTTCAGCGGAAAGTTCAACCGCGCGAAGGCGTAGGCGGCCAGCGAGCAGGCGACCAGGTTGGCCACCACGCTCAGCGCCGTGATCACCGCCGAGTTCCACAGGTAGTAGCCGAAGGAGTGCTTCAGCGCGGTCCAGCCCTCGGCGTAGTTCTCCAGCGTGACCGCGCTCGGCCACAGCCCCGGCTCGCGGAAGATGATCTCCTCCGGCTTGAACGAGCTCGACACCATCCACAGCAGCGGGTAGAGCATCAGCAGGCCGAAGCCCAGGAGGAGGATGTGCTTCAGCAGCCTGCCGCCCCGCCTCGGGCGGAAGAGGAACGGCAGGCTGGAGGTGTCACTTCGTGTCGCCATAGAAGACCCAATACTTCGACGCGAGGAAATTCACGCCGGTCAGGCCGGCGATGATGACCAGGAGGACCCAGGCCATGGCGGCCGCGTAGCCCATCTCGTAGCTCTTGAAGCCCTTGAGGTAGAGGTAGAGCGTGTAGAAGAGCGTGGAGTCGGCGGGGCCCCCGTTGCCGCCGCTCACGATGAACGACTGCGTGAACGACTGGAACGACTTGATCACTTCGAGCACGAGGTTGAAGAAGATGATCGGCGTCAGCAGCGGCAGGGTGATCGAGCGGAACTGGCGCCACCGGGTGGCCCCGTCGACCGAGGCGGCCTCGTAGTAGCTCTGCGGGATCTGCCGCAGGCCGGCGAGGAAGATGACCATGGGGGCCCCGAACGTCCACACGTGCAGGAGGATCAGCGTGCCGAGGGCGGTGTCGGGGTCGGACACCCAGCCGGGGCCGTCGATGCCGACCACCGCCAGCAGCGAGTTGACCAGGCCGTCGGCGCCGAAGAGCTTGCGCCACAGGATGGCGATGGCCACGCTGCCGCCGAGCAGCGAGGGCAGGTAGTAGACCGAGCGGTAGAACGGCAGCCCGCGCAGCCCCCGGTCCAGCGCCAGAGCGAGGCCCAGGGCGAAGGCGAGCTGCAGCGGCACCGACACGACCACGTAGATTGTCGTCACCTTCAGCGAGGTGATGAATCTCGTGTCCTCGGTGAACATCTTCGTGTAGTTGTCGAACCCGACCCAGGTCCCCGCCTCCAGCAGGCTGAAGTCGGTGAACGACAGGTACAGCGAGGCCAGGATGGGCCCCACGGTGATGGCGAACAGCCCCAGGAACCAGGGCGCGAGAAAGACGTAGGCCGTACGGGCCTCACGCCGCCGGTGCACGCTCACGCGGGGCACGCGACGACGGCCTCCCGTCACGGAAACCGAATCAGACATGGATTCATGCATCCCTCATTCCAGGGCCTCCCCGGCACGGCGGGATTGGATAGCGCATTCCTATAAGGATGCGAAAAGTTTCGTCAACCCTTTGCAGGCGTTACAAACCCGTTACCGATATATCGTCAACGACGTATCCCCTGCTCAGCACGGGATAGTGCACGGAAGCACCTCGTCAACTTTTTGCTGCCACCCAAGGATCTACTACAACCGGTTGCATTTACGATCATGAGTGGACATGCTGGCTGCCGGCCGTCGTCCGGGACAGCGCGCCAGGGAACCCGCCCGCCCCCGGCCCTACCAGGCGCCTCCCAGCTCGTTGAGCGTGAACACCCCTCCGGCCCGGTCGTGCAGCGGCTCAGCCAGGTCGGGTTCACCCTGCTCGGCGATGATCCGGGCGGCGTACGCCTCGGAGTCGTCGCGCGAGACGTAGCCGATGGCCCGCGCCTCGTCGAGCGACCACCAGCGGCGCCGGTTGTCGGAGACGCCCCAGACGACGTGGTACCCGGGCGCGACGAGCGCCGCCTCCAGCAGGAGGGCGCAGTCGTCGGGCGAGATCCAGGTGGTCAGGCCCCGAGTGTCGCCCGAGGCCTCGCTGCAGGTGCCCAGCCGGATCACCGTCACATTCATGCCGAACCTGTCGTGGTAGAGGCTGCCGAGCGCCTCCATGACGACCTTGCTCACGCCGTAGTAGGTGTCGGGCCGGGGGAAGGCGTAGTCGGGCAACTCCGCCCCGCCGGGCGGACGGGTGTGGAAGCCGGCCGCGTGGTGGCTGCCCATCAGGACGACCTGCCGCACCCCTTCCGCGCGCGCGGCCTCCAGCAGCACCTGGGTGCCGTTGATGTTGGCGTGCACGATGTCGGCCCACGGGTGCTCCCGGCTCTGGCCGCCGAGATGGACGACCGCGTCGACGCCCTTGACCGCCTCGGCCATGGCCGCCTCGTCGGCGACGTCGCCCGTCACCGCCTCCTCGCCGGGGCCCGGGTCCAGCGGGACGAGGTCGGACAGGCGGAGGATGCGGCCCTCGCGGGCGAGACGGGGCCGCATGAGCGTGCCGACCTTGCCGGCGGCACCTGTCATGAGAATGCGCATGGCCACCTTGTACACAAAGCTGCCCGATATTCACATTCTTGAAGAGTGGCCGTGATCTGCGTCACTTGCTAGGTTCCCATGAACTGATGACAGATCTTGGACAGCCGTCCAAGGATGTGAACAGGAGGCGGTTCATGTCACGCCAGTTGCTCGGAGAGACGCCCACCGCGGCACTCGCCGTCACGCTGACGGCCGGGCGATCTCGCACAGCGTCGTGCCGGCCGTCGGCACCACGGTGGGCTCGATCGTCCCGGGCCCGCCGCTAGCGTTGCTCATCGAGGGCCCGGCCCACTACCTGTGGTCCGTCAGGACGTGCCCGACGCCCGCACGCTCGCCGCAGCCGCCGACAATGCCTACCTGCTCAACTCGTTCGTGGTGGCCGGCTTCGGGCTGCCGCCGCGGCTGCTTCGGAGCGTCATCGCCGCCTACGTTCTGGCACGCGAGAAGTTCCGGGGCATGACGGTCGTGATGCTGATCACGCTCACGACCATGATGCCGCCCGAGAAGATCATCGCCCTCCCGCTCTCGGTGCGGGTGAAGGGCGGAGTGTCCATGTACGTGGACGCCATCCCATATGCTGGCACATCAGGAACGATTGTCGAGAGGGATGGACATGGAGCCGCAGCTCGTCAAGTCCGCCGAGCGGACGGTCCGCATCCTGGAGGCGCTGGCCGCCTCCCCGGAGGCACTGACGCTGTCACAGCTGCAGCAGCACACCGGTTTCCCCCGCAGCAGCCTGCACGCCCTCATGCGCACACTCGTCGAACTCAAATGGGTGGAGACCGACACCGCCAAAGGGCGTTCGGCATCGGGCCGCACGCCCTGCTGACCGGCACGGCCTACCTGGACAAGGACCCCGCCCTGCCGTTCGCGCAACAGGCCCTGGAGGACCTGCGCGACGAGATCGGGCACACCGTCCACTTCGCTCGCCGCGACGAGTCCCACGTGCTCTACCTGGCCACACGGGAGTCACGCGACGCCCACCACATCACCCCGCGCGTGGGCAGGCGGCTGCCCGCGCACGTCACCGCACTCGGGCAGGCGCTGCTCGCGCAGCTCACCGACGACGAGGTGAAGGCCGTGCTGCCCGGCCCGCTGCAGGCCATGACCAAACACACGATCACCGACCTGGTCAAGCTCACCGAGGAACTCGACCAGGTCCGCACCCGCGGCTGGGCGTACGAACGCGAGCAGGGCACTCCCGGCGTCGCCTGCGTGGCCGTGACCGTCGACTACCGGATCCCCGCGACCGACGCCATCAGCTGCTCGATGCCGGCCGAGCCGGGCCCCGCCCACGTCGAACGGATCACCCAGGCGATGGTCACCCACACCCGCAAGCTCGCTGCCACCCTCCGACGGGAGGGCATCCGCTAGGCCGGAGGGCATCCGCTAGAAGGGCCACCCTGCGCCCGTCTTCGCCGGCGCCGGCGGCACGCTGCCCACCGCCCAGGCCGCCGCCGCCCAAGGCGCCGACGGGCGGGTGCTCATGCCGCCCTACCTGGTCACCGCCCCTCCGGCGACCTGGTCCGCTACGTGCTGGAGGCGAGCGAAACGGACGGGCTGCCCGTCATCATCTCCCAGCGGGGCACTGCCCGCATCTCCCTCGCGGCGGTCACCGAACTGGCGCAGGCGCCGAATGTGACCGGATTCAAGAACGGGCTCGGTGACTTCGACCTGCTCCAGCGCATCACCACCGCCCACGCCGAGCAGCCGCCCATAAGGCACACCACGGACCGCGCCCACCACCCCACAAGACACACCACGGACCGCGCCCACGACGCCGCGAGACACGCTATGGACGCGTGCTCACGACGCCGCGAGGCAGCCCTCGTACAGGTTCAGGACGCGCGCAGGGCGCCATCCACGCGCTGCGGGACACGCAGCGGGTTGGAGTCCTTGAGCTCGTCGGGCAGCAGTTCCTCCGGCCAGTCCTGGTAGGCGCGGGGCGCCAGCCACCGGTCGATGGCCGTCGCCCCGACGGACGTGTGCGCGGGTGCGGTGGATGACGGCCACGGACCGCCGTGGTGCATCGCCCAGCACACCGCCACCCCGGTCGGCCACCCGTTCCAGATGAGCCGCCCGGCCTTGCGGCCGAGCACGTCGGCCACCTGCGCCGCCTCGCTCGGGTCGGCGGCGTGGACGGTCGCCGTCAGCGACCCCTCGAGCCGCTCCAGCACAGCTGGCAGGTCCGCGGCGTCCCGGTACGTCACCACGAGGGACGCCGGCCCGAAGCACTCCTCGGCGATCCGCGGCAGCCCCTGCTCGAACGAGCGCAGGTCCGTGGTGAACACCTTGGGCGTCACCGCCCAGCGGCCCTCGCCCGGCTTGCCCTCGGCCAGCAGGGTGAGCTCGCCGAGCCGTTCGACGCCACCCAGGTAGCCGTCGCGAATCCGCTCGGCCAGCATCGGGCCGCCCGTGGTGCCCTCGACCGCCGCGGCCAGCGCCTTGCGGAGCTCGTCGTCGTCCGGCACGAACATCAGCCCCGGGTTCGTGCAGAACTGCCCCACCCCAAGCGTGAGCGAGCCCGCGAAACCGGTCGCCACCTCGGCCGTCGGGGCGGACGGCAACACGACGACCGGGTTGACGCTGCCCAGCTCTCCGAAGAACGGGATCGGCACTTCACGTTCGTCGATCAACGCCTGGATCGCCTTGCCGCCCGCCACGGATCCGGTGAACCCCGCCGCCGCCACCGAGGGATGACGCACCAGGTCGATGCCGGCCTGCATGCCCTGGACGAGCCCGAGCAGTTCCGGCTGCGGCAGGGCCTCACGGACGATCTGGGCCACGCGCTCGGAGGTGCGGGGGTGGCCGGGGTGGGCCTTGACCACCACAGGGCAGCCCGCGGCAAGCGCGGACGCCGTGTCGCCGCCGGCCACCGAGAACGCGAACGGGAAGTTGCTCGCCGAGAACACCGCGACGACGCCCTGCAGCGCGTGCTTCATCCGGCGTACGTCGGGCCTGGGCGGGGTCGCCGACGGATCGGCGTGGTCGACGACGGCGTCCAGATAGCCGCCGTCCCTGATCACCTGCGCGAAGAGCCTGAACTGGCCGGCCGTTCGGGCCACCTCGCCGCGTAGCCGTACCTCACCGAGGGCGGTCTCCTGGTCGGCGAGCTGCCACAGTTCGTCCACGTGCGTGGTCAGCGCGTCGGCGACGTCCTCCAACGTGACCGCCCGGTCGGCAGCGGGGGTGGCACGCCAGGCGGCGCCCGCGGCGGCCGCGGCAGAGACGATCTTGTCGACCCCGTCACGGTCCGTCTCGGGCAGCGCTGCGCCCACCGTCTCACCGGTCCTGGGATCGTATCCGTAGATCATGGATTGGCCCTTCGGAGTCTTGACACCTTCTCCACCCGATTCTTACAGTTGCCGCACTTGTCTACAAATCTGACTTAAGTTCACATATATGGACGGCGAGTATCAGTTGTCCGTGGCTCCTCGGCGCAAGCCCACACGGCATCCGCACATGAGGCAGCCGCACACGAGCCAGCCGACCACCCCGGCGCATGACCACCCCGGCGCGGGTGGCCCTGGTAAGGGTCACCGAGCCGGACACACCAACCCGCCCTCGTACGCTGCGATCACCAACTGAGCTCTGTCCCTGGCGTCCAGCTTGGCCAGCAGGCGGCTGATGTGGGTCTTGACCGTCGCTGAACTCAGTTGGAGGTGGGTGGAAATCTCGGCGTTGGACAACCCACGAGCGATCAAGGTGAGAACCTCCCGCTCCCGCTCGGTGACCCCGTCGAGCCCCCGAAGGGCCGGCGTGACCGGAACGCGAGCGAACTCCTCGATCAGCCTGCGTGTCACCGTGGGAGCCAGCAACGCCTCGCCTCGTGCGACCACCCGGATGGCGGCCAGCAGGTCGGTCGGCGGAGTGTCCTTGAGCAGGAACCCACTGGCCCCGGCCCGGAGCGCGTCGTAGACGTAGGCGTCCAGGTCGAACATGGTCACGATGAGGACGCGCGATGCCGTGCCGATGCGCCTGGTGGCCTCGATCCCATCCATCTCCGGCATCCGAACGTCCATGAGCACCACATCAGGACACTCCTCCATCGTGATGGACACGGCCTCGGCACCTGTCGCGGCCTCCCCGACGACCGTCATATCGGGCTCCGAGTCGACCAGCACCCTGAAACTCCCTCTCAGCAGCGCCTGATCGTCCGCGACGAGCACCCGGATCATGCGGCACCCCTGTAGGGGAGCGTCGCCAAGACCCGAAATCCCCTCCCCGGCAAGGGGCCGGCCTCGAATACACCGCCGAAGGTCATGACCCGTTCGCGCATGCCGATCAATCCGTGACCCGCCCCGGTCGCGGACGTCGTACGCCGCCCCGGCCCGTCATCGGTCACCTCTATGCGCACCTCGCGCGCACCTGCGACCACGGACACCCGGCACCGCGCGGGCGCCGCATGTTTGACCACGTTGGTGAGCGCCTCCTGCACGATCCGATATACCGAAAGCTCTACCCCCTCGGGCAACCTCTCGTCGGCATGCTGCCCGTGACCGGCCTCTTCTCGATCCCATCGTCCTTGCTTCGCACTCCCAGTAGACGCCCTCGTCGACGTGTCGGCGCGCTCACCCAGCGTCCCCGCCGATCTACCGGCGTGCTCGGCCGACGCCCCCACCGTCCCTCCGGCGCCCTCTCCGGGCACCTTCACCGACCCGCCCCGGCCGCTACCCGGCTGCCCCACCGACTCTCCGGCGCCCCTACCGGGCGGGGCATGACTCCCATCCGACGCCACCGCCGACCCGCCCCGGCCGCTACCCGGCTGCCCCACAGATCGACCCCGTCGCACGCCCGACATCGCAGGCGGCGCGTCCAGGCTCCCTCCGTGCGCCACCATCGGTGTGCCGCTTCGGCTCTCCTGATCGTCATCACCAGAAGGGAGCTGGACATGGAGTGCCACTTCCACCCCAGCCATCCTGGCCCGTTCGGCCAGCTCCCAGATCCCGTCGAGGCCGGGCGCCGGTCCTCGGTCGGGCGCATCGGTCGACCGCAGCACACCGAGCAACTGACGCATCTCCACCAACGCACCGCGACTCACCGTTTCGATGACCCGCAGGGCCTCATGCGCCTCCTCCGGACGCGTGCGCAGAACGTGGTTGGCCACACCCGCCTTCACTGCGATCATCCCCACGCTGTGCGCGACCACGTCGTGCAGCTCGCGGGCGATGCGCAACCGTTCCTCCGTCACGGCCTTCTCGGCCAGCCTGTCGGCGTCACGCGCGGCGTACAGCCGTCGTTCGCGGACGGCGCGACCGACCGTCCATGCCCCTCCCAGCGCAGCGATGCCGAGAAGCGGCACATCCATATCCATGAGCCAGGTCGCAGCACCCGCCCGAGGAGTGCCCCCCACCGCCACCAGGCCGACGAGGGTGACCGCGGTCAGCACCGCGATCGCGGTGGTCGGCACCCAGGCCCCCTTCTCGTCCACCAGCGCGACGATGTAGAGCGCATAAGCGGGCGCCACGTAGGCGAAGGTGGCCGAACCCAGCACCACTGCCGCGATCGAGGCCGTCAGCGCGAGACAGAAGATCGGGACAGGCCAGAACCTGCGCAGTGTCAGCGGCAGGCCCAGGCCCAGAGCAAGGACCAAGCCTCCCATCGGCAGCCCGGCCACGGGCCTGACCATGGTGAGAAACAGCAGCGAGAACACCAGCCCCGCCACCGCGTCCAGCGCGACCAGCTGGCCACGGCTGAGGCGGCGGGCGAAGAGGGGGTACGGCTCGTTCACGCGTAGACCGTAGCCAATGATGCGGGGCCGGCACGTCAGCCTACGGTCTGACGTTGAGGTTCGGACCGTGGTCCGATGCGCCGGTGGCCGGCCATGCCGCATCTTCTTGAGCGTGATCGAACTCCACCACCTGACCAAGCGCTACGGCGACACCCTGGCCGTGCACGACCTGTCCTTCACCGTGGAGCCGGGGCATGTCACCGGGTTCCTGGGGCCCAACGGTGCCGGCAAGTCCACCACCATGCGCCTCATCCTCGGCCTCGACGCACCGACTTCGGGGAAGGCCCTCGTCAACGGCCGGCCGTACAGGTCCTTGGCCAGGCCCATGCGCGAGGTGGGTGCGCTGCTCGACGCCAATGCCGTGCACGAGGGGCGCAGCGCCTACCACCATCTCCTCTGCCTGGCCCGCACCAACGACATCGGCCCGCGGCGAGTGGCCGAGGTGCTGGAGCAGGTGGGCCTGGCAGGCGTGGCCCGCAAGCGGGTGAAAGGTTTCTCCCTCGGGATGAAGCAGCGGCTGGGCATCGCCGCGGCGCTGCTCGGAGACCCCAAGGTGTTGATGTTCGACGAGCCGGTCAACGGCTTGGATCCCGACGGGGTGCGTTGGTTTCGGGATCTCATGCGCTCACTCGCGGCCGAAGGACGGACGATCCTGCTGTCCAGCCACCTCATGAGCGAGATGGCCCTGACGGCCGATCGCATCGTGATCGTCGGTCGTGGTCGACTGATCACCCAAGCCACGGTCGCAGAGCTCACCACCCGCTACCACACTCTCGAAGACGCCTACATGGCCCTGACTGCGAGCAGCGTGCAGTTCGGGGTGTCGTCATGACGAAGGCTGTGGTCGCCTCCGAATGGCTGAAGCTGCGCTCCATCAACTCGACCTATCAAACGATCGGTGTTGCGGCGCTCATGGTGGTCCTCGGTGCCGTGTGGACCCTTTACGCCGGAAGCCTGTCCGACGAGCGGGGACCAACCCGTGCCGCGGCACCCGAGCAGGGCTTCCTGCCGCTCGTTCAGGCGAGTCTGGCGCTGCTGGGCGTGTTTGCGATCTCTTCTGAGTACGCCACCGGCATGGTCCGCTCAAGCCTGACAGTCGTCCCCCGAAGAAGTGTTCTCTTGGTGGCCAAGGCAGGCGTCGTGGGTGCCGTCACCTTTGTCGGGGCGATGGCCATCCTTCTGGTCACGTACTTGACGAGTCGTCTGATAGCCGGTGACCGGTTTCTCGGGTTCAACGAGTCCTCCTTCACCGCCGACCTGCCGATGCTGCTCGCTTCGGGGCTGTCGGTGACGGTCCTGGCGCTGGTGGGGCTGGGACTGGGATGCGCCACCCGCTCCACGGCCGCCGGGATCGTGTCGGTGGTGTCCCTCCTTTTCGTGCTGCCCGGCGTCGCTCCTTACCTCCCTGCTCCGTGGAACACCCGGGTCGCCACCTTCATGCTGCCCAACCTGGTGCCTCAGATCGCGGGCGAACGACTGTCCCGGCGCCTCGGCGACGGTCTCCTGCCGCCCTGGGCCGCCCTCACGGTCCTGGTCTCCTACGCCGCCGTCGCTCTGACCATCGCCCTCTACCTGTTCAGGAAACGCGATGCGTGACCATACCCGGTTGAAGTGGCCGAAGGTCGCGCCAGAAAGGCAGGACGGGTGAACACACTGGCTTCGGAGTGGTTGAAGATCCGTTCGGTCCGCTCCACCTACCTCAACCTCGTTCTGAGCATGGGCGGCATCCTTCTCGGTTTGGCGGTCGCGTGGACGGCCGCCGGCATGTACGACAGTGCCCCACCCCATCGGCGCCCGCAGGCCGCTCTCGCGGAGGTCGAAGAGGTGGTGGTGATCGTGCCGCAGCTCTGCATGGGTATCCTGGGCGCGTTGGCCTTCACCTCCGAACATGTGTCCGGGATGCTCAAGACGAGCTTCACCGTGGTGCCACGGCGTTGGCCCGTACTCATGGCGAAATCCGTCGTCGTTGGGCTGCTCGGCCTCCTGGCCGGCACCATCACCGTGTTCGGCACCCACTTCCTGTGTCGCCTCGTGATCGGTGACCGCTTCTCGGGCATCTACACCACACCTGTCTTCGAGAGGCTCCCCACGCTCGTCACCACCAGTCTCTCGGTACCCGTCTTCGCGCTGCTGGGCCTCGGCGCGGGCGCGATCCTCCGATCCACGGCCGGCGCCGTCTCGACCCTCGTCGGGCTCGCCTACGTGATACCGATGATCTGCGGCAACCTGCCGGAGCCGTGGAGCGAACGCCTCGGCTCCGTCATGATCGGAGGACTCCCCCGGCAGATCACACAGGCGGACCTCACGAACTCTGTGTACGGCTCGCTGCTGCCTCCGTGGGCGGCTGCCATCATCATGATCGCTTACGCGGCGGTACCGGTGACCGTGGGTACGTTGCTTTCGTGCAGGAGAGCGGCCTGAGTGGGAGTTCCATGAGGTGCGCCCATGGTAGGGCAGGCAGTGGCACCTACATGTGGTGGCTCTGTTGAGGCCGCGGAAAGAGGCCGGATCCGGGCTCGACGAGGGGTGCTTTCGGCAAACCCGCTACCTGCGGGCCGGCCTGCCGCCGGGCGCTCGAAGGCGCACTACGCTCACCCTCATGGAGGGGACATGACCGTACATATTACTAACGCGCGCGAGGCGCGCCGCTATGAGGCGAGGCTGGACGGAGAGGAGGAGGTGGCCGGATTCGCCGAGTACATCCTCACCCCCGACCTGATTGCCTTCGTCCACACCGAAGTCAGCGCTACGCACGAGGGAAAGGGCATCGGCTCGGCGCTGGTTCGGACCTCGCTGGACGAGGCACGGAAGTCAGGCCTGCGGGTGCTGGCCACCTGCCCCTTCTACGCGGGCTGGATCGAGCACCACCCCGAGTACGCCGATCTCCTCTACCAGAACAGAAGCCGAGTCACTGACTGAGAAGGCGAAGGGGCCGCGCACCCTACCGGACTGCGTCGGTCCGGACGTGCACGGCAAAGGCCGGGAAGTGACCGTGACTCCTCCGCTCCCTGAAGGAAGCGGCTTCTCGCTAAGCCGCTTGGGCGGCCTGGCGAAGGGCAAGCCCTGCCCTGAGGATGTTGGTCGCCGCGTTCACGTCGGCGTGCGCGGTGTGCCCGCACGCCGTACAGGCGAACGCGGCCTGGGTGCGGCGGTTCTCCTTCGCCACGTGCCCGCAGCGCGAGCACGTGCGGGAGGTGTTGCGGGGATCGACTGCGATCAGCTCTCGACCGGCGCTTTCAGCCTTGTGCGCGTGCACGAAACTTGAGGACGCCTGCGACTGCCCCGGACCGAGCCTCAGGGGTGCGTGGGCAGGGCACGAATGACGAACCCCAGGCGGGCGCGGCCCTCGAAGCAGGCAGAGGCCGGCTTCGAGGGCTGCCTTAGGTCACGTGCCCCCCGTAGCCATGAAGGGCCTACGGGGGCCCGAGGCGTACGTGGGCCTCGGGCCTGCGTCGGGTCTCAGACCTCGAGCACCACAGGAATGATCATCGGGCGGCGGCGGTAGGTGTCGCTGACCCAGCGCCCGACCGTGCGGCGGACCACCCGCCGGATCTCCTGCATGTCGACCACCCCGTCGGCCGCCTTGGCCTCCAGGGCCTTCTCGATCTGTGGGATGAACTCGTCGAACTGGGCCGGGTCGATGCCGGAGCCACGAGCGTGGATCTCCGGCCCGGCGGTGAGTTTGCCGGTGTTGGAGTCGACCACGATGACGACCGAGATGAAGCCCTCGTCGCCGAGGATTCTGCGGTCCTTGAGCGACGTGTCGGTGATCTCGCCGACCGACGAGCCGTCGACGTAGACGTAACCGGCATGGACGGCACCGACGATCTTGGCTCGGCCGTCGACCAGGTCGACCACGACACCGTCCTCGGCGATGACGATGTGGTCCTGCGGAACGCCGGTGAGCGCGGCGAGTTTCGCATGGGCCCGCAGGTGCCGCCATTCGCCGTGGACCGGCATGAAGTTGGACGGGCGCGTCAGGTTGAGGACGTACAGCAGTTCGCCCGCCGCCGCGTGGCCGGAGACGTGCACCTTGGCGTTGCCCTTGTGCACGACCCGGGCGCCCCAGCGGGTCAGGCCGTTGATCACCTTGTTGACGGCGGTCTCGTTGCCGGGCACCAGCGACGAGGCCAGCAGCACGGTGTCGCCCTGCGCGATCCGGATGGGGTGGTCGCGGTTGGCCATCCGCGACAGCGCGGCCATCGGCTCGCCCTGGGAGCCGGTGCAGACGAGCACCACGTCCTGGGGCGGCCATTCTTCGATGTCGCGGGAGTCGACGATCAACCCCGGCGGCACCTTGAGGTAGCCGAGGTCGCGGGCCACGCCCATGTTGCGCACCATCGAACGGCCCACCAGCGCGACCTTGCGGCCGTGCCGGGCCGCCGCGTCCATGACCTGCTGGATGCGGTGCACGTGTGAGGCGAAGCTGGCCACGATGACCCGCTGCTCCGAGGTGCGGATGACCTCGTCGATGACCGGCCCGATCTCGCGTTCGCTGGTGACGAACCCCGGCACCTCGGCGTTGGTGGAGTCGGACATGAGCAGGTCGACGCCTTCGCTGCCGAGCCGGGCGAATCCGCCCAGGTCGGTGAGACGCCCGTCGCTCGGCAACTGGTCCATGCGGAAGTCGCCGGTGTGCAGCACGATGCCCGCGGGCGTCCGGATGGCCACGGCCAGCGCGTCGGGGATCGAGTGGTTGACCGCGAAGAATTCGCACTCGAAGGGCCCGAACGTGTGCCGTTCGCCCTCGATCACTTGGAGCTTCTTGGGCTGGATCCGGTGCTCGGTGAGCTTGGCCTCGATGAGGGCGAGGGTGAGCTTGGAGCCGATGAGCGGTATGTCGCGCCGCTCCCGCAGCAGGTAGGGGACGGCGCCGATGTGGTCCTCGTGCGCGTGCGTCAGCACGACGGCCTCGACGTCGTCGAGGCGGTCCCTGATGTACTCGAAGTCGGGCAGGATCAGGTCGACCCCCGGCTGGTCCGGCTCGGGGAACAGGACCCCGCAGTCGACGATCAGCAACCGGCCGTCGTACTCGAAGACGGCCATGTTCCTGCCGATCTCACCCAGTCCGCCGAGCGCGACGATGCGCAGGCCGCCTTCAGGCAGTGCGGGTGGGGGGCCCAGTTCGGGATGTGGATGGCTCATGCCTGTCCCCCGTGGTCAAATCGTGTTCTCAAAACTTCCGGTTCCTCCCCGTCTTAGACGTCTGACAACTTCACCCCGCCGGCTACCAGGCAGGCACGCAGCTCGGCGTTTTGCTTCTCTGTCGCGGGCACCAGCGGCAGCCGCACCGATCCGACGGGCATGCCGACCATGCCCAGGGCGGCCTTCGCCATGATCGCGCCCCCCGCGCTCAGCATGATCCCGTCGACCACGGGCGCGATGTGGCGGTGCACGGCGAGGGCCTGGGCCACGTCGCCGTCCCGGTACAGGTCGATCATGCGGGCCAGTTCGCCGCCGACGACGTGCCCGACGACGCTCACGAAACCCGCCGCGCCGATCGACAGCCAGGGCAGGTTGAGCAGGTCGTCGCCGGAGTAGAAGGCGAGGTCGGTGGCCGTCATGACCTGACTGCCGGCGAACAGGTCGCCCTTGGCGTCCTTCACGGCCACGATGCGTTCGTGCTGGGCCAGCCGGATCAGGGTCGTGCTCGAGATCGGCACGCCGCTGCGGCCCGGAATGTCGTAGAGCATCACCGGCAGCTCGGTCGCGTCGGCCACCGTGGTGAAATGCTGGTAGAGCCCCTCCTGCGGGGGCTTGTTGTAGTAGGGCGTCACGACGAGCAGCCCGTGCGCCCCGGCCCTGGCCGCCGCCCTGGCGAGCCGGACACTGTGGTGGGTGTCGTAGGAGCCGGCACCGGCCACCACGGTCGCGCGGTCGCCGACCGCTTCGAGCACCGCACCGAGGATGCGCTCCTTCTCCTCGTCGGAGGTGGTGGGCGACTCACCGGTCGTCCCGCTCACGACGAGGCCGTCGTTGCGCTGCTCGTCCACCAGGTAGGCGGCGAGCCGGCGGACGGCCGGATAGTCGACCGCGCCATCGGAGGCGAAGGGCGTGACCATGGCGGTCAGCATGCGGCCGAAGGGTGCGTCCGTGGTTCCAGTGGGCGGTGCCATAGTGCGAACGCTACCTGGATTCCGCAAACCGGTGGACGCCGCCACCCCGCTTTGCCAGCTTGGGGGCGTCCTTTGTCACACCGTTCCATGCCATCTGGGGGCATGTCCAGCCACGCCGGGAAAGAGGCGGCCGTAGGGAAACATAAGGGAAGAGGCCGCCGATATGTGCTCGGGGGTACACACATCGACGACCTCTACCGGCTAATCGGTGCACCTTACGTCGGTGTTACAGGGTTTCTCGGATGATTTTTCCGGTCCGCAAAGTTGGGGCTCCAAGTCTGTTCGATGACGGTTGGTTACCTGTCGAATACGGCAACATGGGGCAACGCCTCACACGAACCCCCCAGGGATGGACTAGTGGCCACCTCAGATCCGGTCTACCTGCGCGTCGTCGAAGACATCCGGCGGCAGATCATCGACGGCACCCTTCCCCCCGGCGCCCCGATCCCCTCCCGGGCGCAGCTGACCCGCAAGTACCAGGTGGGCGAGACGGCGGCCCGGCACGCCCTGCGCGCCCTGGCGGGCGAGGGCCTCATCATCGGCCGCGTGGGCTCCGGCCACTACGTCAGGGACCGCCCCGTCCTCGCTCCGCTGCACCGGTGGCGGTTCCTCGACCATCCCGCCCCGTTCGCCGCCGACCTGCAGGCCCAGGGCCGGCGCGTGACATGGGACTGGCACAGCGAGCCCGTCGAGGCCGGCCCCGACCTCGGCAGGCGGCTGAAGGTCGACGGTTCGGCCACGCTGACCAGGACCCAGTACATCTTCCGCGGCGACGGCAAACCGCTCCAGCTCGCCACCTCGTACGAGCCGCGTGAGCTCGCCGTGCACGGGGAGGACGAACGGCGCGGCCTGGTCGCGCGCATGCAGGCGCTCGGGATCAAGGTCACCGAGGTCGTCGAGAGCGTCCACACCCGGCCGCCGCGCCCGGCGGAGATCGACGCGCTGCACCTGGCGGCCGGGGTGCATGTGCTGCATGTCGAACGTACGCACTGGGCGGCCGATCGGCCCGTCGAGACGAGCGACATCGTCATCCCCGGCGACCGGTTCCGCGTCACGTACAGCATGCCCCTGTGAGCGGGGCGACGCTCACGGGCGCGGGATGTTGCGCAGGTTGCTGCGGGCCATGAGCGCCATCTTGCCGACGCCGCCGTCCAGCACCGTCCGCCCCATCGCGCGGGCGAAGCCGCGCACCTGCGCCGCCGTCACCTTGGGCGGCATGGACAGCGCGTTCGGGTCGGTGACCAGTTCCACCAGGGCCGGCCCCGGACGCGCGAACGCCTCGGCCAGCCCCGCCCGCACCTCGGCCGGTTTCTCCACCCGCACCGAGGGGATGCCGCAGGCCGCCGCGATCGCGCTGTAGTCGACGTGGGAGTTGTCGGTACCGAAGTCCGGGAACCCGGCGACCAGCATCTCCAGCTTGACCATGCCGAGCGAGGCGTTGTTGAACACCACGACCTTCACCGGGATCTGCGACACCGCGAGGGTGAGCAGGTCGCCCATGAGCATGGACAGCCCGCCGTCGCCGGAGATCGAGACGACCTGCCGGCCGGGCGCGGCGAGTTGCGCGCCGATGGCGTGCGGCAGGGCGTTCGCCATGCTGCCGTGGCGGAACGAGCCGATCACCCGGCGCCGGCCGTTCGGGGTCAGGTAGCGCGCCGCCCAGACGTTGCCCATGCCTGTGTCCACGGTGAACACCGCGTCCTCGGCCGCGACGTCGTCCAGCACCGAGGCGGCGTACTCGGGGTGGATCGGCGTCCGGTTCTCGATGTCGCTGGTGTAGGCAGCGACCACCCGGTCCAGCTTGCGCGCGTGCTCGCGCAGCACGCGGTCGAGGTAGGAGCGGTCGGTACGCCTGCGCAGCAGCGGCGTCACCGCGCGGATGGTCGCCGCCACGTCGCCGTGGACGGCCACGTCAAGCGGGGTGCGCCGGCCGAGCCTGGCCGGGTCGACGTCCACCTGGACGGTACGCGCCTGCGGCAGGAAGGCGTCGTACGGGAAGTCGGTGCCCAGCAGCACGACGCGGTCGGCCTCGTGCATGGCGTCGTAACAGGCGCCGTAGCCGAGCAGCCCGCTCATGCCGACGTCGTACGGATTGTCGTACTGGATCCACTCCTTGCCGCCGAGCGAGTGGCCGACGGGTGCCTGCAGCAGCGCCGCCAGCTCCATGACCTCGGCGTGGGCGTCACGGCAGCCCGCGCCGCAGAACAGCATGACCTTCTCGGCGTCGTTCAGCGCACCGGCCAGCGCCTCGACCTGCTCCGCCCGGGGCACCACCGGCGACGGTTCGACGAGCGGGACGGGGGCGACGGCGGCGCCGTCCGTCTCCTCCTCGGCGACGTCCCCGGGAACGACCATGACCGACACGCCGGCGCGTCCCACCGCGGTCTGCATGGCCATGCGCAGCATGCGAGGCATCTGCTCGGGTTCGGACAGCAGCTCGCAGAAGTGGCTGCACTCCAGGAACAGCCGATCGGGATGGGTCTCCTGGAAGTAGCCGGTGCCGATCTGCTCGGAGGGGATGTGGGAGGCGATGGCGAGCACCGGGGCGCCACTGCGGTGCGCGTCGTACAGGCCGTTGATCAGGTGCAGGTTGCCGGGGCCGCAGCTTCCGGCGCACACCGCGAGCCGCCCGGTGATCTGGGCTTCCGCCGCGGCGGCGAACGCCGCCGTCTCCTCGTGCCGGACGTGCACCCAGTCGATTCCGTCGGTGCGGCGGATCGCGTCGACGATGGGATTGAGACTGTCGCCCACCACCCCGTAGATCCGCTGGACACCGGCCCCGCGCAAGGTGCGCACCAGCTGCTCGGCGACTGTCGTCATGAGGCAGGCCCCCCGTTCGGTATCGGTTGTGCCACCCCGTCCGTGTGCCCAGCCTCGGCCCGACCCAACGCGTTCACCGGCGGGAATCCCCCGCACCGTGCGTGCACTCTCGACTCCACCGGGTGAACAGGGTTTGTCGGTGCCCGTTGATACAACGAGGGTGTGCGAGTCAAAGACCTGCCGCGACGCGAGCGCCCCCGCGAGCGGCTCATGACGAGCGGCGCCTCGGCGCTCGCCGACCGGGAGTTGCTGGCCGTGCTGCTCGGTTCGGGGTTCCGCGGCACGAGCGCGATGGACCTGGCGGCCCAGGTGATCGACCACTGCGGCGACCTCGACGGCTTGGCCCGCTCGGAGCCGCACCGGCTGCTGGCCGTGCCCGGCGTGGGCCCTGCGAAGGCGGCGCGGGTCGCCGCGGCCTTCCATCTCGTACGGCGTGCGCAGGCCGAGCCCGAACGCCCTCGGGTGACGGGCAGTGCCGACCTGGCCGCCGTGGCCGCTCCGCTGCTGCGCGGCCACTCGCGTGAGCGGCTGGTGGTGGTCGTGTGCGACCCGCGGGGCGGGGTGCTGAGGCGCACGGTCCTGTCGGAGGGCGGCGCCGACCACACCACGGTGCCGATCCGGGAGATCATCGCCTCGGTCCTCACCTCGGGCGGCACGGCTTTCGGCCTCGCCCACAACCATCCGAGTGGCTCGCTCGACCCGAGCGACGACGACCTGACCGCCACGGCTCGCGTCGCCGAGGCCGCCCAGACGGTGGGGCTGCGCTTCCTGGATCACCTGGTCGTCACCGACTCGGCCTGGCGCCGCGTCCCCCTCATGGCCGGGACCACCATCGCCTCTCGGGAGCAACCACCATGATCCCGCCGAAAGCGCTGAACGTCAGCGTCGCGCCAGGGCAGCGTGCCATTCTGTTGCCGCGGGTCGGCCACGGTGGAGGTTCCGGGTCGGCACGCACACCCGGGCGTGGTCCCGCGCCTCCCGGAGAGCGCGGGCCCACGTCCCTTTGCGCCCGCGCGCCCACGGTCGGCGGCATCCGCGTGCCGGCGCGCAGGGCGCGCCCTTCGCCGGTCCCCGGGGAGCGATCCGGAGACCGGCGAAGGGCCACTCCTCCTGCCCCCTCAGCGGCAGACGAGAGGGCAGGAGTGCTTCGCTCCTCGCGAGCGTTGTGAGTGAGAGTCGCTCACGAGGAGTCCGGCCAGGCCCGAGGGCCTCGCCGGGTAGACGCCCTCTGGGCATGCCGTCACGCGTCGGCGGAGCGTGACGGCACCCGGAGGGGCCGCTGCGACGGCCCGAGCACCGAACGGCCCTCGGGCCGAGGGCCGGCGCACTGCCCTTCCCCCAGCAGTCGCGCTCCGGCTCTCCGCGAGAACACGCCCATGCGCCCTCGCCCGAGAAGCGGGCCGACGGACAAGGAGCGAGCCCTGACAGCGCGGCGACCCCCGTCCCGAGCGGCGCGAGGCATCGGAGCTCACGTCGCGCCCGTGGAACGCCGTCACCCCCTTCGGCGGACGGTGACACCCGTGCCTCCGGCACTCCGTGCCGGGCTCCTGGACGGCCCACGTCCGCCCCGCCCGGCGCGGAAAGGCATCGCACCCATCGGCGACACCTCTACGGGGGCCCCAGGGAACAGTCCGCCTCGCATCCACACGAGGCGGACGAGCCTGTGCCCCGGCAGGCGGTGACGCTGCGGGATGACACCTGCCGGGGCAGGACAAGCCAGGGCTGGTGCTTGTCCTGGTGCACGAACGCGTCCTGGATGGCACGCGCCCGTCGATCGAGGCCCTGGAGCGCCTCGACACTCCGCGAGAGAGGGAATCCCACTCCCTCCGCAGGTTAACGATGCTCCAGGAGTATCAGCGAGCATCTTTGAGCAATTGGCACGAACTGGACAAGCCGTGTACCAACCATCATCGAGCCCTTCCGGTCAGCAACAACTCCCACAGGTGGTCGACAGCCCTAGCCTGCGTTCGAGGGGATTCCATGGTTTTCCTGCGTCCACGTCGCACAGTGGTCCTCCTGATGAAGCGCAATCCGCCCGCCTGGCACAACTCGTAGAAGACCGGGCGGCAGGGACAGGTATGGGCGCGCACGCGCACCCGCTCGGTACGAGGCCGTTCGCGATCCCAGTCGATCGCGACGAATGCGCCCCGGGGCTCCGCCGCGTGAGGGCTGACACAGTTGTCCGATCCCCAAAGCACCCAACGAGAATAGACCATACCTCTTCACAGGTCTACCTACGTATCCACACGCTCGAATGAGCGTCTGCTTTGTGCACTCATGTACGGTTTCGTCTATACTCCCAACGTGCTTGATCGCGAAGGTCCCGTACCCCTCTACAAGCAGGTCGCCGACCTCATCCGCGAGCAGATCGAGCGTGGAGAGCTCAAGGCGGGCGACCCTGTGCCCAGCGAGGCCAAGCTCGAACGGGACTACGACATCGCCCGCACCACTGCCCGGCGCGTCGCCCGAGAACTGCGCGAACAGGGCATGGCCTACACGATCCAGGGCGAAGGAACGTTCGTCGGCGAGCCCGGCAACCCCCGCGCGCCAAGGAAGATCCCTGTCTACCAGCGCATCGCCGAGGAGATCGTGGAGCGCATAAGGCGCGGAGAGATCCCTCCGAACAGGGCGATCCCGGGAGAGAAGGTCATGATGCGGCAGTACGGCGTCGCGAAGGTGACAGCCCGCCAGGCAGTGGCCCACCTCAGGGATCAGGGCTGGGTGTTCACCGTCCCCTACCGAGGCACGTACGTCTCCAGCCCAGAGAAGTGGCCTGATACCGAGAGTTCCTGACCGCGCACGCTGCGTGCGGGTAGCCTGATCCACATGCTCGACCGCGAGGGCGACACCCGCCTTTACCTGCAGATCAGCCTGATCGTGCGCGAACGGATCGCCGACGGTCTGCCGCCGGGGACGCCGGTCCCGAGTGAAGCCGAACTGCAGCGGGAGTTCGGGGTCGCCCGCACCACCGCACGCCGAGCGATCCGGACACTGCGGGACGACGGGCTCATCCACACCGTGCCAGGCCGGGGCGCGTTCGTGGGTGCGGCGGGGCAGGCGCCATATGCCCCGAGGAGAGTGCCGTTCTACCAGCGGATGGCGACCGACATCAGCGCCGCGATCCAGACGGGCGAGCTACGCCCGCGACGACCCCTCCCGAGCGAGGCCACGCTGGTGCAGCGATACTCCGTCGCGCGCGAGACCGTGCGACGGGCTCTGGCGCTCCTTCGCGAGCAAGGATGGATATACACGGTCCCGCAGCGGGGGAGCTACGTCTCGCCCGAGGAACGTTGGCCTAGGCGCTGACCAGGCGGTAGTGGACGCAGACGACGGTGGAGGAGTCGTCCACCTCGTGACCTTCGCCGGACCAGTAGCGGCGGTGGGCCTCGCGCCAGTGGTCGAGGGAGCGGAAGCCCTCACCCTCCGCCTCGGCGAACTCCCAGGTGACCTCGGCGAACGGCACCTGCTGCACGTCGACGACCTCCAGCACGGCGGCCTTGGCGCCCGAGTCGTCCACCAGGGCCAGGCGTTCGCCGACGTGCTCCAGCGGCTCGCCCTCCGCGTGGTAGTCGAGCTCCAGGAGGCCGGCCGTGGCGCGCTTGACGCCCGCGAGCGTCAGGTCGGTCAGTTCTTTGCGCATCTGGCCGGGGGCACCCAGTTCGAGAACGCGCAGGCCGTCCATTCGTCCCCACATGGCGCCGATCGTAGGGCATCGGCGGCCTGCTCCCGCATCTCGACTTCGGCGTCCGCGACCGCGCGGCGCCACTTCGGTGGGGGTCAGGTGCGGGTGCGCTGGGTGACGGCGACGCAGGCCAGGACGGCCAGGGCGCCGGCGACGGTCGCCGGGCCGAACCTCTCCCCCAGCAGGAACCACGCCCACACCAGGGTGAGCAGCGGCTGGGTGAGCTGCGTCTGCCCGGCGCGGGCGATGCCGCCGAGCGCCAGGCCGGCGTACCAGGGCAGGAAGCCGAGGAACATCGAGACCACTCCGGCGTACGCGAAGCCGGCCAGCGCCTCCGTGGACGGCTGGACGGGTGTGGTGGCCGCGAGCACGGCCGTCACCGGGACGGTGAGGGGCAGCGACAGGACGAGGGCGTGGGAGATCACCTGCCAGCCGGGCGTGTCACGGGAGAGCCGGCCGCCCTCGGTGTAGCCGACGGCGGCCGACAGCAGCGCGCCCACCAGCAGCAGGTCGGCCCAGGCGGCGTTCGCCGTGCCTTGGCCGCGGGTGAAGGTGAACGCGGTGATGGCGGCGGCCCCGGCCGCGCAGGCGGCCCAGAACAGGGGCCGGGGCCGTTCGCCGGCGCGCACGACGGCGCAGGCCGCGGTGGCGGCGGGCAACAGGCCGATGACGACGGCGGAGTGGGCCGTCGTGGCGCCGAGGTCGAGGGCCAGGCCACTGAAGACGGGGAAGCCGAAGACGACGCCGAGGGAGATCAGCGCGTACGCGGGCCAGCGCTCGCGGGGCGGTAGCAGTGGCAGGCGTGCGACCTTGAGGCAGACGAGTGCTATCGCCCCGGCGATCACGGCCCGGCCGACGGCCACGAGCCACGGGTCGAAGCCGCGCATCGCGTAGACGGTGGCCGGGAACGAGCCCGAGAACGCCAGGACGCCGAGGAAGGCCAGGGCGGTGCCCTTTCTCCGCTCACCGGACGGCGTCACCGGGGCGGGGACCGCTACCGACCTGGCGACAATAGCGCTATCATGGTTCCTCATGGACAACGATAGCAGTATCGCCCAGATCGCCGCGATACTGCGGCAGGAGGCCGCCCGGCTGCGTCCCGGTGACCGTCTGCCGTCCAGCCGCGAGATCATGCGACGGCACGGCGTCAGCCCGGTCACCGTGTCGCGCGCCCTCGGCCGGCTGGCCGCCGAGGGGCGGGTGATCACCAGGCCGGGCAGCGGCGCCTTCGTCGCGCACCCTCCGGAGCGGCCCGCCGAGGCGGCCGACCTGTCCTGGCAGACCGTCGCCCTGGGTGACCGGGTCGTGGACGAGTCGGCGGTGGCCAACCTGCTCAGCGGCGCTCCCGAGGGCGTGGTGCCGCTCACCGGCGGCTACCTGCATCCGGGGCTGCGGCCCGACGCGCAGCTCGCCGCGGCGACGGCGCGGGCCGTCCGCCGGCCGGACGCCTGGGCCATGCCGCCGCTGAACGGGCTGGTGGAGCTGCGCCGGTGGTTCGCGGCAGAGGCGGGCGGCGACGTGACGGCCGGCGACGCGCTGATCGTCTCCGGCGGCCAGGCCGCGCTGACGCACGCCTTCCGCGCGCTGGCCGCCCCGGGGACGCGGGTCCTCGTGGAGACGCCCACCTACCCGGGGGCGCTCGCCGCGGCCAGGGCGGCGGGCCTGCGGGCGGCGGCCGTCCCGATGGACCGCGACGGGGTGCGGCCCGGCCTGCTCGCCGAGGCGTTCGCGGTGACGGGCGCGCGGGTGTTCCTCACCCAGCCGACGCTGCACAACCCCACGGGCGCGACCCTGCCGACCGAGCGCCGCCGCCAGGTGCTCGATGTGGCGCGGGAGGCCGGCGCGTTCGTCATCGAGGACGACTTCGCCCGCCACCTGACCGGTCAGGCTCCCCCGCCGCTGGTGTCGATGGACGCGCACGGCACGGTCGTCCACATCGCCTCGCTCACCAAGATCCTGTCGCCGAGCATGCGGGTGGCGGCCGTGATCGCGCGCGGGCCGGCCGCGCACCGGCTGCGGGCCAGTCAGCTCGTGGAGTCGTTCTTCGTGGCCAGGCCGCTGCAGGAGACGGCGCTGGAGTTCCTGGGCTCGCCCGGCTGGCGGCGGCATCGGGAGGCCGTACGGGCCGAGATCGTGGTCCGCCGCGACACGCTCGCCGCCGAGCTGGCGCGGCGGATGCCCGCGGCGGAGTTGCACCTGCTGCCACGCGGCGGCATGCACCTGTGGGTCCGGCTGCCGCCGGAGACGGACGAGGCCGCGCTGGTCGAGGCGGCCAAACGCAACGGCGCGCTGGTCAGCCCCGGCCGGATGTACTACCCGTCGGAGCCGCCCGGGCCCCGGATCCGGGTGACGCACATCGCGGCCACCCACCTGCCCGAGCTGGTGGAGGGCGTCCGGCGGCTCGGCCAGGCCCTCGATCAGGTGCTGGCGAAGACCTCGTAGTGGTCCACGGTGACCTCCCGCTCGACGAGGAACGAGTCGTCCTCGGGATAGAACACCGCCCGGCCGGGCTCGTCGCCCGCGAAGGCCCGCACCGCCTCCCACGACTCCCAGAACGTGATCAGGAAGAACTCCGTCCGCTCCCCCGCCTCGCGCCGGGTGAAGTACGCGCCCCGGTTGCCCGGAGTCGCGGTGTACTCGGCGAACCCCGTGCGCATCAGGTAGTCCTCGTAGGCCGCGGCGTCGGCCGCCCGGGTCCAGCCCCGCCAGGTGCGAACGATCATAGGGACCATCATGCTGCAACCGGCCATTGCCGTACAGTGGTGACATGCTGGCGCCAGCGGAGACCGTGCGCGACTTCCTCAACACCTACGACGTGGAGTCCGACACCGACGAGCTGGCCTCGCCGGCGGAGCTCGCGGTATGGCTGCGCGAGCACGGCCTGGCGGGGCGGGGCGACCGGGCCTGCGACGACGACCTGGCCACGGCGGTCGCGCTGCGCGAAGGACTGCGCGCGGCACTGCGGGGCGCCCCGGCCGACCTTCCCGTCCTGCCGCTGCGGGTGACCACGGACGGCACAGCGCGAGCGAGCAGCCCGGCACACGGGAACGACCCGGCACATGGGACAGGTCTCGCGAACGTGACAGGCCCCGCGCACGGGACGGGCTCGGCGTACGGGACAGGCCCCGCGCGCGGGACGGGCCCGGCGCGGGCGGGCGGCGGGCCGCGGCTGGCTCCGGTTGACGGCGGCGTGCGGGGCGCGCTGGCCTCGATCGCCGCCGCCACGGCCGGCGCCTCGTGGGACCGGCTGAAGGTCTGCGCGGAGATCACCTGCCAGTGGGCGTTCATCGACGCCTCCAGGAACCGATCGCGCTCGTGGTGTTCCATGCGGGTCTGTGGCAACCGCACCAAAACACGGGCTTACCGGGCAAGGAAGCAGGGTTCGCGTCCTCCCCAAGGTCCAAACACCGATACGGTGTAACTCGTGCCTTGTGGCACGAACGGCAGGCGAAGGAGCGGGCCGAGATGGCAGACGTAGGCGTCCGGGCGGCCCGGCGCGAGGATGTGCTTCAGGTGGCGAATGTTCAGGTTCGTGCCTGGCGCTACGGCTATCGGGACTTCCTCCCCGAGGGCCCTCTGGAGCAGATGACCGGCCCGGCGGCCGAGAAGATGTGGCTGCGGCAGTGGGACGAGGCGATCGTCGCCCCGCCCACGTCGAGACACCGGGTGCTGGTCGCGGTGGAGACCATCCTCGACACCGAGGGCTTCCCCGCGCTCGGGGCGGGCGGCAGCGCCGCCCTGGCGACCCCGCGTGGCGGTGAGCGGGTGGTCGGGCTGGCCTCCCACGCTCCCGCCGAGGACCCCGATCTCGACCCCACCGAGGTGGCCGAGATGCTGACGCTGCTGGTCGACCCCGACTTCGTCCGGCGCGGGCACGGCAGCCGCCTGCTCAACGCCACAGTCGACTACCTGCGCGACGACGGCTACCGGCGGATCGTCACCTGGGCGTTCGCCGACAACTACGCCGTGCTGGGCTTCCTGGAGTCAGCGGGCTGGGGCGAGGACATGGCCGAGCGGGTGCTCGACATGGGCCGCCCGATCCGCATGGTCCGGCTCACCACCGACATCAGCTAAGGACTCTTTCGACGTGACTCCTCCGCTCCCTGAAGGGAGTGGCTTCTCGCTAAGCCGCCTGCGCGGCCTCACGAAGGGCAAGCCCTGCCCTCAAGATGTTGATCGCCGCGTTCACGTCGGCGTGCGCGGTGTGCCCGCACGCCGTACAGGCGAACGCGGCCTGGGTGAGGCGGTTGTCCTTCGCCACGTGCCCGCAGCGCGAGCACGTGCGGGAGGTGTTGCGGGGATCGACTGCGATCAACTCTCGACCGGCGCTTTCAGCCTTGTGCGCGAGGATCGTCAGGAACACCCCCCAACCCGCGTCGAGAATCGAACGGTTGAGCCCGGCTTTCTGCGCGACGTTACGGCCGGGCGCGTCGATCGTGCCGGACGCCGAGCGGGTCATGTTCGCGATTCGGGCGCATCAGGAACTTGAACGACCTGCGCACACCCACCTCCCACGCTCAGTAACGACGCGACCACGATATCGGCAGACACCGACAAAACCCGGAAGGAGACCCGTGATCCGCAGACCTGACAGGTCACGGCACGCTCGGGCCTTGGCGGCCCTCCCGCTCCCGATTCCCCCGTCGCCTGAAGGCGACAGTCCCCTCGGGAGGCTCTGATGGCAACCCCCGGCCAGTGGGTCGCCGGCGCGCGCCCGCGGACCCTGCCGAACGCCGTCGTGCCGGTCATGGTCGGCACCGGCGTCGCGATCGGCGAGGGCGGCTTCGTGTGGTGGCGGGCGCTCGTCGCGCTGCTCGTCGCGCTGCTGCTGCAGATCGGCGTCAACTACGCCAACGACTACAGCGACGGCATCCGCGGCACCGACGACCAGCGGGTGGGCCCGATGCGCCTGGTCGGTTCGCGGGTCGCCGCGCCGCGTCAGGTGCTCGCGGCGGCGCTGGGCTGCTTCGCCGCCGCCGCCGTGCTGGGCCTGACCCTCGTGCTGGCCACGCGTGCCTGGTGGATCCTGCCGGTGGGCGCCGCGGCGATCGCCGCCGCGTGGTTCTACACGGGCGGCAAGAGCCCGTACGGCTACCGTGCGTTGGGCGAGGTGGCGGTGTTCGTGTTCTTCGGTGTCGTGCCGGTGACCGGCACGGCGTTCGTGCAGACCGAGCAGTTGTCGTGGGCAGCGCTGGTGGCCTCGATCCCCGTCGGGCTGCTGTCGTGCTCGATGCTCGTGGTGAACAACCTGCGCGACGTGAACACCGACGGCCGGTCGGGCAAGCGGACGCTGGCTGTCGTGCTGGGCGCGGAGCGCACCCGGCGGCTGTACGCGGCGTGCCTGGTCGTGCCGCTGGCGATCGCCGTGGCGATGACCCCGGTGGCGCCGCTGGCCGCGCTGGCGGTGCTTTCGGGGCCGCTGGCGATCGTGCCGGTCAAGACGGTGCTGCACGGCGCGGTGGGTCCGGCGCTGATCGGCGTCCTGCAGCAGACGGGCAAGCTGCAACTCGCCTACGGCCTGCTGTTCACCATCGGCCTGGCCGTCAGCCTGTAGGAGGCCGGCCTGCGGGCGTTCGCTGTCGTGCAGTCGGGCGACCTGCGCGCCTGCGGCCGGGCCGGCGTGTCAGAGCCGCGTGACCGGGCCCGCGTCGCCCGTCCAGGCGCTCATCACCACGCGGGGGGCCACCTCGATGCCCAGCTCGCGCTCGTGCTCCACCAGCGCCCGCAGCTCCGGCCCCCACTGCTCCTCCGGCAGCACCGCGAAGCCGTGCCTGGCATACCAGGGCGCGTTCCATGGCACGTCGCGGAAGGTCGTCAGCGTCACCGCCGGAGCGCCGCTCGCCGCCGCGTGGCCGAGCACCGCCGCGACGAGCCGGCCCCCGATGCCCTGCCGCATCCTGTCGGGATGGACGGCGAGCTGGTCGAGGTGCACGTTGCCGTCGGCCCAGCCGACCAGTGCGAACCCGGCGGGCGGCTCGCCCTCGACGATCACCGAGGCGGCGTCGGTCACCTCCTCGACCTGCGTCGTGCCGGGCGGGAAGGTGATGCCGACCTCCTCGAACAGCCCGTCGGCCGCCAGCTCGATCGCGACCAGATCCTTGAGTTCGCCGTGTTCGGCCCATCGCGCCACGGCGACACGATTCCATACCGGGTCCGGCGGGCGCATCTGGATTAGTGTGATGATCGTGCGGCTCGGCCGTGCGGCGCCGAGACCCCTCCTCACCTCGTGCCCACCACCTCAACCCTGAGGTCGTGGGCACGTCGTGTCTCAGAGGTCGAGCAGGGCCTCCAGGCCGACGGTCAGGCCCGGCAGCTCGCGCACCCGCCGCACGCCGAGCAGCACGCCCGGGGTGAACGCGGCGCGGCTCATCGTGTCGTGCCTGATGGTGAGGGCCTCGCCCGCGCCGCCGAGCAGCACCTCCTGGTGGGCGATCAGCCCGGCCAGGCGTACGGCGTGCACGCGGACCCCGTCGACGTCGGCGCCGCGCGCGCCGTCGAGGGCGGTGCTGGTGGCGTCGGGCATGGCTCCCACGCCGGCCTTGGCGCGCGCCTCGGCGACCAGCTCGGCCGTGCGGCGGGCGGTGCCGGAGGGGGCGTCGGCCTTGTTCGGGTGGTGCAGCTCGACGATCTCGACGGACTCGAAGTAGCGGGCCGCCTGCTGCGCGAAGTGCATCATGAGCACGGCCGCGATGCCGAAGTTGGGCGCGATCAGGGCGCCGGTGCCGGGCGACGCGGCCAGCCAGCCGCGCACGGCGTCGAGCCGGGCGGCGTCGAATCCGGTGGTGCCGACCACCGGGTGGATGCCGTGGCCGATGGCCCACCGCAGGTTGCCCATCACCACGTCGGGATGGGTGAAGTCGACGACCACCTCGGCACCGGTGAGGCCCTCGATGCTGTCGTCCTTGTCGAGCGCGGCCACCAGCTCCATGTCGGAGGCCGCCTCGACCGCCTTGCACACCTCGACGCCCACGCGGCCGCGCGCGCCGAGCACACCTACCTTGATCACACGGTCAACCCTATACGGCGACGCCGCGCGAGCCCCACCCGAGGGTCCGCGCGGCGCGTGCGCGTGTCAGGCGATGGCGCCGGAGAAGTCCTTGTCGCCGTACGGGCCGATCACGGCCAGCGCGAGCGGCCGGTTGAGCACGTCGGCGGCGACCTCGGCGATCTCCTCGGGGGTGACCGCCTCGATCCGGGCCAGCACCTCGTCCACCGACAGCAGCTCGTCGTAGACCAGCTCGTTCTTGCCGATGCGTGACATGCGCGAGCCGGTGTCCTCCAGGCCGAGGACGAGCCCGCCACGCATCTGCCCCTTGCCCCGCGTGATCTCGTCGGCCGACAGGCCCTCGCTCACCACGCGGGCCACCTCGTCGCGGCAGATCTTGAGCACGTCGTCGATCTTCGACGGCAGGCAGCCGACGTAGATGCCGAACTGCCCCGTGTCGGCGTAGGCCGAGGTGTAGCTGTAGGCGGAGTAGGCCAGGCCGCGCTTCTCCCGGATCTCCTGGAACAGCCGCGACGACATGCCGCCGCCGAGCGCGGCGTTGAGCACGCCGAGCGCGAAGCGGCGGTCGTCGGTGCGGGCCATGCCGGTGGTGCCGAGGACCAGGTTGGCCTGCTCGGTGGGCCGGTCGAGGACCCGCACGCCGGAGTGGCTCTCTGCGCCGGGGCCGCTCGTGCGGGGCGGCTCCGCCTCGGCGGGACCGGTCAGGGCGCCGGCCCGCTCGTAGGCCCGCGCGACCAGCTCCACGACCTCCTCGTGGCGGACGTTGCCGGCCACCGAGACGACCGTGCGGCGCGGCTCGTAGTAGCGGCGGTAGTACTCGGCGATCCGCTCGCGGCCGAGCGCGTTGATGGACTCGACCGTGCCGAGGATGGGCCGCCCGATCGGCGAGTCGCCGTAGAGGGCGGCGGCGAACTGCTCGTGCACGACGTCGGACGGATCGTCGTCGTGCATGGCGATCTCCTCCAGGATCACGCCCCGCTCCGACTCGACGTCGTCGTCGGTGACGAGCGAGCTGGTCACGACGTCGGCGAGCACGTCGACCGCGACCTTGAGGTCCTCGTCGAGCACCCGCGCGTAGTAGCAGGTGTATTCCTTGGCGGTGAAGGCGTTGATCTCCCCGCCGATGCCCTCGATGGACGCCGAGATCTCCATGGCGTCACGCGTGGGCGTGCCCTTGAACAGCAGGTGTTCGAGGAAGTGGGTGGCCCCCGTGTGCTCGGGGGCCTCGTCACGCGAGCCGATGCCGACCCACATGCCGACCGCGACGCTGCGCACGGTCGGCATGGTCTCGGTCACCACGCGCAGCCCACCGGGGAGGACGGTGCGCTGGACGACCCCGGCCCCGTCGCGGCCGGGGTGCAGCGTAGTTGTCGTGGTCACGAGTTGCGGTCGTCCCCACCCTCGTTGCGGGGCGCGCGCACCCGGGTGCGGGTGCGGCGCGGACGCTCCTCGCGCGGCTTGTCGTCGGCGGCCGGAGCGTCGTCGGCGCCGTCGGCGGTGTCCGCCCGCTCGGGGGCGTCCTCCTTCTCGGCGGCCTCCTTCTCGATGACCTCGACCGGCACCAGCGACAGCTTGCCCCGCTGGTCGATCTCGGCGATCTCGACCTGGATCTTCTCGCCGACGCTCATGACGTCCTCGACGTTCTCGATGCGCTTGCCGCCGTGCAGCTTGCGGATCTGCGAGACGTGCAGGAGGCCGTCCTTGCCGGGCATGAGCGACACGAACGCGCCGAACGCGGCGATCTTGACGACCGTGCCGAGGTAGCGCTCGCCGACCTCCGGCATGTGCGGGTTGGCGATGGCGTTGATCGCCGACCGGGCGGCCTCGGCCGCGGGGCCGTCGGTCGCGCCGATGTAGATCGTGCCGTCGTCCTCGATGGTGATCTCGGCGCCCGTGTCGTCCTGGATCTGGTTGATCATCTTGCCCTTCGGGCCGATGACCTCGCCGATCTTGTCGACCGGGACCTTGATCGTGATGATGCGCGGCGCGGTCGGGTTCATCTCCGCCGGAGAGTCGATCGCCTCCTGCATCACCTCCAGGATCGCCAGGCGGGCGCCCTTGGCCTGCTTGAGCGCGGCGGCCAGCACGGAGGCCGGGATGCCGTCGAGCTTGGTGTCGAGCTGGAGTGCGGTGATGACGTCCTTGGTGCCGGCGACCTTGAAGTCCATGTCGCCCATGGCGTCCTCGGCACCCAGGATGTCGGTGAGCGTGACGTAGTCGTCACCCTCACCGATCAGGCCCATCGCGATGCCGGCGACCATCTCCTTGAGCGGCACGCCGGCGTCCAGCAGCGACATCGTGGACGCGCAGACCGAGCCCATCGAGGTGGAGCCGTTGGAGCTGAGCGCCTCGGAGACCTGGCGGATGGCGTACGGGAACTCCTCGCGCGTGGGCAGCACCGGGATGAGCGCCCGCTCGGCGAGCGCGCCGTGGCCGATCTCGCGGCGCTTGGGCGAGCCCACCCGGCCGGTCTCACCGGTGGAGTAGGGCGGGAAGTTGTAGTTGTGCATGTAGCGCTTGGTCCGCTCGGGGTTGAGCGTGTCGATGACCTGCTCCATGCGCAGCATGTTGAGCGTGGTGATGCCGAGGATCTGGGTCTCGCCACGCTCGAACAGCGCCGAGCCGTGCACCCGCGGCACCACGTGGACCTCGGCGAACAGCTCGCGGATGTCCTTGGGTCCGCGGCCGTCGATGCGGACGCCCTCCTTGATGACCCGCTCGCGCATGAGGTTCTTCATCACCGAGCGGAAGGCGGCGCCGATCTCCTTCTCGCGCCCCTCGAACTCGGGCAGCAACTTCTCGCCGGTCAGCGCCTTGACCTTCTCCAGCTCCGCCTCACGCTCCTGCTTGGCGGCGATGGTGAGGGCGGCGGCGAGCTCGGTCTTCACGGCCGCCTCGACGGCGTTGTAGACGTCCTCCTGGTAGTCGAGGAAGACGGCGTACTCGGCGGTCTCCTTGGCGGCGACCTGCGCGATGCGCGACTGCGCCTCGCACAGCACCTTGATGAACGGCTTGGCGGCCTCCAGGCCCTGGGCCACGGTCTCCTCGGTGGGCGCGACGGCGCCCTCGGCGACCAGCTTCAGCGTGTCCCTGGTGGACTCGGCCTCGACCATCATGATGGCGACGTCGCCGTCGGCCAGCACCCGGCCGGCCACGACCATGTCGAACGTGGCCCGCTCCAGCTCGGGGTGGGTCGGGAAGGCGACCCACTGGCCGTCGATCAGCGCGACGCGCACGCCGCCGATCGGGCCGGAGAACGGCAGCCCGGCGAGCTGCGTGGACAGCGACGCGGCGTTGATGGCCACGACGTCGTAGAGGTGGTCGGGGTTGAGCGACATGATGGTCGCGACGACCTGGACCTCGTTGCGCAGGCCCTTGACGAACGACGGGCGCAGCGGCCGGTCGATCAGCCGACAGGTGAGGATGGCGTCCTCGGAGGGACGGCCCTCACGCCGGAAGAACGAGCCGGGGATGCGGCCCGCGGCGTACATGCGCTCCTCGACGTCGACCGTCAGCGGGAAGAAGTCGAGGTTTTCCTTGGGCTGCCTGGACGCGGTGGTCGCGGACAGCACCATCGTGTCGTTGTCGAGATAGGCGACGGCCGAGCCGGCCGCCTGCCGCGCGAGGCGACCGGTCTCGAACCGGATCGTGCGCGAGCCGAACGAGCCGTTGTCGATGACGGCTTCGGCGGTGTGGACACCCTCCACGGGGGACCTCCTTCTGGTCGGTCTCCCGCGCCCTGTACTTCTCACCGGCACCCTCGTTAGGTGCAGCGCCGGTCTTCGATCGAAGCGCCCGGTCAGATACCGGAAGCCACTACCGAGGACCGGCCCGCAGGCGTCGCGGGTCGCATGGTGCTGAACGGACGCGGGGGCTCTCAGTGTCTCTGATCTTCAGTTGTATGCCAGGTCTGTGCCGGTCTAAACCGGCGACACCGGGCCATATGAGAAGGGAGCGGCGCGAGCGCCGCTCCCTTTCATGCTATCGGCGCAGGCCGAGTCGCTCGATGAGCGCACGGTAGCGCTCGATGTCGACCTTCTGCAGGTACTTCAGCAGGCGGCGCCGGCGCCCGACGAGCAGCAGCAGGCCACGACGGCTGTGGTGGTCGTGCTTGTGCGTCTTCAGGTGCTCGGTCAGCTCGCTGATGCGCTTGCTCAGCAGCGCGATCTGCACCTCGGGCGACCCGGTGTCGCCGTCGGTCGTCGCATATTCGGCGATGATGGACTTCTTGGCAGCGGTGTCGAGGGACACGGCTCTCCTTCTCTCTACGGGCACGCGGCTGTGAGAAAGCGAACGACCGTGCGTGCCTACAGTCGCCGCAGCGAAGGCCCTCAGGGCAGCGCGCGGCGGCGCCGTCACCGAGCCGACATGTCAGCGTACCACCGTGCGCCACCTGCTCGCGTTACTCCGCGTGATCCCGCCTCACGGGGCGACGTACTGGGCGGCGTACTCCTCCGACGGGGCGATGGGCGTGATGACGTCGATCAGCACGCCGTCCGGGTCGGCCACGATGAAGTGCCGCTGGCCGAAGTTCTCGCTGCGCAGCTCCAGCTCGGGCTTCAGCCCTTCGCCGGCGACGAGCCGCTGCCACTCGGCGTCGACGTCGGCGACCTCGAAGTTGAGCAGCAGGCCGGCGACGGGCCTGCGATAGGCCGCGGGCAGCGTGGGGTGGGCGTGGTCGAGCAGGGCCAGCTCGTACGGTCCGCGGCGCAGGCTCACGTACCAGTCGGCCTCGAACGTCACCTCGAACCCCATCAGCCGGACGTAGAAGTCGCGCGACTCGGGGAGCCTCGTGGTGCAGATGACCGGATAGAAGCTGCTGAGTTCCATATCCTCTCCTTCATTTCACATACCGATGGTATGTCGAGGTACGGTATTGACGTACCGTCGGTATGTCAATGTGGGGGTGCGGGGATGACCACGAGGGCCGAGCAGCGGGAGCGCACCCGGCGGACACTGATCGCCGAGAGCAGGCGGCTGTTCGCGGCCCACGGCTACGCGGCGGTGGGCCTGGCCGAGATCGTGCGCGCGTCAGGCGTGACGAAGGGCGCGCTCTACCACCACTTCGAGGGCAAGGCCGACCTGTTCCGCGCGGTGCTCGCGCAGGTGCAGGAGGAGGTGGGGGCCCGGGTGGCGGCCGCCGCCGACGCGGCGGACGACCGATGGGAGCAGCTCAAGGCGGGGTGCGCGGCCTTCGTGACGGCCGGCGCCGACCCCGAGGTGCAGCGCATCATGCTCATCGACGGGCCCGCCGTGCTGGGCTGGAACGAGTGGCGGGCCATCGACGAGGCCACCTCCGCCAGGCACCTGGCCGAGGCGCTGGCCGCGCTCGTCGCGGACGGCACGATCGCCGCCCAGCCGGTGGCACCGCTGGCCCGGCTGCTGTCGGGCGCGATGAACGAGGCCGTGCTGTGGCTCGCCCAGTCGGCCGGGCCGGACGACCTGGCCGACACGCTCGCGACGCTGTCGCGCCTGCTGGACTCGCTGCGGACGCGCTGACCCTACGGGCCCCTGTCTGCAGGGCCGCTGCTTACGGGATCGCAGTCTGCGCGGCCACGGTCTGTGGGGCCGCGGTTCTACGGGGCCGCGGTCAGGCGGCGGGTCTCGCTCACGTCGGCGTGGATCTGGTCGATCAGCGCCTCGATCGAGTCGAACCGGGTGTTGCCACGCAGCCGGGCCGCGAAGTCGACCGCGACGTGCACGCCGTACAGCTCCAGGTCGTCCCGGTCGAGCGCGTACGCCTCGACCGTGCGCGGCACGCCCTCGAACGTCGGATTGGTGCCGACCGAGATGGCCGCCGGCCACCGCTCGCCCGCGTAGACGACGGGCAGGTTGGCCACCGGCACGCACTGCAGCCAGCCCGCGTACACGCCGTCTGCGGGGATCGCCGTGTGCGGCGGGGTCTCCACGTTGGCGGTCGGGAACCCGAGCTGGCGGCCGCGCTGGTAGCCGCGCACCACGACACCCTCCACCCGGTGCGGCCGCCCCAGGCCCGCGGCGGCGCCCTCGACGTCGCCCGCCACGATCCGCTCCCGGACCGCGCTGCTGGACACGCCGGCGAGCAGCGGCACCGCCTCGACCGTGAAGTCGTACTTTTCGCCGAGCGCGCGCAGCGTCTCCACGTCACCGGCCGCCCCGTGGCCGAACATGAAGTCCTCCCCCACCACGACCACCGACGCGCGCAGCCGGTCGGCGAGCACGGCCTGCGCGAAGTCGCCGGGGCTCATCCGCGACAGCTCCAGCGAGAAGTCCAGCACCCGCACCTCGTCCACGCCCAGCCCGGTCAGCAGCTCCGCGCGGCGCCTCGGCGTGGTGAGCCGGGCCGGGTGCGAGCCGGGCCGCAGCACCTCGGCCGGATGCGGCTCGAACGTGACGGCCACGCTGCGCGCCCCCCGCGCCCGGGCCGCCTCGACGGTGCGCTCGGCCACCCGCCGATGGCCCAGATGCACCCCGTCGAACACCCCGATCGTGACCGCGGACCTCTCCGAACCCTGCACGCCGGCCCCATTCGCTCGTAGTGGATCGCTGACTGCCATCGACCCCGTCAAGCCTGCCATGCGACCCGGTGTTCCCTCCAACCGAGGGCCCGGCCGGAGCGGGATAGCATCGTCACACCATGCCTCGATACGCACTGCTGATCCTGCCCGCCTTCAACCGGGTCTACGGCGAGAGCTCCGTCCGGCTGACCCGCTCCGAGCTGGCCGTCTTCGGCGACCGGGCGCTGAAGGCCGAGGTGTCGGGCATCGAGGAGACCGTCATCGGCGGCCTGCCGTACGTGGGGTTCGCCACCTCCGAGCCGCTGTCGGCCGCCGACGTGGCGCTGCTGTCCAACCTGTCGTCGGTCTACGCGGTGTTCGGGGTGGAGGGCGAGCTGCTGCGTCCCCTGACCATGCGGCCGCTCGACCGGCTGAGCAGCGACCTGATCACGATCCAGAAGTACGCCGGCAAGACCAACGAGCACTTCACCAAGCTGCTGCTCAACGTCACCGTGCTCGCCTCCGCCCGCCCGCTCGACGGCCGGCTCGCCGTGTTCGACCCGATGTGCGGGCGCGGCACCACCCTCAACCAGGCCCTCATGTACGGCTACGACGCCTTCGGCGTGGACGTGGACGGCAAGGACTTCGAGGCCTACTCCGGCTTCCTGCGCACCTGGCTGAAGAACAAGCGGCTCAAGCACACGGCCGAGACCGTGCCGGTGCGCCGGGAGCGGTCCCTGGTCGGGCGGCGGCTGGACGTGACCTTCGCGCCGTCGAAGGAGGCCTACAAGGCGGGCGACGTGCAGCGCGTCAGCGTGGTCAACACCGACACGCTGCGCAGCCGGGAGGTGTTCAGGCCCCGCTCGTTCGACGTGATCGCCACCGACGCCCCCTACGGTGTGCAGCACGGCAGCCGGGGCGGGCGCGGGCTGTCGCGCAGCCCGTTGGAGCTGCTCGGGCAGGCCGTGCCGGTCTGGGCGGAGCTGCTGCGGCCGGGCGGCGCGCTCGGCATCGCGTGGAACACCTACGGCGGCAGCCGCGACGACCTGGCCGCCGTCCTGACCGCCGCCGGCCTGGACGTGGTCGCCTACCCCGACTTCGAGCACTGGGTGGACCAGGCGATCGTGCGCGACATCATGGTGGCGCGCAAACCGTAGCCGCTAGACGAAGACGGCCAGCGCCTTGGCCGAGCGGCCCCGCTCCGCCATGAGCGCGAGCAGCTCACCGTCGGGGCCGAACACGCCGATCGGCCCCGCGCCCAGCCCCGTCGCGGGCAGCGGCCCGCCGTGCCGGACCGTGCGGGCCTCCTCGGCCGTCACGTCGCGCCGCGGGAACGCCGCCGCCACGGCCTCGCCGATGGGCAGGACGACGCAGTCGGCCGCCAGTTCGTCGAGCGTGCGGGCCATGCTCAGGTCGTAGGGGCCGACCCGGGTGCGGCGCAGCCGCGTCAGGTGGCCGCCCACGCCCAGCCCGGCGCCCAGGTCACGGGCCAGCGCCCTGATGTAGGTGCCGCTGGAACAGGTGATGACCGCGTCCACGTCGACCACGTCGTCGTGCGGCCGGATGTCGAGCACCTCGAAGGCGTGCACGGTGATCGGGCGGGCGGCGAGCTCCACGTCCTCGCCCGCGCGGGCGAGCTTGTAGGCCCGCTTCCCGTCCACCTTGATCGCGCTGACCTGCGGCGGCACCTGCATGATCTCGCCCGTGAGCGCCGCCACGCCCTTGTGGATCCCGGCCGGGTCGACCTCGGCCGCCGGGACGGTGGCGGTGACCTCGCCCTCGGCGTCGTCGGTGTTGGTGGTGACGCCGAGCCGCATGGTGGCGGTGTAGACCTTCTCGGTGAGGGCCAGGTGGCCGAGCAGCCGGGTGGCCTTCTCCACGCCGATCACCAGCACGCCCGTCGCCATCGGGTCGAGGGTGCCGGCGTGGCCGACGCGGCGGGTGCCCGCCAGGCGGCGCATCCGCGCGACCACGTCGTGCGACGTCCACTCGCCCGGCTTGTCGACGATGATCAGGCCGCTCTCGGTCATCGCGCCTTCCCCAGCAGCTCACGGAACCGGGCCATGGTCGCCTCGACGCTGTCGTGCGAGGTGAACCCCGCCGCGCTGCGATGGCCGCCGCCGCCCAGCTCCGCGCAGAGCGCGCCCACGTCCACCCCGCCCTTGGACCGGGTCGACACCTGCCAGGCGCCCTCGTCGTCCTCCTTCAGCACCGCCGCCACCTCGGCCTCGTCGGTGCGCCGGACGATGTCGATGATGCCTTCGAGCTCCGCGTACGGCAGCCCGTAGGCGGCCCGGTCCACCCGCGTCACGTACGTCCACACCAACCCGCCGTCGAGCACCACCCGGTCGAACGCGGCCGCCAGCACCTTGAGGTAGCCGAACGGCGAGCGGTCCCACAGCTCGCGCGCGATCTCGTCGGTGCGCAGGCCGGTGGCGACCAGCCGCGCGGCCATCTGGTGGGCGGCCGGCGTGGTCGAGGAGTGCCGGAACGAGCCGGTGTCGGTCACCAGCCCCGCGTACAGGCAGGTGGCGATGTCACGGTCCAGCGTGCCGCCGAGCCGGTAGATGAGCTGCTCGGCGAGCATGGCCGTGGCCGACGCCCTGGGGTCGACCAGGCCGAGCGTGCCGAAGCCGGAGCTGGAGGGGTGGTGGTCGACGACGATGACCTCGCGGGCCGCGTCGACGTTCGCGCGGAGCAGGCCGAGCCGGTCGGCCGACGCCGAGTCGAAGGTGATCATCAGCTCGGGGGCCGCCGGGAAGTCGCCCGGCGGGGTGAGCATGTCCTGGCCCGGCAGGAAGCGCAGCAACCGCGGCACGGCGAAGTGGCGGTCGCCGAACGAGGCGACCACCCGCTTGCCGAGGGAGCGCAGCGCGAACCCGGTCGCCAGCATGGAGCCGAGCGCGTCTCCGTCGGGCGACACGTGGCAGGCCATGGCGACCTCGTCGGCCCCGGAGAGGAGGTCCAGGGCGCGCGTCCAGGTCGACTCGGGGATGCGGCCGGCTCCCGGCTCCGCCATGCCGTCCATCGTGTCACCCGCCGCGCCGCCGGCACCGCTCGACGGGCCCATGGTGCCCCGCGCCGTCCCGCCCGGCGTGCGGGCGGCGCGGGCCTGCCGTTCGACGCGGCGGCGTACGTCGGGCGTCACGGTGCCTCGGATCCCGCCTGCTCGTCCTCGTCCGGCTTCTTGTACGGGTCGGCCTCGCCGGCGTAGGAGGCGCCCGCGGCCTTGCGGGCCACCTCGGCGTCTCGCGCCCTGGCGACGTTGATCAGGTCGTCGAGCTGGCGGGCACTGTCGGGCAGCGGGTCGTGCCTGAAGGTCAGCGTCGGGGTGAAGCGCACACCGGTCTGCCTGCCCACCTCCGAGCGGATGATGCCCTTGGCGCTCTCCAGGGCGGCGGCGCTGTCGGCCCGCTCGGCGTCGGAGCCGAACACCGTGTAGAACACCGTGGCCTCACGCAGGTCAGCCGTGATGCGCGTGTCGGTCACGGTGACGAAGCCCAAACGCGGGTCCTTGATCCGGCGCTCCAGCATCTCGGCGACGATCTGCTGGATGCGGTCGGCGAGCTTACGCGCTCGTGCTGCGTCCACCATGTTCGCTCCCCCTCACACACGACGGGCCGTCGTGCAGTCGTTCAGTCTTCGTCGTTGTAGAGCCGCTGCCTGGCCGACAGCAACTCGATCTCGGGGCGGAAGGCCACCATCCGTTCGCAGGCGTCCATGACCTCTTTGCAGTTGCCCGCTGAGGCGGAGACCACCGCGATGCCGACCTCCGCCCTGCGGTGCAGGTCGAGATGGCCGGTCTCGGCCACGGCGACGCCGGGAAAGCGCCGGTGCAGCTCGGCGACCAGGGGCCGCACGACGGAGCGTTTCTGCTTCAGCGAGTGCACGTCGCCGAGCAGGATGTCCAGGGTCAGAGCACCCACATACATCGTTGGTAACCACCGCTTGTGCTGGTGAGTCGAGCGCACGCCGGTCCTGCTGCGGTGGGGACCAGGCCCGGGCGTGCGAGAGGCGCCCGGCGGATGGTCCGCCGGGCGCCCGGCCGCGTGCTATGCGCGCGGCTTCTCCCGCATCTCGAACGTCTCGATGACGTCGTCGATCCTGATGTCGTTGTAGCCGACCCCGATGCCGCACTCGAAGCCCTCGCGGACCTCGGTCGCGTCATCCTTGAAGCGGCGCAGCGACGACACGGTCAGGTTGTCCGCCACGACGACGCCGTCGCGGATGATCCTGGCCTTGCTGTTGCGGACGATCACACCCGAGCGGACCAGCGAACCGGAGACATTCCCGATCTTCGGCACCTTGAAGACCTCGCGGACCTCCGCCGTGCCCATCTGGACCTCTTCGAACTCGGGCTTGAGCATGCCCTTGAGCGCCGCCTCGATCTCCTCGATCGCCTGGTAGATGACCGAGTAGTAGCGGATGTCGACGCCCTCGCGCTCGGCCAGGTCGCGCGCCCGAGGCTCGGGGCGGACGTTGAAGCCGATGATGACCGCGTTGTCGTCGGCGACGGCCAGGTTGACGTCGTACTCGGTGATCGCACCGACGGCGCGGTGCAGCACCCGAAGGCTGACCTCGTCGCCGACGTCGATCTTGAGCAGGGCGTCTTCCAGAGCCTCCACCGAACCGGACACGTCACCCTTGATGATGAGCTTGAGCTCGTCGACGCGGCCCTTCTCAAGGTCGCTGAACAGCTCTTCAAGGGTGCGCCGGCGGCTCGACTTCGCCATGTCGGCGCTGCGCTTGCGCGCGGCGCGCTGCTGGGCGATCTGCCGGGCCATGCGGTCGTCGGTGACGACGATGAAGTTGTCACCGGCGCTCGGCACGGCCGTCAGGCCCATCACCAGGACCGGACGCGACGGGGTGGCCTCGTCGACCGCCTCGCCGTTGTCGTCGAGCAGCGCCCGGACGCGGCCGAAGGCCTCGCCACAGACGATGGAGTCGCCGACCCGGAGCGTGCCGCGCTGGACCAGGACGGTGGCCACGGGGCCACGGCCCTTGTCGAGGTGCGCCTCGATGGCGATGCCCTGCGCGTCCATCGTCGGGTTGGCCCGCAGGTCGAGCTCGGCGTCCGCGGTGAGCAGGATCGCCTCGAGGAGGTTCTCGATGCCCGTGCCGTTCTTCGCCGAGATGTCGACGAACAGCGTCGAGCCACCGTACTCCTCGGCCACCAGGCCGTACTCGGTGAGCTGGGCCCTGACCTTGCTGGGGTCGGCGCCCTCCTTGTCGACCTTGTTGACCGCGACCACGATCGGCACGTCGGCCGCCTGGGCGTGGTTGAGCGCCTCGATCGTCTGCGGCTTGACGCCGTCGTCGGCCGCGACCACCAGCACCGCGATGTCCGTGGACTTCGCGCCTCGGGCACGCATGGCGGTGAACGCCTCGTGACCCGGGGTGTCGATGAAGGTGATCCTGCGGTCCTCGCCCTCGTGCTCGGCGGAGACCTGGTAGGCGCCGATGTGCTGGGTGATGCCACCCGCCTCGCGCGCCACCACGTTGGTCTTGCGGATGGCGTCGAGCAGCTTCGTCTTACCGTGGTCGACGTGACCCATGACGGTCACGACCGGCGGACGCGCGGCCAGGTCGGCCTCGTCGCCCTCGTCCTCGCCGAACTCGATGTCGAAGGCCTCGAGAAGCTCGCGGTCCTCCTCCTCCGGGCTGACGACCTGGATGTTGTAGTCCAGCTCTGCGCCGAGAAGCTGCAGCGTCTCCTCGTTGACCGACTGCGTCGCCGTCACCATCTCGCCCAGGTGCAGCATGATCTGCACCAGCGCGGCGGGGTTGGCGCCGATCCGGTCGGCGAAGTCGGACAGCGACGCGCCGCGCGGCAGGCGGATCGTCGCGCCGTTGCCGCGGGCGACCTGCACGCCGCCGATCGCCGGCGCCGACATGTTGTCGAACTCCTGGCGCCTCTGGCGCTTGGACTTGCGGCCACGCGCCGGACGGCCGCCGGGACGACCGAACGCACCCGCGGTGCCGCCACCGCGACCACGGCCGCCGCCACCGGGACGGCCGCCGAAGCCGCCGCCACCGGGACCGCCGGTGGTCGTGCCGGGACGGCCACCGCCGCCACCGGGACGGCCGGCGAACCCGCCACCGCCACCGCCGGGACGACCGCCACCGCCACCCGGACGGCCACCGCCGCCACCGGGACGGCCCGCGCCGCCACCGCCACCGCCGGGACGACCGGCGCCGCCGCCAGGACCCGCGGGACGGCCCTGCGGCATCATCATCGGGTTGGGACGCGGGCCACCGGGACGCGGGCCACCAGCGCCGGGGCCGGGACGCGGGCCGGCTGCGCCGGGCGGACCCGGACGCGGACCCGGAGCCGGACGGTCGCCGCCACGGCCCTGCGGCGGGCGCGGGATCGCGCCGTCGCGCGGCGGGCCGTCACGACGCTCGCGCTGACCGGGGCCACCGCCGTCGCGCTGACCGCCCGGACGCGGCGGCCGGGACTGGCCCATGCCGCTGGCGTTGGACGAGAACGGGTTGTTGCCCGGACGCGGGCCGCGCGGGCCCGGCTTGGGCCCGGGACGGGGCGCGCCGCCAGCCGGGGCGCCGGGACGCGGAGCGCCGCCGTCACGCTGGCCGCCCTCGCGGGGGCCACCGTCACGCTGGCCGCCCTCGCGCTGACCGCCGTCACGCTGGCCGCCGGGAGCGCCCGGACGGGCGGCGGGGCCGGGCTTGGGACCCGGACGGGCCGCGGGGCCCGGACGGGGACCCGGAGCCGGACGCGTGCCGCTGTCGAAGCGCGCCTGCGGAGCCGCGGACGTCTCGCCGCGCGGCGCCTCCGGCTGCTGCTGCGGCATGGGCACCGGCGGGCGGGGCGTGCCGCCGGCGGGGCCCGGACGCGGACCGGGCTTCGGACCCGGACCCGGACGCGGGACCGAGGAGGTCGGCGCCTGAGCGCCATTGCCGGCCTGGCTGTCACCCGGCCGGGGAGCAGCCTTCGACGGCTGCGGCTTGGACGACGAACCGCCGCCCCTGGAGGGCCCACCCTTGGATGCGCCCAGAGCTTCGGTGAGCCTGCGGACCACCGGCGCCTCGATGGTGGAGGACGCCGAACGGACGAACTCCCCCATTTCTTGGAGCTTGGCCATGACGACCTTGCTCTCTACGCCGAACTCCTTAGCGAGCTCGTATACCCGGACCTTCGCCACTGCACTCCCTTACTCGGCCCGGGAGGCTGGCTGTGCCGTCCGGACCGTCGTTACCTTGACGTCTTCATCGCCGCGTGCTCATCAGGCGCTCATAGCAATCTGACTCCGCCCATCAACTCGGCGTCCTACATGACATGTCGTGATTCTCCTCTTCCAGGTGCGCCCGCACGCGCGAGACGTCAAGCGGACCCGGCACGCGGAACGCGCGCGGAAACGCTCGGCGACGCTCGGCAAGCTCCAGACACCTCACGGACGGGTGCAGCGATGCACCACGCCCGGCAAGCCGTCTTCGCAGGTCGGGGACCACATGATCCTCGACCAGCACCAGGCGGAGCAGCTCGGACCCAGCCGCACGAACCCTGCAGCCCACACAGGTGCGCTGCGGGGTCGCTCGGCCACCATATTCCAGCTTACCGCGTTGACGCATCTACGGAACCGGCGGCATCTTCGGCCTGAGTGTCAGGACGGATGTCAATCCGCCATCCGGTGAGCCGGGCCGCGAGCCTCGCGTTCTGCCCTTCCTTGCCGATGGCCAGCGAAAGCTGGTAGTCAGGCACGGTCACCCTCGCCACACGCCCGTCGAGATCGAGAACCTCGACGTGTGAAACGCGGGCGGGCGAAAGGGCATTCCCGACGAACTCGCCGGGATCCTCGGACCAGTCGATGATGTCGATCTTCTCGCCGTGCAGCTCCGCCATCACGTTGCGCACCCGCGCCCCCATCGGGCCGATGCAGGCGCCCTTGGCGTTGACACCCTGCTTGCGCGACCTGACGGCGATCTTCGTGCGGTGACCGGCCTCCCGCGCCACCGCCGCGATCTCCACCGTGCCGTCGGCGATCTCCGGGACCTCCAGCGCGAAGAGCTTCTTCACCAGGCCCGGATGGGTGCGCGACAGCGTGACGGACGGACCCTTGTGCCCCTTCTTCACCTGCACGACGTACGCGCGGATGCGCTCACCGTGCACGTAGTCCTCGCCGGGCACCTGCTCGTTGTGCGGCAGCACGGCCTCGATCTTGCCGAGGTCGACCAGCACCACACGCGGGTCCTTGCCCTGCTGGATCACGCCGGAGACCAGCTCGCCCTCACGGCTGGCGAACTCGCCGAAGTTGATCTCGTCCTCGGCGTCGCGCAGCTGCTGCAGGATGACCTGCTTGGCCGTGGTCGCGGCGATCCTGCTGAAATTGCCAGGCGTGTCGTCGTACTCCCGGACGATCTCGCCGTCCTCGTCGAGCTCTGCCGCCAAGATCGTCACGTGCCCGCTCGACCGGTCGAGCTCGGCCCGCGCCTTGGGCGCCGCGCCGTCGGTGCGGAAGTACGCGATCAGCAGCGCGTCCTCGATCGCCTTGACCACCAGGTCGAAGGAGATGTCCTTCTCCCGCTCCAGGCTGCGCAGGACGCTCATGTCGATGTCCACGAGGCTCCCCCTTAGCCCTCGTCGCCGTCGACGTCCGCGCCGTCCGCGTCGTCGTCGATCCGGCGGAACTCCACCTGCACCCGTCCGCGGGCCAGGTCCTGATAGTCGAGTCGGCGGCTGGTGCCGTCGACGTCGAGCTCGACGCCGTCGTCGTCGGCGGAGCGCACGCGGCCCTCCACCACGCTGCCGTCGGCCAGCTCCGCCTTGACTAGCCGCCTGGCGGCGCGCCGCCAGTGCCGCGGCTCCGTCAAGGGGCGGTCGACGCCCGGCGAGGACACCTCGAGGGTGTAGGCCGACGGACCCATCGCGTCGTGCTCGTCGAGGGCCGTCGAGACGGCCTGGCTCACGTCGGCGACGTCGTCGAGGCTCACCCCTCCGTCACGGTCGACGACCACCCGCAGCAGCCGCCGCCGGCCGGCCTGGGTGACCGTGACGTCCTCCAAGTCGAGGCCCTCCGCGCTGACCACGGGCTCCAGGAGCTTCATCAGGTGGTCGCGGGGTGATGCGCTGCCCATATCGACCTCCCCTATTGTCATGTCTCAGCCGGGCGGACCTCGCCCGTGGCTCCCGCCGCCGTCCGGCCGCTCAGCCAGCGGCGACAGTTGACACCCTATCTGTAGGAGGGCGCGGAAAGAGCGCCAGTCGGCCCGGACCGGCGGCGAGCCTCGCCTCACCCCGCAGCGGGTGTCAGCCCGTACGATGCTTCGCGCGTCCATGCTGTCGAGGGGTGCTCGCATCCGGCGCGGGAACGGCCCGCGAAGCCGCCCGCGCCGAAGGCCGGGGGGGCGGTTCTCGAGGTGGCGGCCCAGGGGTTACGTCCCCGGGATTGCGGCCACCCCAGGTCGGCCACCCCAGGTCACGGCCAGTCGGGGGTCACGGCCACCCCGGGTCACGGCCACCCCGGGTCACGGCCAGTCGGGGGTCACGGCCACCCCGGTTCACGGCCGCGGGGCGACGCCATGAACTCCATGGGGGCGTGCTCCTTGGAGACATGTCCCCGGGGAAGTGTCTTCCGGAGAGTGCGCCCCGGCGTGCGGTCCGCGGCAGGCGGCCTCCGGGACGGCGATCTTGAGTTACGCCCCTCGGGGCGGCGATCTTTGCGGCACAACCCTCGGGACGGCGATCCTCAGGTGCGGCCCTGGGGCATGATTGCCCAGGGGCGCAGTCCTTGACCGGGACCGCCATCCCCTGGCGCGACCTGGGACGTGATCCTTGGGTACTGTCCGGGGAGGTGACCTTTGGGCGCGCCCAGGCGACATGGTCCTTGAGGCGTGTCCCGGCGCGGCTTCGGGGCACCGTCCTCGGGAGTCGCGCAGCGGTCACAGACCCGAAGGCGGCAGCCCTAGGGTCGCTCGTACGACCCGGTCCGCAGTCCCGAGGGCTGTGGCCCCGGGCGGCGGTCCGGGAGTCGCCCGGCCGCGGTCCGGGGTGATGCCGGCCGACAGTCCTGGAGGTCCGTTCCGTGCGCCCATCCCTCTCCCGGCGAGCCGTGCTGGCGGGCGGCGCCGTCGTGGTGGTCCCGGGGGCCTTGACGGCCCTCACGGGATGCAGCGGTTCCGTGGACGAGCCCAAGCCGTCGGCCACGCCGGAGCCTCCGGAGCGCGTCCTCGCCCGGCAGCTCATGGCCGACAAGGAGCGCGCGATCGGCCTCTACTCGGCGCTGATCGCCAAGGGCGGGGCCAGGCTCACCCCGTTCCGCGACCGCCATCAGGCGCACCTGAACGAGCTGCGCAGGCGCTTCCCCGGCGTGCCCCCCTCACCGGCGGCACCTCCTCCCGCCTCGGGCTCCCCCGCGCCGACGCCGAGCGCGCCGCAGGCCGGCGCGGCCCCCGTCGTGACGCTGTCGCGGCTGCGCGATCTGGAGCGCCGGTCGGCCGCCCTGCGTACCCGGCAACTGGCCGGCATCCCGCCGGCCTTCGCTCAACTGGTCGCCAGCATCGGCGCCTGCGAGGCCGCCCACGCCATGGCCCTGCCGAGGTCGCTGTGAGCGCGGGCGACGTCGAGCGGCTGGCCAGGGCTCTGGCCGGGGAGCACGCGGCCGTCTTCGCGTACGGACTGATCGGTGCGCGCACCACGGGAGCACTGCGTACCCGGATGGCCAGGGCGTTCGACGCTCACCGGGCACACCGCGACCGGTTGCGCTCGTTCATCACCGCGCGCGGCGGCAGGCCCGCCGAGGCTGAGCCCTCCTACGCCGTCCCTGTCGTGCCCACCACGGCCGCCGAGGCCGTCCGCGTCGCGGTGCACGTGGAGGAGGGCGTCGCCGCCACCTACCTCGAACTGGTGGCGTGCGACGACGCGGCGCTGCGCAGGTACGCGGCGCTGGCGCTGCAGGAGTCGGTGACGCGCTCCTACTCCTTCCAGCCGTCGCTGGACGCGGCCTTCCCCGGCATGCCCGCTCCCGCGCCCCCGTCGCCGTCCTCGACCGTGATGAACGACTGACGTCAGCAGGTCGGGTGACCGGCCACCAGCGACCGTCGGGGACGGGGCCGCCTTCGCTCCGGGGGGCGGTGAGCAGCCCGAGAAGGCCGGGGACGCCCGCCGCGGGCGGTCACCGTGTCCCTCACGACGACCCGAGCGCAAGACGGTCGGGGGAACGCGGGTGGGTCAGCGGCGGCGGCAGATCATGAGCTCCGTGGTGGGGCTTTCGCGGAGGATGCGGACCAGGCGGCGTTCGAGCGGGTAGAGGAGGGCTCCGGCGAGCCAGCCGGTGATCTCGGTGAGGGTGACGGCGCGCAGGAGGCCGCCCCAGAGTTTGCGCCAGAGCGGGTGGGCGTCGACCTGGGCGTTCATGAGGACGAGCATGGGGACGCGGCGCACCACGTCGAAGCCGGCCTCGTCGAGGGCGGCGGTGATCCACGGAAGGGTGTGGTTGACCTGGTGGTCGCCGCGCTGCTCGGGCCGGTGCAGGAAGTTTTCCGACAGCACGAAGACGCCACCCGGCCGGACCGCCTCGCCGATGGCGCGCAGGGCCGCCCGGTAGCGGGTGTCGTCGGTGATGTGGAAGAGCATGTCCATGACGGAGACCACGTCGAAGGAGGCGGGGTCGAGGGCTCCGCCCGGGTCGGCGATGTCGAGCCGGAGGAAGCGGGCGCTGGGGAAGCGGCCGCGCAGACGGTGCACGGCCGCGTCGGTGAGGTCGCACCCGGTGATCGACTTGGCGCCGAGCTCCTGCCAGCGGCGGACGTAGAAGCCGGTGCCTGAGCCGACGTCGAGGACGCGGGCGTCGCGCAGGTCGAGGCCGAGGGTGGCGACCTCGCGGCGGAAGCCCTCGGCGCGCACCCGGTACATCCAGATGTTGAACGCGCGGCCAAGCTGCTTGTAGCCGACGCCGCTCTCGGTCCAGTCGGACTGCAGGCGGTTCTCCCAGAACTCCCTGAGTTGCGTGTGCTCCTTCATCGCACCGACCCTGGCAGTCGGCTGACTCGACGTCAACAAGCTTGTCCGGAGGGCGGTGCGGGCAGGCGCGGCCCTCCGGTGCGCGGCCCTCCAGGGCGCGGCCCTCCGGTGCGCGGCCCTCCAGGGCGCGGCCCTCCAGGGCGCGGCCCTCCGGTGCGCGGCCCTCCAGGGCGCGGCCCTCCGGTGCGCGGCTCAGCCGATCGCGGCCATGACCCGGTCGGCGGCCTCGGCGAGCGGGATCTCCGACTTCTCGCCGGTGACCCGGTCGCGCAGCTCGACCACCCCTTGGGACAGGCCGCGGCCCACCACCACGATGGTCGGCAGGCCGAGCAGCTCGGCGTCCTTGAACTTGACCCCGGGCGAGACACCGGCCCGGTCGTCCACGAGGACGCGCAGCCCGCGGGACTCCAACTCGGCGCCGAGCTCCAGGGCGGCCTCGATCTGGTTTTCCTTGCCGGTACCGACGATGTGCACGTCGGCGGGCGCGACCTCGCGCGGCCACACCAGGCCGAGCTGGTCGTGCAGCTGCTCGACGATGACGGCGACGGCGCGGGAGACGCCGATGCCGTAGGAGCCCATGGTGATGCGGACGGGCTTGCCGTCGGGGCCGAGCGCGTCGAGGCCGGCGGCGTCGGCGTATTTGCGGCCGAGCTGGAAGATGTGGCCGATCTCGATGCCGCGGTCGATCGACAGCGGCGCGGCGCAGCGGGGGCAGGCGTCACCTGCGCGCACCTCGGCGGCCTCGACGGTGCCGTCGGGGACGAAGTCGCGGCCGGCCACGACGTGGGCGGCGTGCTTGCCGGGCTCGTTGGCGCCGGTGACCCAGGAGCTGCCCGTGACGACGCGGGGATCGACGAGGTAGCGGATGCCGAGGTCGCCCAGCACCTGCGGGCCGATGTAGCCGCGCACCAGGCCGGGGTGCCTGGCGAAGTCGTCGGCCTCGAAGATGGCGGGCTCGCCGGGGGCCAGGGAGGCCTCCAGTCGCTTGAAGTCGACCTCGCGGTCGCCGGGCACGCCGATGACGAGCGTCTCGACCTTGTCGGAGCCGGGGGTGGTGACCTTGACGACGACGTTCTTCAGGGTGTCGGCGGCGGTGACGGACAGGCCGTGGTGCTCGTTGACGTAGGACACCAGCGTGTCGATCGTCGGCGTGTCAGGGGTGTCGAGGACGCGCATCGCCTCCTGGTCCGCCACGTCTCGCACGGGCGGCGGCGTGGTGGTGACGGCCTCGGCGTTGGCGGCGTAGCCGCACGAGTGGCAGGCGACGAACGTGTCCTCGCCCGTGGGGGTCGGCGCCAGGAACTCCTCCGAGGCCGAGCCGCCCATCGCGCCCGACGTGGCGAACACGATCCTGTAGTCGATGCCGAGGCGGTCGAAGGTCCGGATGTAGGTCTCGCGGTGCTGCTCGTAGGACCGCTTGAGACCGTCGTCGTCGAGGTCGAAGGAGTAGGAGTCCTTCATGAGGAACTCGCGCCCGCGCAGGATGCCGGCCCGGGGCCTGGCCTCGTCACGGTATTTGGTCTGGATCTGGTAAAGGGTGACCGGATAGTCCTTGTAAGAGCTGTATTCGCCCTTGACCATGTCGGCGAAGAGCTCCTCATGGGTGGGCCCGAGGAGGTAGTCGGCGCCCTTGCGGTCCTTCAGGCGGAACAGGGTGTCGCCGTATTCGGTCCAGCGGCCGGTCGCCTCGTAGTAGTCGCGGGGCAGCAGGGCCGGGAAGAGGACCTCCTGGCCGCCCATGCGGTCCATCTCCTCGCGGACGATCCGCGTGACGTTGTCGAGGACCATCTTGCCGAGGGGCAGCCACGAGTAGATGCCGGGGGCGACCCGTCGGACGTAGCCGGCGCGGACGAGGAGCTTGTGGCTCGGCACTTCCGCGTCTGCCGGGTCGTCCCGCAGGGTGCGAAGAAACAACGACGACATGCGCAGCAACACGGCTACTCCTTGCTCGGGCCTTGGTGTGGAGGGTTACAGGCTATCGAGTCGGGCGGGCGGGCCGCGCTGGGTTATCGGCCTCCTGTGGACGAAGGGGCCGGGCGGGCGGCTTCCTGTGGACGAAACCCGGCAACCTCCTGGGGACGTGCGCCCGGTCACCTCCTCAGAACGCGCGCCCGGTGACCTCCTGGGGGGCGGAGCCGTCAGCCGATGACGGGGAACGAGAGTCCCAGCGACGCCGCGAGGACGACCGCGAACAGGATGGCGAGCAGGGCGGTCACCGCCAGCGCGTGCAACCGGGCCCTGGTGGACCTGCGCAGGGCGATCACGAGGCCGACGGACAGGCAGCCGATCGTGAGGGCGGGACCGGGCCAGAACGCCTCCTCCGTCTCGATGAAGCCGGGCGTGGACCGGTCGACGATGTCGGCGAGCAGCACGCCGCCCACGACGCCCGCCGCGATGTCGCCCCAATGGTCCTTCCTGCGGGTGACGTACGCGAGCAGGCCCAGGCCGACGAGCATGGCGAGCATCCAGTTGAGCCCGGCCGCGCCGCCGTCCATGACGTCGAAGGTGAGCCGGCCGCGCAGCGCGCTCGCACCCATGGCGGCCACCAGCGTGGTGACGGCGGCGAGGAACGTGCCCAGCAACGCCCATCCGAACCCCGAGGCGGTCACCCCCACGGCGAGGGCGAGCGCGAAGTAGGCGTAGGGGTCGTAGACGCGGTCGAGCCAGGCGGGGCCCCATCCGGACAGGAGCATGCCGCCGAGCCCGACGACCAGTCCGCCGATGAACGCCGCGAGCACGTGCCGTTCGATGGACCGCTGGCGCCGGTCGTACTCGGCGAAGTCCGCGTAGTCGAGCGCTGTCTTGTCCATTTCCATCCCAGGCCATTCCCTCCCCCCAGTTACGCAGAGCAATGACCACTTCCGCCCTATGTGACGGTACAAAATGGACAAGTCCCGACCATGTCCCGCCTATCAAGCAATCGCTTGGTAGGCTTCGGGCGTGACGGTCACCGACGAGGCACGCGCCGTGGTCCGCTCCTTCCTGTCCGCCCGTCCCGGCGCGCCGTGGGCGGCCTTCGCCGCGGAGCTGGGCGTCGCGGGGCTGGCCGTGCCCGAGGAGTACGGCGGCGCCGGGTGCGGGGCGCGCGAGGTGGCCGCGGTCGCCGAGGAGCTCGGTCGGGCGCTGTCGCCGTACCCGTTCCTGCAGACGGCCGTCCTCGCCGTGGCGGCGGTCCGGTCCGGCGGCGACGAGGCGGCCATGGCGCGGCTGCTGCCCGCCCTCGCCTCCGGGCAGGTGACGGCCACCGTGCTGCTGCCGGGCGACGGGGCGCTGCGCCTGGAGGAGGGCCTGCTCACGGGTTCGGCGCCGTACGCGCTGGAGGGCGAGCTGGTGCTCGCGTACGCGGGCGGGCTGCTGGTCGAGGCCGTGCCCACGCGGCGGGTGCCGTACCGGACGATGGACGACAGCCGGCCGCTGACCGGACTGTGCTTCGACCGGGTGCCGGTGCGGCGGGCGGGCAGCGGCGCGGCGTGGGAGCGGGTGCGCGACCTCGGGATCGCGGCCCTCGCGGCCGAGCAGGTGGGCGGCGCGGCGCGCTGCCTGGAGATGGCGACCGCGCACGCCAGGGGACGCCACCAGTTCGGCCGGCCGATCGGGTCCTTCCAGGCGATCAAGCACAAGCTGGCCGACCTGTTGCTGCTCGTGGAGTCGGCCCGGTCGGCGGCACTCGCGGCCGCCGAGGCGGGCAGCGCGACGAACGGGACGGGCAACGCGACGAACGCGACGAACGGGCCGAGCGGCCCGACCGACGCGACGGACAGCGCGACGGACAGAGCGACGGGCGGGACGGGAGCGACAGGCGAGCAGGAGGGCCGCGGGGACGAGCTGGGCACGTACGCCGCCGTCGCGGGGTCCTACTGCTCCGAGGCGTACCTCGCGGCGGCGGGCGAGAACATCCAGATCCACGGCGGGATCGGCGTGACGTGGGAGCACCCCGCGCACCGCTACTTCAAGCGGGCGACCTCCGACGCCCAGCTCTTCGGGCCGCCGCGGTCGCATCGCGCACGGCTGGAGGCGCGCGTCCTGTGACCGGGCTCAGCCGCCGAGCAGGGTCTCCCACGGGTGGCGGGTGTTGGTGCGGCGGGTGGTGTCGAGCGCCTCGGTCAGCCGCCAGAAGGAGCCCGGCCGCTGCCGTACGCGGGCCCTGCCCATCGGGTCGATGGCGCGCAGCTCGACGCGTACGCCCAGCACTTCCAGCACGGCGCAGGAGTCGTTGCCCGGCGCCGCCGCGGTGACGAGCCCGGGTCCTTCGAGGTGCTCCTGGAGCAGGGCCGCCACCTCGGAGGCGTAGGGACCGTCGCGCCATTCGAGGTGCCAGCTGTCGTAGCCGCGCCACCAGGTGAGGTCGCGGCACGACTCGATGAAGTCCACCTCACCGGACAGCACGGCCATCACCCGGCCCAGGGCCTCGTAGCGGCGGGCGGCGGCGGCCGAGAGATCGTCGTCGGGGGCTTGCGGGACCGCGCCGTCCCGGGACGGCCGTAGCACGTGCTTTCGCCTCACGAGCATCCACTTTGATCTCGACGGCCCCCTTCACGCAAGTGGTGACGGCTGTTACGCTTCACCAAGCGAGCGCTTGGTTTACTACTTTCGCCGGAGGCGCGATGACGTCCCTACGGATCAGCCTGGGATACGAACTGGAGGTACGCGGGCGCACCCGGGAGGTGGAGCAGCAGGCCTTCCGGAACGTGCTCGACCAGGTCGTGCTGGGTGACCGGCTGGGCTTCGACACCGCGTGGTTCGTGGAGCACCACTTCACCCGGGGCTTCTCCCACTCCTCGGCCCCCGACCTCGTGCTGGCCGCCGCCTCCCAGCGGACCGAACGCATCCACCTGGGGCTCGGCGTGGTGCTGCTGCCGTTCCAGTCGCCGATCCGCACGGCCGAGCGGGTCGCCACGCTCGACGTGATCAGCGGCGGGCGGGTGGAGTTCGGCACCGGACGGGGCGCCTCGCCGCTGGAGTACCAGGCGTTCCAGCGGCCGTTCGAGAAGTCGCGGCAGATCTGGGAGGACTCCCTGGAGGCGACGCTGGCCATCTGGCGGGCCGACGGCGAGCCCGTCAGCCGCTCCACCGAGTTCTTCGAGATCCCCGACGTGGCCGTCTACCCACGTCCGGCGCAGCGGCCGCATCCGCCCGTCTGGGTGGCGTCCACCTCGCTGGAGGGCTACCTGGCGGCGGCACGGCACGGCTACAACCTGCTCGGCATGACGATGCTCAAGGGCATCGACGACGTGGCCTCCGACATCGCCCGCTACCGAGAGGCGCTGGCCGAGGCGGGCCACGACCCGGCGAGCCGGCGGGTGGCGCTGATGATCCCGTGGTTCGTCGCGCCCACCAGGGAGACGGCCACCGAGACGGCCGCCGACGCCGTCCTGTGGTACATCCGCCGCCAGGTCAACCTGGTCACCCCGCCCGACTACTACGACGCCCGCCACGCCACCCACCGCGTCCTCGGCCAGCTCGCCGCCGGCATGCCGCCGGAGGAGGCGATGGCCACGCTCCGCGAGCACCTCATGGTCGTGGTGGACGACGTCGCGGGCTCGCGCAAGGCGCTGGCCCGCATCGCGGACGCGGGCGCGACGGACCTGATCCTGCAGTGTCAGGTGGGCGGGCTGGCGCACGAGCGGGTGTGCGCGTCGATGGAGCTGTTCATGGCCGAGGTCACGGCGTGAGCGGCCCCGCCCGGAGATGGGGCGCGCGCTGGCTCACCCGGGACGACCTGGGCGCCGCCGCTGGCTCTGCGACGGGACTGCTGGCGGTCTCCGCCGACGCCTCCGGCGTCTTCCCGCTCGCCCCGGCCGACCGGGCCGCCGCCGAGGAGCTGACCGCGGCCGCGTTGCGCGCGGCGGGCGTGGACGGACGCGACCGGGTCGTGGTCGCGCTGGCCGAGCCCGCCGGCGCCCTGTGGGCCTCGGCCGCCGCCGGCGTCGCCGCGGCCGCCGCGTCGGTCGGGCCGCGCGGCCGGCTGCGCCTGCACCACGCGCTGACCACGCTGAAGGCCACGACGCTCGTCGCGACGCCGACCGGGGCGATGGACCTCCTGGCCCGGCTGCACCTGGAGTTCCTGCTCGATCCGCTGGATCTGGGGCTGCGCCACATCGTGCTGACCGGCGAGATCGCCTCGCAGCGGACCCTCGCCCAGCTTGCGGGCGAGTTCGAGGCGGCCGTGCACGAGGTGTACGCCAGCCCGTTCAGCGGCGCCGCCCTCGCCTGGCGCGCCTCCCAGGACGACCCGCTCACGCCGCTCGCGGACGGCCTGCTGGGACTGGCGGCCCTGGACAAGGACGCGCCGGCCGCGGCGGCCGGCCCGGCCGAGCTGGTGATCACGCCGTACGGGCATGCGACCCTCGGCGACGCGGTGCTGCGCACCGGGCAGGTGGCGCGCACCGGAGGAGGCGGGGACGCCGTGCCGGCGCCCGCCCACACGGTCGGCGAGCACGTGCTGGTGCGCGGCGTGTGGCTGTCGCTGCCCCGGATCGGCAGGACGCTCGCCAAGATCGACGGTGTGTCCCGCTGGGAGCTGACGGTCGCCCGGCAGGGGACGCTCGACTCGGCCGTGCTCACGGTCACCTTCAACCGGGACAGCCTCGTCTCCAACCCCATGTGGCGCTCCCGCATCCAGCAGGCGCTCCGTGCGCTGACCCCGATCACGATCGGCCTGGAGATCGCCCCGGAGCCGGCGGAGACGCCCGCTGCCGGAGTGCTGGACGACCTGCGCGGCCACCACCTCGGCCGGGACCGGGCGCTCGTCACCTGACGGGCGGGCACCCGCACACTGGCCCCCTACGGAGGAGGCGTGAGATCCGTGGAACCGGTGCCGGACTGGGGGACGCTCCCCCGCATGCTGCGCGAGCAGGCCGCGCGGCATCCCGACGCGGTCGTGATCGACGACGGGGGCGCCCGCACCACGCTGCGCGACCTGCTGGGGGCCGCCACGCGGGAGGCGGCCGGGCTGCTCGCGCTGGGCGTCGCGCCCGGTGACCGGGTGGCGATCTGGGGCGTGAACGACCCGTCGTGGGTGGTCCACGCCTTCGGGGTCTGGCTCGCCGGCGGGATCGTGGTGCCGCTGTCGTCCCGGTGCAAGGGCCTGGAGGCCGCCGGCGTGCTCGGCCGGACCGGCGTCGAGGTGCTGATCACCGGGGACGGGCCGCCGGGTGTCGTCCTGGCCGACCTGCTGCCGCCGCTGCCGGACCTGCGCCACGTGGTCGTCCCCGACGGGACGGCCGGCGCCGGCCCGCGCCTGCCCGCCGCGCGGCTGCGGGCGGCCGGCGGCGGGCAGGCGCCGGCCGGCGCCGTGTGGGAGCGGGCGCTCGCCGTACGGCCGGACGACCTGTGCGAGATCATGTCCACCTCCGGCACCACCGGCACGCCGAAGGGCGTCATGCTCGACCACGCCCAGGTGCTGCGCGGCTACTGGGACTGGGCCGAGATCGTCACCCTCGGCGAGGGCGACCGCTATCCGGTGATCGCGCCGTTCAGCCACGGGTTCGGGCTGAACGCCGGGCTCGTCGCCTGCGTGCTGCGGCGGGCCACGATGCTGCCCGTCCGCGCCTTCTCACCCGACGCTCTGATGACGCTGGTCGGCTCCGGCGGCGCGAGCGTGCTGGCCGGGCCGCCGACGCTGTTCCACCGGCTGCTGGAGGAGCTCGACCGGGGCGCGCCGGAGGTGACGTCGCTGCGCGTGGCCATCTGCGGCGCCGCCGCCGTGCCGCCGGCGCTGATCACCAGGCTGGTCGAGCGGGTCGGCCTGGAACGGGTGATCAACGCGTACGGCCTGATGGAGGGCACCGTGGTGGCCATGACCAGGGCGGGGGACCCCGTCGATGTGGTGGCGACCACGGCCGGCAGGCCCGTGCCGGGCATCGAGGTGCGGATCGTGGACGACGACGGCAAGGAGGTGCCACCCGGGGAACGCGGCGAGATCCTCCAGCGCGGCTACGGCGTGATGCGCGGCTACTGGGGCGATCCAGGCAGGACGGCCGAGGTCGTCGACGCGGACGGCTGGCTGCACACGGGCGACGTCGGCGTCCTGGACGGGTCCGGCAACCTCGCCGTGGTGGACCGCAAGAAGGACCTGTACATCGTCAACGGCTTCAGCGTCTCCCCCGCCGAGGTGGAGGCGCTGCTGCTGCGGGAGGGCTCGCTCGCGCAGGTCGCCGTGCTGGGCGTGCCCGACCCGGTCTCGGGTGAGGCCGGACGGGCGTACGTGGTGCCCAGGGCGGGGGCGAGCGTGGACGTTCCGGGGCTGCTGGCCTGGGCGAAGGACAACATGTCCGGATTCAAGGTGCCCAAGCGGGTGGTCGTGGTGGACGCGCTGCCCGTGAACGCCAACGGCAAGGTCGACAAACTGGCCCTGCGTGCCGCCGCCGTGGAGGAGACATAGGCCCGCCGGAGAGGGAAGAATCATGGCGAGGCGGCAATCGCGAGGCCGGGAGGCGACGTGGGTCTGCGCGTGGCGGTGATCGGGTCGGGCCCTGCCGGGATCTACACGGCCGAGGCCCTGGTCAAGCAGTCACCCGAGCCGGTCCGGGTGGACGTGCTCGAACGTCTGCCGACCCCGTACGGGCTCGTCCGATACGGTGTCGCGCCCGACCACACGTCGATCAAGTCCATCGCCAACTATCTGCGCCGCGTCCTGGAGCTGCCGCAGGTGCGCTTCCTCGGCGGCGTCACGCTCGGCGAGCACGTGTCGGCCGCCGAGCTGCTGAGCGCCTACGACGCCGTCGTCTACGCCACGGGCGCGATGGTGGACCGCAGGCTCGGCATCCCCGGCGAGGACCTGCCGGGCAGCGTGGCGGCGACCGACTTCGTCAACTGGTACTGCGGCCATCCCGACGTGGAGCCGTCCCGGTTCACGCTCGACAGCGCCGAGGTGGCGGTCATCGGCGTCGGCAACGTGGCCGTCGACGTGGTGCGGATCCTGGCCAAGACGGCCGAGGAGCTGGCCGGCACCGACGTCCCGCAGGACGTGCTCGAACGGCTCGGCCGCAGCCGGGTCGAGGTCGTGCACATGATCGGCAGGCGGGGGCCGCAGCACGCCAAGTTCACCCTGAAGGAGCTGCGGGAGCTGGGCGATCTGGCCAACGCCGACGTCCGGGTGCGCCCCGAGGAGGCCGTCGTGCTCGGCGGCGACTACCCGAGGCAGGTGCGCGGCAACCTCGACGTGCTGCGGTCGTGGGCGCAGCGGGCCGCCGCCGGCCGGCCCCGCCGCCTCGACGTGCGCTTCTGGCTGCGTCCCGTGGAGATCCTCGGCGCCGACCGGGTGGAGGGCCTGCGCCTCGAACGCACCCGGCTCACCCCCGAGGGGCGGGTCGAGGGCACCGGCGAGTTCGAGACGCTGCCGGTCGGGATGGTGCTGCGATCGGTGGGCTACCAGAGCGTTCCGCTGCCGGGCGTGCCGTTCTCCCGGGAGACGATGACGGTGCCGAACGAGGCGGGCCGGGTGCGCGAACGCGAGTACGTCGCCGGCTGGCTCAAGCGCGGCCCCACCGGCGTGATCGGCACCAACAAGTCCGACGCGGCGGAGACCGTGCGCACGCTGCTGTCCGACCTCGCCGGCCGGGAGCTCTCCGGCCGCGAGCCGGTACGGCGCGCCGGTCTCGACGAGCTGCTGGCCCGGCGCGGGGTGCGGCCGGTGACCTACGAGGAGTGGCTGGCGATCGAGGCGGCCGAGGCGGAGCTGGCCAAGTCGCTGGGCCGGGGCGAACGGGTCAAGCTGACGGGCCTGGACGCCATGCTGCACGCCTGCCGGCCCCGCCCCTAGGGTTGGCCCCATGCGTGTGACCGTGGGAGACGTGCGGCCTGCCGGGTTCGAGGAGGCGTACCGGGCGCAGCTCGCGCGCTGGCCCGGCGGCGCCGCGGCCTGGCAGCCGGTGCACACGGTGTACGTGCCCGCCGACCGGTTCTCCGCCGCGACCGTCGCCGAGTGGGGCGAGGAGGCGCTGGCGCTGGCCGAGGCGCACCTGGCCGGTCCCGGCGAGCTGGCCGAGGTGTTCGAGGTCGCGGAGGGGCTCGCGCCGGCCGTGCGGGAGCGGGTGGTGGGCAAGCTCGCCCGCGAGCCCGTCGAGGACCTGCGGATCGACTTCGAGGACGGCTACGGCGTGCGGGCCGCCGCCGAGGAGGACGGGCACGTGGAGGCGGCCGCCGAGGCGGTGGCCGCGATGCGGGAGGCGGGGACGCTGCCGCGGCGGTGGGGTCTGCGGGTCAAGTCGTTCGCCGACGGCGACGCGGGCCGGTCGGTGCGGACGCTCGACGGGTTCCTCACGGAGGTGGTGGCACGGGCCGGCGAGCTGCCGCCGGGCTTCGTGGTGACGTTTCCGAAGGTGCTGATGGCGGCCTACCTGCGGCAGTTCGCCGCGGTCCTGGACCGGCTGGAGTCGCGGCTGGGGGTGGCGGGGCTGCGGTTCGAGATGCAGGTGGAGGCGCCGCAGACGCTGGGGTTCCTGCGCGGCGACCTGGCGGAGTCGCTCGGCGGGCGGCTGTCGGCCGCGCACTTCGGGGTGTTCGACCACACGGCGGCGCTCGGGCTGCCGCCGCAGGAGCAGCGGCTCGACCATCCGGCCTGTGACCACGCCCGGCACGTGATGCAGGTGGCGTTCGCGGGCACCGGGGTGGAGCTGTCGGACGGGTCGCTGGCCGCCGCACCCGCCTCCGGGTCGGCCGCCGACGTGCGGGCGCTGTGGCGGCGGCACGCCGGGCTGGTCCGTCACTCGCTGCGGCACGGCTTCCATCAGGGGTGGGACATGCATCCGTCGCACCTGGTGAGCCGCTTCGCGACGGTCTACGCCTTCCACCTCGCCACGTACGACGACTACCGCGCACGCGTGCGGGCCTGGGAGGAGCGGCGGGGGGCCGGGGGCGGCGTCATGGACGAGCCGGCCACGGTCCGGACCCTGGCCGCCGCGCTGCGCCGCGCCGACGCCGCCCTGAGCTGACCGCCGTTCGCCACCATGAGCTGAACCGCCGCCCGCCGGTCTGAGCTGCGAGCCCGCCGCCCCGCTTCATCCCGTTGATGGAGTCCATCCGCATCCGGCGGCGCGGGCTGGGCAGGCCGCGCAAGCGGCCCGCCCGCGCGATGGGCGACAAGGCGTACTCCTCCCGCGGGAATCGCGCCTACCTGCACAGACACGGTATCCAGGCGCGCAAGCCTGCGGCGCCCCGGCTCGAAGTCGGCCTCGCGGCGGCGAGCCGGTGGTTGACCACCGCCGCCGGGTCGCGGACAGCTCGGTGTGCCACCCTGCCCACGAACCCGATCACGGGCACCGGCAAATAGCAGGTGTGACGATGATGAATCGGCCGACCCCACCGGAGATCGAAGTCGAGCAGAGTGACAAGTCGCTGATCGACCGCTCGCTGCGTGAACCAGAGATCTTCTCCCTCGTGTTCGACCGGTACGGAGGCCAGGTACACCGCTATCTGGCACGGCGGGCAGGACCGGCTGACGCCGACGACCTGATGTCCGAAACCTTCCTGACCGCGTTCAGACAACGCGATCGCTTCACCTCCAGCCGAAGTCCCACCGGCGCATTGCCGTGGCTGCTGGGCATCGCGACCAATGTGCTCCGCATGCACCGACGATCCGAGACCAGGCGCTGGGCCGCTTTGGCGCGCGCCGGCGCTGACCCGGCGGTAGCGGCACCGACCGACCAGGTGGTTGACCGGGTCGACGCGGAAGTCGCCTTCCGGCTGGTGGCCGGAGTGCTCGAAGAGTTGGCGGATGGTGATCGCGACGCCCTGTTGCTCTTCGCATGGGCCGAGTTGACGTACGAGGAGATCGCCGCCGCCTTGGGCGTTCCCCTCGGCACCGTCCGATCACGCCTCCACAGGGCCCGGCTGCGGCTGCGAACCGTGCTCTCCATCACCGACGACGAAAAGGAATGAAGCCAATGGATGAGATCAAACTGCTGAGCAGTATGGGAACCGATGTGCCGCCGGTATCGGAGCAAGCTCAGACCCGCACAAGGTCCCTGTTGCTGGCTGCGGCAACGGACGAACGCGTACGTGCGGTCGAAACGGCCCCACGCTCTGCGCCATCCCTGTCGCACACCCGCGCCAACCGGTTCCGGTCTTGGACCCGGCGAAGGTTGAGGCTCGGCCTCGCCGCCACCGGGCTGGCCCTCTCCGCGTCGATCATTCTTCCCTTGACGACCGGCACGGAGGACCCCGCTCACGCGGCCTATCTGCTGACCAGGAACCCCAGCGGCACGATCACCATCACGATCAACCAGTTCACGGACGCCAGAAGTCTGGAGCAGGATCTCAGGCGGCTTGGAATCGCCGCCGTCGTGGACTACGTGCCCGAGGGCAAGCGCTGCCACGAACCGCGCGCCCGCTATCTGGGCGCCTCGGTCAACCGCGTGGTTCAAGGGAACGGGGGCGCGAGCTTCACACTTCATCCGGAAACGATCAAGGCCGGCCAGACCCTTGTGGCCACGGCGACGTTCAACGATCCCACCGATGCCGGCTCGGGCTCGGCGATCGGCTTCGAACTGGCAGAAGGCTCGGTTGCGCCATGCACACAGATCGACAGTGATCAAGCCGCCGAATAGAGGCCGTCGACAGCGCTCGGGCAGGCCGTACGTCAGGTTCCAGGAGGCAGTGGCGGCCACGCCGCGGAGAACCAGGGCCCCTAGCTGCGAGCCCGCCGGCCGCGTCGCGCGGTCAGTCGCGGTCGACGAGGGTGCGCCAGCGGCGGACGAGGCCCCAGTCGACCGGGTCCGACCACGTCGTGCGGACCGCCGAGCCGACGTGGAAGGCCCGCACCCCGTAGTCGAGCAGCGCCGGCACGTGCTCCGGCCGGAGCCCGCCGCCCGCCAGGACGATCGACGCGTCACCGGCCTCCGCGCGGGTCCTGAGCACGGGCAGGCCGTCGCCGACGCCGGTGGGCGCGCCGGCGGTGAGGACGGTGGCGAGGTTGGGCAGCAGGCGCACGGCGCGCCAGGCCGCGTGCACGTCGGCCGCGTGGTCGACGGCGCGGTGGAACGTCCAGGGCAGCGGCGAGATCGCGTGGATGAGCGCCTCGGTGGCCGCCAGGTCGACCACGCCCGCGCCGTCGAGGAACCCGAAGACGAACCCCGCCGCGCCGGCCTGCGCGAGCGCCTTGGCGTCGCGGCTCAGCCGGTCGAGTGTGGCCGCGTCGGCCGTGAACGAGGCGTCGAGGCGGAGCATCACCATCTGGGGCAGCGGGCACTCGGCCGCGATCGCGGCGACTGTCTCCGGCGCCGGGGAGAGCCCGTCGGCCGCCATGTCGGCGACGACCTCAAGGCGGTCGGCGCCGCCCTGTTCGGCGGCCACGGCGTCGCGCACGTTCAGCGCGATCACCTCAAGGAGGGATCCGGTCATGAAGAGAGGTTATCGGGTGCTCTGCCCGGTTCCGCTGTGATAGGCCCCGAAAGTCCCAGCGCGGGCCGGCGACATCGAAGCAGCGGCGCGACATGGGCCGGCAGGCCCCGCCCGGGGTGTCGGACGGGCCCTGTCCGGGTGCGGATTCAAGCGCGGATTCAGGCGCGGGGTCAGGCGCGGGTCAGGTGCGGGGTCAGGCGCCGATGAGCTCGGGGACGGTGAGGTCGCGGAAGGCGGTGACGAGGGCGTCGTCGGCGGGGCGCTGGAAGAGTGCGCCGGAGGCGCGGTGCGGGAGGTCGACGGTGCGGACGTGCCGGAAGCCGCGGCGGCGGTAGTAGGCCTGCAGGTTCGGGTTGTCCTTGGCGCAGTCGAGGCGGAGCCACGGGCGGCCGGTGGCGTAGGCGGTGCCGCCCGCCCAGTCCAGCAGGGCGTCGCCCAGGCCGTGGCCGGCCCACGGACGGGCGACGGCGAGCTTGTGGACGTACAGGGCGGCGTCGGGCCCGTCGGCGGGGGTCCAGAACTCGGCGTCCGCGTGGCCGTCGACGGCGATGGTGGCGACGGGCCGCCAGTTCGCGGCGTCCACGTCGGGGTCGAGGTGGGACAGTTCGTCGTCGAGCAGGTAGAGCACGCGCTCCTCGATGAGCGGCCGGATGCGCTCGGGGCCGAAGCCGCCCCGGGGCCACTGGCGGACGCCCCTGTGGTGCAGCCATTCGGCGGCGTCGGCGAGGAGGGTGAGGATGCCGGAAAGGTCGGCGGACTCGGCGCGGCGGAGTGCGAGCGGGTGGAGGAGGGTGTCGAGGTGCATGGTGTCGCCCTTTCGGTGCGGTGTGTGTCCGAATGACCACGGAGTGTGATCTCACGGCGGCGCGTCGACTCGGACGGGGGACTAAAGGCGATATATACGCATAAATCGGTATTTGGGGGAGTATGCACGACTCCCCCAGCCCTGCGAGGTCCGGATTACTCGCGGCGGGCCGCCGGCGGGATCACCCCCAACCGAGCTCGATCAGCGGCGGTCGAGCTCGTATCTGATCAAGTGCTTGTCCGCGGGGAGCACCGACACCGCGACACGCACCGGCATATCAGCCCTGTCGTAACCAACTCGGACATACACGACAACAGGCGTGCCGAGTTCCAATTGAAGCCGCTCAGCTTCCTCTTGGTTGGGCATTCGCGCCCAAATGTCGTCAACAACCCGAACTTGTTCGTGCCCGAGCTCCTCCAGAACCCGGTTCGCGCCCCGCGCGATGTCTCCCGGCCTGGCGATCTCGGAGTTGGCCACCAGGTCGCGCGGGAAGTACGAGTCGTTGGTGTTGTACGGCTGACCGTCCACGAAGCGCAGCCGCCGCCGCACCACGGCGAACTCGCCCTCGGACAGCTCCAGCCGGCTGGCGATCTCCTCGACCGGCGTGACGGTCAGCACCTCGATGAGCTGGCTCGGCTCGCGGCCCTCCTGGGCGACGGCGAAGGCGAACGCCTCGCGCAGTTCTTCCGTCGGCTGTGGCTCCAGCTCACGCTGCGGGTAGATGAGCAGCGGCCGCCGGTCCCTGACCACGGTGCCGCGGCGGGGCGTGCGCGTCACCAGCCCTTCGTTGACGAGCTCGCCCAGGGCCAGCCGGACGGTGTTGCGGCTCACGCCATGGTCCTCCATGAGCTGAGCCTCGGTCGGCAGCTGCGCTCCGGGGCCGAGCTCACCGGAGTAGATGGCCTTCCGCAGTTCCGAAGCCACCTGCTGATACAGCACCGACCTTGCCACTTTCACCCCTTTTGTTCCAACAATTTAGACGATCTGGTTCTAGCAGGCCACAACCCCTTGACCAAAGCGCCCCGACAGCAGCATCATCCATTCGTTGGTACAAATCCATCGAAAGGCCGGAGGGGGTGAAAGCCGGTGTTGCCGGTCCACGCGGGTAGGCCATACCCGTCCTGGCAAGACCCACGCGATGCAACACGTTTACTGCGTTACGGGTTGCCTCGCCAGGGTTTCGGTCACACCAGCCAGAGCACCGGCGATATCGTGTCCGTGCCGTTCCTGCCGGCCGGGCACCAACGGCGACCGGAGTCTCCGCACTCCCCCACCGACTCCATGCGCGACCAAGCGGCTTAGGACTCCATCCCTCGCCGGAGTCCTGACGCCGCCGCACATGGGGCAGGAAGCGCGTCCTGGCGGGTCCCCCACGCCCGCCAGGGCGCGCGTTCCACTGTCCGGCCCAGTCACCGGCCCAGTCACCGGCCCTGTCACCGGCCCAGTCGCCGGCCCAGTCGCCGAGCCTGCCCCCGGGCCGCGCCCCGGGCGCCTTCCTGTGTAGCGCGTCGCCCGCCGCCGCGCGGCGCGGGCGGCAGGTCGCTTGCCCCCGCCATACCCACCCTGTACGAGCGGGCGGCCTGCCGTTCACCGCACGACCGGCTCCCAGCCGACCAGCGTCGGCCCGTCGGGCACCGGCACGAACACGCCCCTGACCCGCTCGCCGCCCACCGGCTCGCGGCCGGCGTGCCAGCTCCCGTGCAGCAGGCAGCCGGGCACCGGGTCCGGCCGGACCATGACCACCAGGTACGGCACCTCGATCCCCGGCGCGAACGGCCGCCGGTTGACGATCCAGCTCTCCACCGTCCCCACCGGCTCGGCCGCCTCCCAGTGCCAGCCCTCCGTACGGCAGGCCGGGCAGAACGCCCGGGCGGGCAGCCGGGCCGTCCCGCAGCCGTCGCACCGCTGGATGGCGAACTCGCCGCGCCCGGTGCGCTCCCACCACGGGGCCGAGTCTCGGTCGGGGGTCCAGGCTCCGGGGGGCGGGTCGGGCATGGCGGTTCAGCCCTTTCTGAGGATCAGCGCCGAGGTGGCGGGCAGCACGTAGCCGGGCTGCGCCGTGGACAGGGCGACCTCGGCTCCCGGCACCTGCCGGTCGCCCGCGTCGCCGCGCAGTTGCGAGACGGCCTCGGCGATGTGGTTGACGCCGTGCACGTAGCCCTCGGACAGGAAGCCCCCGTGGGTGTTGACCGGCAGCGATCCGCCCAGGGCGGTGGCGCCCGAGGCCACGTAGGGGCCGCCCTCGCCCTTGGCGCAGAAGCCGTAGTCCTCCAGTTGCACGACGACCGAGTAGGTGAAGCAGTCGTAGAGCTGCGCCACGTCGACGTCGGCGGGGCCGAGACCCGCCTGGCCGTACAGGCGGGGGGCCAGCGCGGCCGCGGCCGTGGTCGTCGGGTCGGACGGGCCGCCCGACAGGTGCGACTGTCCGCCGCCCCAGGCGGCGGCCGAGACGAGCACGGGCGGGCGGCGCAGGTCGCGGGCGCGCTCGGCGGAGGTGATGACGAGGGCGCACGCGCCGTCGGTCTCCAGGCAGCAGTCGAGCAGCCGGAACGGCTCGGCGATCCACCTGCTGGCGAGGTAGTCGTCCAGGGTGATGGGGGTGCGCATGAGTGCGCGGGGGTTCTTGGCCGCGTTGGCGCGCTGGGTCACCGCAAGCTGTCCGAAATGCTCGGCCTTTGTCCCATATTTCAGCATGTGCGCGCGGGCGTACATCGCGAACTGCTGCGGCGGCGCCACGTACCCGTACGGGGCCTGGTACTGCACCTCCGGGCTCACCGGCAGCGCCCGGCCGGTGCCGCCCATGCGGAACTCCGAGCGCGCGTTGATCGCCCGGTAGCACACGACCGTCTCCGCCATGCCCGCCGCGACCGCCAGCGCCGCCTGGGCGACGACGGCGTGCGAGACGCTACCCCCGCCGAACTGGTCCAGGTGCCAGTGCGGGTCGTGGATGCCGAGGGCGGGACCGACCAGGGAGGGGCCCGCCGAGTCGCCGACCCGGTGAGTGGCCAGGCCGTCCACGTCGTCGGGGCCGAGCCCGGCGTCGTCGAGGGCCGCCATGATCGCGCGGCAGGCCAGGGTCAGCGTGCTCACGCCGGAGTCCCTGCCGAACGGGGTGTAGCCCACGCCGGCGATCGCCGTACGGTCCCTGAATTCAAGCAAGCGCTTGACCACAACTCTCACGCTAGGCCCGAAATTCCCGGCATGTCAACGCACCGGCACCGCGAAACCCCGGTTTCGCTTGACAGCCTTCCGCCCACCCCCCTACCGTCCAAGCAAGCGCTTGGTAAGATATCGAGCACGGCGGAACCCGAGGAGGCCACGAGATGAGCACCCACGCTGCCCGGCTGGTCACGCCGGACGGGTGTGCGGGCCGCCCGACGCCCCACCAGCGCAAAGCCCTCCACGGAGCCGCCATGCCCCCCGAGAGCGTCAACGGCCGCCTCGACAGCCGGCGCTTCAGGCAGGTGCTCGGGCGATTCGCCACCGGCGTGGTGGCGATCACCGCGCTCGACCCGGGGAACGGCGAGCCGTGCGGGCTGGCCGCCAACTCCTTCACCTCCGTCTCCCTGGACCCGCCGCTGGTGGCGTTCTGCGTGGCGCACACCAGCACGAGCTGGCCGCGGGTGCGCGGCGCCAAGGTGCTCACCGTGAACGTCCTGGCCGAGCACCAGCAGCCGGTCTGCGCGCAGCTCGCGACCCGGGGCGGCGACAAGTTCGCCGGGCTCGGCTGGACCGGCTCACCCGGCGGCAACCCGGTGCTGGACGGGGCACTGGCCTGGATGGACTGCGCGGTCGAGGCCGAGCACCCGGCAGGCGACCACGTGATCGTCGTCGCCCGGGTGCTGCAGCTCGACACGCACGCCGACGGCGGGCCGCTGGTGTTCTTCCGGGGCGGCTACGGAGGCTTCCGTTGAGCCTGCGCGAACAGGCGCGGGCATGGCTGGCGGAGAACCTGACGGGCGAGTTCGCCGGCGCGCGCGGCCTGGGCGGGCCGGGCCGCGAACACGAGGGGCACGAGATCCGGCTGGCCTGGGAGCGCCACCTCGGCGCGGCGGGCTGGACCTGCCTCGCCTGGCCCGAGAGGTACGGCGGGCGCGCCGCCTCGCTGGAGGACCAGGTGGCCTTCCACGAGGAGTACGCCAGAGCCGACGCCCCCGCCCGACTGGGCCACATCGGCGAAGGGCTGGTCGGGCCGACGATCCTGGAGCTCGGCACCGAGGAGCAGCGGGCCCGGTTCCTGCCGCCGATCCGGCGCGGGGAGGAGCTGTGGTGCCAGGGCTACTCCGAGCCGGACGCCGGCTCCGACCTGGCCGCGGTGCGCACCCGGGCGCACCTGGAGGACGGCCGGTGGGTGGTCACCGGGCAGAAGGTGTGGACGTCCCTGGCCCACCTGGCCGACTGGTGCTTCGTGCTGTGCCGGACCGAGCCGGGCTCGCGGCGGCACCACGGCCTGTCCTACCTGCTGGTGCCGATGCGCCAGCCCGGGGTCGAGGTGCGGCCGATCGTGCAGCTGACCGGCACGTCGGAGTTCAACGAGGTGTTCTTCGACGGCGCGGTCACCGACGCCGGCAACATCGTGGGCGAGCCGGGCGACGGCTGGCGGGTGGCGATGGCCACCCTCGGCCACGAGCGGGGCGCGTCCACGCTCGGCCAGCAGATCGGCTTCCGCCGCGAGCTGGACAAAGTGATCGAGACGGCCCGGCGCACCGGAGCGGCGGACGATCCGCTGCTGCGCGACCGGCTGGTCCGAGCGTGGCTGGAGCTGGAGATCATGCGGCTGAACGCGCTGCGCGCCCTGCGGCCCGACCCGGGCCCCGAGGCGTCGATCGGCAAGCTCTACTGGTCGGAATGGCATCGCCGGCTCGGCGAGCTGGCACAGGCCGCGCAGGGCAGGGCCGGGCTGGTCGCCCGCGACGGCGAGCTGGACGACCTGCAGCGGCTCTACCTCTTCAGCCGGGCGGACACCATCTACGCCGGGTCGAGCGAAATCCAGCGCAACATCATCGCCGAGCGCACGCTGGGGCTGCCCCGGCAGTGAGGGGGATCGCATGGTGCCGGACTGTCCGCGCGGGCACGGCCTGCTCGACGGCAGGGTGACACTGGTGACGGCCGCCGCGGGAGCCGGCATCGGCTACGCGACGGCCCGGCGCTGCGCCGAGGAGGGGGCCGTGGTCGTGCTGTCCGACCGGCACGAGCGCCGCCTGGCCGAGGCGGCCGGGACGCTGGCGGAGCTCACCGGCGCCGAGCCGCTCGCCGTGCCGTGCGACGTGACGTCGCAGGCGCAGGTGGCGGCGCTGTTCGAGGCGGTGGTGGCGGCGCACGGCCGGCTCGATGTGGTGGTCAACAACGCGGGGCTGGGCGGCACGGCCGAGCTGGCGGACATGACGGACGCGCAGTGGGACGCCGTCCTCGACGTGACGCTGAACGGCACCATGCGCTGCACCCGGGCCGCCGTGCGGCTGATGGCCGGCCAGGGGTCCGGCGTCATCGTCAACAACGCCTCGGTGGTGGGCTGGCGGGCGCAGCGCGGGCAGGCGCACTACGCCGCCGCCAAGGCTGGGGTCATGGCGCTGACCAGGTGCGTGGCAATGGAGGTGGCCGAGCACGGCATCCGGGTGAACGCGGTCGCGCCGTCGCTGGCCGTGCATCCGTTCCTGGCGAGGGTGACGAGCGAGGAACTGCTCGCGGAGCTGGCGTCGCGCGAGGCGTTCGGCCGCTCGGCGGAGCCGTGGGAGGTGGCCAACGTGATCGTGTTCCTGGCCAGCGACTACTCGTCGTACATGACCGGGGAGGTCGTCTCCGTCTCCGCCCAGCACCCCTGAGACTCCTCATATCTTGCCTCACAAGATATAGTGAGGGTGTGAACATCACGGAGCCCATGTTCCTCGCGCTCACCGCGCTGGTGGACGAGCCGCGGCATGGCTACGGCCTCGTCCAGGAGGTCGACCGGCTCTCCGGCGGGCGGGTCCAGCTGAAGATCGGCACGCTGTACGGCGTGCTCGACCGGCTCGCCGCCGACGGGCTGGTGGAGCTCGACCGCGAGGAGGTGGAGAAGGGGCGGCTGCGGCGCTACTACCGGCTGACCGACGACGGCGCCGGGGCCCTCGCCGCCGAGGCCGACCGGCTGGCCGCCAACGCGCGGGTCGCGACGGCCCGCCTGCGCGCCCGCCGCCCCGGCGTCGCCCTCACCGCCCTCACCGCCCTCACCGCCCTCGGCGCTCTCGCCGCCCGATCTCCCCTCACCGCCCTCACCGCCCTCGGCGCTCTCGCCGCCCGCTCTCCCCTCACCGCTCTCGCCGCGCGCGCGGCGTCCGACGGAGGTGTCGCGTGACCGAACCCTGCCCGGTGCTGCTGGAGCAGCGCTACCGTGCCGTCCTGCGGCTCCTGCCGGCCTCCTACCGCGCGGCGCGGGAGGAGGAGATGGTGGCGGCGTTCATGGAGATGTCCGGGGAGGTGCCCGACGAGCACGGCCCCCGCCCGCGCTGGGACGAGATCGCCAGCGTGGTCGCGCTCGCGGTGCGGGTGCGGCTCGGCGGGGCAGGAGCCGGGCCCCGGTCCGTCGCCTGGGGCGAGGCCGTCCGGCTGGTGGCATTGCTGGGGGTGGGCTTCCAGGCGCTGGTCAGCCTCGGCTCCCTGCTGTCGCTCGGCCTGTCCGCGCTGCTCGTCGCGCCTCCCGCCGCCGGCGACGTCGCCCTGAGGCTGGTGGAGTGCGCCTGGATCGCCGCGTACGTGGCCGTCATGCGGGGGAACCTCCGGTCGGCGAAGGCGGCGGCGCTGGTGGGCGGCGGGTCGTCGCTCCACGCACTCGCCACCGGCCTGCCCGTCGGGTTCCCGGGGTGGATGGAGGCGGCCACCGCGCTGATCGTCGTGGCGACGCTGCTCGCCCTGCTGGCGGGCTTCCACCGCGACGTACGGCCGGCGCGCCGCCCGTGGAGCCGCGTCGTCCCGCCCCTGGCCCTCGCCGCCCTCCCTCCGGCGCTCGGACTCCCGCTGGTCATCCTGGCGAACGCGAACCCGGGCCTGGACAGCGAACCGCTCATCTGGGTGTCGTTCTGGCTCGCCCCCGACGGGCTGGCGATCGCGGCCGTGCTGGTGAGCGCAGCCGTCGCCCTCGCCCGGCGCCGGTCACCCTCCGTGCTGCTGGCCCTGGCGGCGGTCGGCACGCTGCTGGCGGTGTACCGGCTGCCGGTGGGCCTGCCGCTGGAGTTCAACCAGCCTCTCTGGGTGACGGGCGCCGTCCAGTGCGGAATGCTCGCGGTGATGGTGTCATTGCTGCTCGTCGCCGGGGTGCGGGCCCTGCCCCCGCGCCCCGGGGTGTGACGCGGCTACCAGAGATCAGGGCGACGGCGGCGGCGACCGTCAGCGCGGCGCCGTACAGACCGGTGACGAGCAGGGCGGGCAGGGCTGAACGGTGACGACGTAACACGGGACGCTTCCCGGAGGTTCGGGGGGATGGGAGCGAACGCCGCACCCTACAATCGATCATGAGGAGTGGCGCCAGGCGGAGGGCGTGCGTCCGCGGGCGCGTTCGAACGCAACGCCGCGCGCACGGTTCCCAGGCGGGCGATGCGCGTCCACGCTGACGTCCCAGGTGAGGCGCGCCGGCCGCCCATGTGGGCGAACGACAGGGCCTATGCGGCGCCGGTCTGGGCGCGGACCATCCGCGCGTACCACCCGTGCCGGTCGCCGAGCAGGTCGAGGCGATCTCCCTGTTCCGCCACCCGGCCCTCCCCCAGTGCCACGATGGTGTCGAAGGACTCGAACGCGCCGAACCTGTGGGTGATCATCACCGTCGTCCGTCCCGCCCGTTCGGCCAGGATCGCCTCGACGACCTCCAGCTCGGTCATCGGGTCGAGCGCGGAGGTGGCCTCGTCGAGTACCAGCACTGAAGCGTCGGCCAGGAGCGCGCGGGCCAGGGCGATGCGCTGTCGTTCGCCGCCGGACAGCAGCGCCCCCCGCTCTCCCACCAGCGAGTCGTAGCCGTCCGGGAATGCCATGATCCGCTCGTGGATGTGGGTGAGCCGGCAGGCGCGCACGAGATCGTCCGCGGTGACGTCAGGGGCGGCGTATCGGAGGTTGTCGGCGATCGACCCCTGGAAGAGGAAGGGCTCCTGCGTGGCGATGCAGACCTGCCCGGGTGACGGACGGCCGATCTTTGCCCCGTCGATCCGGACCGATCCCTCGGTGGGCGCGTGCAGGCCGGCGAGCAGGTGGCCGAGTGTCGTCTTGCCCGAGCCGCTCGGGCCGACGACCAGCGTGGTGGATCCGGCCGGGAGGGTGAGGTTCACGCCGTCCAACGCCGGACGGTCCTGCTCCCCTGAGGCGTACCGGAAAGTGGCCTCGTGGATGGCGAGCGCGCCGGGCCCGGGGGCGGGGTCTGGCCGCGGATCAGGCCCGGGCTCCAGTTCGGGCTCCATGTCGAGGTAGTCGAAGACCCTCTCGAAGGCTCCCTGGGCGGAGCGGAACTCGGTGGAGATGTGCAGGAGTTGCCACAGGGGCTGGTAGAGCCTGGCCTGCAGCACGGTGAAGGCGACCAGTGTGCCCGGGGTGATCCCGTCGGACAGTCCCGCCGCCACGAACACCAGATAGGGGGCCAGCACGAAGAAGACGTGTCCCGCGCTCAGCGCCCCTTGGGCCACCAGTCCGGAGCGTACCCCGAGCCCGATCAGCCGCTGGCTTTCTGCGGCGAACCTGGTGGCCTCGTCCGCGCTTCTGCCGTGGACCCTGGCCAAGATGACGGCGCCCAGGCACAGCCGCTCCGCCACGATGGACGACAGTTGAGCGCGAGAGCGCTGGCCGACCTCCGACAGGTTCTTGAGCGCTCGCCCGGATCGGGAGGCCACCCAGACGACGATCGGCGCGAGGATCAGGGCGGCGCCCGCGAGCAGGGGTGACAGTGCCACCATCGCGCCGGCCGCGGCCACGAATCCGATGACGCCGGACAGCATGCTGGGCAGGGTGTCCTTGACGGCGTGCTCGATCTGAGCGGTGTCGTTGGCCAGCCGCGACTGGATCTCGCCGCCTCGTGTCGCGGCGAAGAACGCCAGTGACATGCGCTGGAGACGGCCGAACAGATCCACGCGCAGCGCGTGCACCACTTGCTGCGCGACGCGGGCCGACACCCACGTCTGGCCGAGGTCCACCACGCCCACCGCGCAGGCGGTGGCCGCCGCCAGGCCGGCGATCAGCGCGAGCAGCGGCAGGTCGGGGCCGCCCGCGCCGAACAGCGCCCGATCGAAGACCAGCTGGGTCAGCAACGGGACGGCGGCGTTCAGAGCGGAGTAGGCCACGACGAGCAGGACGACGAAGCAGATGGCGAGCCGGTGCGGCATGAACAACCGCACGACCCTGCGCCAGGTCCCGGGGGCGGGAGGCTTCTCCGAAGCGGAGAGGAGACGATCGTGCACCGGCCGGGCCTGTCCTTGTCTGGTGATCGAACGCCTGGTGATGGAACGTCTGGTGATCGAACGCCTGGTGATCGAACAGAGCCCCGCCCGCCCGTGTCCGGGCGGGCGGGTTCGGCTGTCAGTTGTCGGTGCAGCCGAAGTGCTTGATGCAGTGGGTCAGCCGGAGCGCCTCGTTGGCGCCGGGCTCGAGCTCCTGGAGCGCCTGCAGGTCCTGAACGTCGAAGGACATGGTCGTTCACCTCCTTGTGAATGCCGGGGCCGCCCGTGGTGCGGCCGTCTGTCATCGCCCTCCCGCTGTGGGAGCGGCGAGCCTGGGGGCCTCCTCCGGCATCCACAACCGGGCGGACCGGTCGCGCAGCCGGAGGAGGAAGGCGACGATCCCCGCCGTGCCGGCGAGAAAAGTCGGTGGGAAGTCTCCATGGGGTCCGGGGACGAGCAGGCGGCCGCGACGGTCGGCCGCGCGGATCTCCAGGCATCCGGCTAGATCTCGCGCCCACCGCTGGTAGCGGTCGTCACCGGTGAAGTCGGCCATGTCGAGCAGGAATTCGCCGTCGCCGGGCAGTCCGTGACACGGCACCGGCCGTGACTGCCATCGGGTACGGTGCACGGCCGCCGCGGCCTTGCGCGCCAGGTCCAACGCCGGCGGGTCGCCGGTGGCCCGCCAGTACCTCACGAGGAAGGAGCCGATCCCGGAGGAGCCGCTGCACCAGTACGGCCGGCGCGGGCGCACCGTCGACAGGTCGCCGCGCTGCGTCGGCCACCAGGCGGTGTCGCCGTCCACTTCGGCGTGTTCGTAGAGGGTGCGGGCGATCTCGTGGACGGTCGCCGTCCAGTCCGGCTGGTGGAGGGCCCGGCCCGCGTGGAGCAACGCGGTCCCGATGCCGGCGATGCCGTGCGCGAAACCGAAGTGGTCGGCCCCGGCCAGGCCCGAGTCGAACGTCTGCGGTGTCGGCCACTGCGGGTGGCCGTCGCTGTATGACCGCGCCTGGTGCAGGTTCTGGAAGGTCTCGGCGGCGCGGTCCCGCAACGCGAGATCACCCGAGGCCAGTGCGATGTGCAAGAGCGCCATGCCGCATCCGGCCAGTCCGTGCGTCACGTCGGAGCTGGGGTGGTCGGTCGGTAGCTGCCGCGCTGTCCGCACCGCGAACCGTGTCAGCTCGGCGTCGCCCATGGCCGTCGCCGCGTCGTACAGCGCCCACACCGCGCCGGAGCGCCCGAAGTGCAGGCCGGGCGGCCAGACGTCCTCGGCCGTCAGCCGCCGCCTCAGCCAGCGGGCGAGTTCGGCGGCCGCTTTCGCCTGCGGTTCGGCCCGCGTCAGGACGCCGAGGATTCCCGCCGCGCCGCCGTTGACCGAGCACGGATCGGCCTCGATGCCGTCGGCGGTGTTGGGCCACGGCGACGAGGCGTCCTCGCTCGTGTCCATCGTCTCCACCAGGTGAGCGATCCCGTCGTCGATCAGCCGGTCGATCCGCTGCGGTGGCCGGGCCTGGTGGTGGGGGGCGGCCCGCTCCGGTGTGAGCGCGGTCAGGAAGCGTAGGCATCTGTCCAGCGACCAGCGCCGCTCCGGTTCTGTCGCCAGCAGGCCTTCCACGAGCGGCCGCAGCAGGGCGAGCGTGGGGTTGGCCGCTGCCACCGCTGCCACCCAGGCCGCCCGGTCGGGGCTTGGCGGGTCCAGGTGGGCGCCGACCGCCAGGAAGTACACCATCGCGCCGAGGCTGTAGAGGTCGGCGCCCGTGTGCGGGGCGGGCCGGAACTCCCCCGTGCAGCCCGCCAGCTCCGGGGCGAGGTAGCCCGGAGTCCCGCCCACCATGACGGTGGTGCCCGGCACCGCCGCGTGTTCCAGGTCGATGAGCCGTAGTTCGCCGCCGGGCGAGAGCATCACGTTGTTGGGCGACAGGTCGCCGAACACGTAGCCTCGGCCGTGCAGCGCCTTCAGCAACGCGGTCAGGTGGCTGATGACGGGCAGGACCTGCGCCGCCGCGTTGCCGAACCCGTCCTCGCCCAGCGGTCCGGCGTTCTCGTCCGACCAGCGCTGTAGCGTGATCCCTGGCACGAACTCTTCGACGAGGAAGGTGTGGCCGCCCTGCTCGAAGAAGTCCACCACGGCCGGCGTGATCCCGGCCGTGGCGAGGTCTTCCAGGCAGGAACGTTCGGCCGCGATCCGATCTCGCGCGTCGCGGCCGCTCAGATCGGCGCACGCGTGCGGACGCCCCTCTTTGACGACGACGCCGTGGCCGGTGGTGGTGTCCTCGGCGAGGTAGACGCCGCCGCGGTTCGCATGCCGTACGGCTTCGCGGACGATGAACCGGTCGTTGAGCATGACCGCGGCCGCCCGCGGGCGCCGGCTCGCCGCCGGAACCTCGAACGGGCAGGTCGCGAACGGTGGCGGGGAGAAGCTCGGCCGCCGTTCGTCGGGAACGAGCCGGCCCTGCGGTGAACGCAGCCGGATCTCGTAGAACCCGTCGTTGCCGAGCACGCGGTGCCCGCTGAAGGCGCCGTAGCGGTAGTGGACGATCCCGCCTGTCCGGTACGGACGGTCGGAAAGGATCAGCGGGCCGGGAAGCCCCCGGGTGACGTCGTCGAGCAGGGCGGCCAGGCGCACCGACTCGGCGTCGTCGAGGGGGTAGACGGTGATGAACTTCCCGGCCTGCGCACGGCTGCAGTGCGGTTCGAGGAGTTTCCAGTAGTCGCTCAGCCGGGCGGGGAACTTGAAGGCGCAACGGGCCTCGGCGAGTACCCGCGAGACGCGGGCGAGCGCCAGCGGGGCGGAGAGCATCGTCGCGGAGACGTGCAGCTTCCATCCCTGGTCGGGCATCGGGTAGGCGTCGGGGGTGACCTTGCACCAGAGGTCGGCCTCGGCGATCGACCAGCCCTGCGCGCCCGCGCGCCCGAGTTCGGCGGTCACGATGTCGCGCAGTATGGCCGGGTCTTCCGTACGCATACCCACGTGAACCCGCTTCCACTCGTCGCCGCTTTCCTGCAGAACCGAGAGTCGCGAAGCACTCTTGCAAATTAATGGAAAATGGCTTGAATGCGAGGTGAACGCTGGTTTCCCGAACCGAAGGGGGGCGCCGCCCCATTTATCGGTCGCATTTCTCCGCTTTTTTGTTCCGCCCGTTGAATGGTCCGGAAATCGGGTTCAAGGACGTGCGCGTGAAGTGACAGGCGACGCCGTCCAGTGGGGTTCGCACCCCGCCCTGACCTGGCGCGTTGGCTAGGGATGGTCGTGACCGCCGACCGCGCTACCGGCGCGCTAGCGCCGGGCTAATGGGCCGGAAGAGCATCTGGGGTCATGGTTCACGTGCTGGTGGCGAGTCAGGTCCTGCTCACCACGGTCTTCGTTGTCTCCGCGTACTCGAAACTGCGCGGCCGTGCCGCACTACGGTCTTTCGCCGCCACCCTGCGATTGCTGCCCGGCCCGGCCCGGTTCCCGGCTGCCATGGCAACGGTGGCCATGGAACTTGTCGCCGTGGCCACCTTGATCGTGCTTCCACCCGCGGGGCTGGCCGCCGGCGCGATGCTGTTGATCGCGTTCTCCACGTGGATCGCTGTTTCTCTTCGCTGGGGACAGCGCGAGCCATGCCAGTGCTTCGGCGCGTCCGCGACCCCGCTCGGCCCGGTGCATCTGGTCCGCAACGGGCTTCTGCTGCTCGTCGTCGCGCTGGGTTCGGTGGCGTTGACGTTTCCCGGCGGCCCGGTAACCGTGGTCGGCCTCGCCCTGGCAGTGCCGGTCGGGCTGGTCGGCGCCATCCTCTTGATCGTCTTCGACGATATCGCCGATTTGTTCATGGAAGTCTCGGGGAGCGCTTGATGCCGTATCTGATCGTTGCCGTCGCCCTGGTCGGCGTGCTGTGCCTGCTGAATCTCCTGCTGACGGTCGGAGTGATCCGCCGGATGCGCAAGCAGGCCGCGTCAGCGGCATCCTTGCCGCCCATGGAGGAAGGGCTCGCCATCGGGGAGAAGATCCCCGAGTTCGCCGCCACCACCACCGATGGCGAGCCGATCTCCGATGAGCTGATCGAAGGGCCCTCCCTGATCGGCTTCTTCTCCCCGTCCTGCCAGCCCTGCAGGGAACTGATGCCGCGCTTCATCGACCATGCCCGCCGAACCCCAGCTGCCGTGCTCGCCGTCGTCGTCACCGACAGCGACGAGGAGGCCGTCGCCGACGTGGAACGCCTCGCTGAGGTGGCACGGGTCGTGGTCGAGGCGCCTCATGCCGCCGTTCAGAGTGCCTTCCAGGTCGCCGGCTATCCGACCGTCTTCGAAATCGGTGCGGACGGCAGGGTCACCGACAACAATCCCGTGTTGCCCGCCACCGTCAGCGCATGATCGGAACGGCGAAGGCCGCCGCGGGGGTCGCCCTGCGCGCGGCCCCGGGACTGATGGCGGTCTATGTCCTGGTGATGATCGTTGAGGCGATCGCGCCGATCGCGGTGGCGTGGCTGACCAAACTGGTGGTCGACTCCCTGGCGGGACAGGTATCGGCGGCCGAGCTGGGCACCCTCGCGGTGGGGCTGGCCGCCGCGGGCATCCTGATGACGGTGCTGCCCCAGCTCATGCAGTACCTCAACAGCGAGATGGGCAGGTTGTTCACCTCCCAGACCACCACACAGCTGTTCTCGGCGACGCTGCGGTTCGCCGGGTTGCGACGGTTCGAGGACCCCGACTTCCACGACCAGCTGCGGTTGGCGAAGAACAGCCTGTCGACGGGACAGGAGGTCGTCACCGGATGCCTGGCGGTGGCGAGCGCGGTGATCACGTTGGCCGGAATGGTCGGCTCCCTCCTGATGGTCAGTCCGATCCTCACGGGGATCGTCCTGGCGACCGGGGTTCCCGCGCTGGTGGCGCAGTTGCGGCTGTCGCATCGTCGCGCCGCGATGATGTGGGACATCGGCCCGGCCGAACGGCGCCAGATGTTCTACGGCGACCTGCTCACCACCATCGCGGCGGCGAAGGAGATCCGGCTGTTCAACAGCGGCCGTTTCCTGCGAGGCCGCATGATGACCGAGTTGCGCACGTCCAACGCCGCACGCCGCCGGATGGACCTCAAGGAACTGTCCGTCGAGGGCCTGCTGACGCTGCTGGGCGCCGTGGTCGCAGGCGGCGGGCTGATCTGGGCCGTCGTCTCCGCCGGCTCCGGAGCGTTGAGCATCGGCGACGTGTCCCTGCTGATCGCCGCCATCGCCGCCGTCCAGGCCGCCCTCAACGGGCTGATCATCGGTATCGCCGCTCTCCACCAGGATCTGCTCATGTTCGGCCATTACGTGGCCGTGACCTCGGCCGAACCCGACCTCCCCATCCCCGCCGAGCCCGCGCCGCTGCCCCGGCTGAGCCGCGGCATCCAGCTGACCAACGTGTGGTTCCGCTACAGCGAGGATCATCCTTGGATCCTGCGCGGCCTGAACCTGTTCATCCCGGCCGCCGCGTCGGTCGCCGTCGTCGGTCTGAACGGGGCCGGCAAGTCCACCCTCGTCAAGCTCCTGTGCCGGTTCTACGACCCGCAGCACGGAAGCATCACCTGGGACGGCGTCGACATCCGTGACGTGCACCCCGATGATCTGCGGCACCGTATCAGCGGAGTGTTCCAGGACCATATGGCCTACGACATGTCCGCGGCCGACAACGTCTCCATCGGCTTCGTCCCCGCCCGTGAGGACGAAACCCGAATCCGTGGGGCCGCGCACGAGGCCGGGATCGACGACACGCTCTCCTCCCTTCCCCGCGGGTACGACACCCTGCTCACGCGGACGTTCTTCAGCGAGGACGACAAGGACGACCCCGACACGGGTGTCGTGCTCAGCGGCGGGCAATGGCAGCGCACGGCCCTGGCCCGCGCAATGTTCCGCGGTCACCGAGACCTCGTGATCCTCGACGAGCCCTCCGCCGGGCTGGACCCCGAGGCCGAGGCCGACGTGCACGCTCGAACCCGACGCCGCCGCCACGGCGCCACCAGCCTGCTCATCTCTCACCGGCTCAACACCGTGCGCGACGCCGACCTCATCATCGTTCTGGAGGACGGCGCCATCCGGGAAGCCGGAAAGCACGACGCCCTCATGGCCGCCCGCGGCCCCTACGCACGGCTCTTCAACCTCCAGGCGACGGGGTACCGCGAGCCGGAAGAGGCGGTGGCCCTGTGAGGTGGGTGCTCCTCGTCGCGAGCTGCGCGTCGGCCTTGTTGATCGTACGGCTGCGCGCGACGTATTCCGTGATCCGGGTCGATGGTGACAGCATGGCCCCCACCTTGACCGACGGAGATCGGTTGCTTGTCCGGCGCGTGGCCGCATCGGCTCTCCGACGCGGTCAGATCGCGGTGGTCCGCGCACCTCGATTCGTCGGCTCGACCTTCCTCGTCAAGCGGATCGCCGGATTGCCGGGCGATCCTGTTCCGCTCTCGGTGGCACCGGTGGTGGCCGAAGGTCGTGTCCCCGTCGGCAATGTCGTCCTGCTCGGCGACAACAGCGAGGGCAGCTACGACTCGCGGGACCACGGCTACTTTCCGCTCGCCGACATTCATGCCATCACTCGCCGAAGGCTGTCCCCTGGATATGCGGGGCTGTCAGTAAAGGAGACGGCATAGATCAACTGACCGAGTTCTGAGACCGTAGACGAAGAAATGGAAGAAAAGCGTGAAGATCATAACCGGGCTCGCGGACCGCGCCCTGTCCTTGGTCCTGCCCGAGGACTCTGCCGGCGCCGTCATCAAGTGCTACAACCGACCCATAGGCGGCTACTGGTGGGGGCGGTGCTATTACAACCCCGCCTGCGGCAGCAGGTCGATGAAGGACAAGTACGCGTGCAACTGGGGGCCAGGAAGCACCTTCGGGGTGCGGAGTACTCTCGAGCGCAGATGTTGCTAGCCGCGTAGCGACCACACCGGGGCCGGGCAGTTGCCGTAGCGGGGCAACGCCCGGCCCCCTCGTGTGCGTCCAGACCCGAGACGGCCTGCTGCCGAGGGGTGAGGCGGGCGCTCGGCGGCGAGCATCCTGACACCGCTCACCCGGGCAAGCCGGCATCGCCTCGTTCATGACCCTCCTCGACAAGATCATGACCGCCGAACCCTACGCGACCGCCAAGCGGGTGTTCCGGGTGGTCGACAACGGCTCCTCCCCCGCGGCAAGGCGGCCGCCGACCGGCTCACCTCCCAGTTCCCCGACGCGGTGATGGTCCACACCCCCGTGCACGCGTCCTGGCTCAACCAGATCGAGATGCCACGTGCGCTCCGCACCATGGCCCACCGCTGGGCCCGGTACGGCACGTGCGCCTGCCATACCCGGAACATACCCGCCATCAGCAGAATGCCGATCGGAGGTGCACGATGTTCCAACTGTTGGGACGCTTGGCGGTGGTCGACGGCGGGGGCCGCGCGATCAACGTCCGGGCCGCGAAACAGCAGGCGATCCTCGCCGTTCTCATGCTGCGTCCGGGCGAAGTGATCAGCGTGGATCGGCTGATGACGGAGCTCTGGCCGGACGAGCCGCCGGCGACGGCCAGAGCGAGTCTGCAAACGTATGTCTACCGCCTGCGACGCACTCTGGCACCGCTGGCCGCCCACGGTGTCGACCTGACCACCCTCGCGAACGGCTACACCCTGGTCGTCCCGGATCGAGCGGTGGACATCAGGGCGTTCGAGCAGCGCCTCACCCGTGGGTCGGAGGCTCTGACCGCGGGCAGTCCGGCGGCGGCGGCCGGGCTGCTGCGGGAGGCGCTGGACATGTGGCACGGTCCGCTGGCGCCGGAGATCGACGTCGAAACCGTCCGCCGCGAGCGCCGCCGCCTGGACGCGATGCACCTGACCGCGTCCGAGCTCTGGGTGGAGGCCGAGCTGCGGCTCGGCCTCCACAACTGGGTCATCCCGGAACTGGAGCGCCTCGTCGAGGCCCACCCTTTCCGTGAATCCCTATGGGAGATGCTGCTGCGGGCTCTGGCCGGGCGTGGCCGCCGCGCCGAAGCGCTCGCCGCCTACCGGCGCATGCGAGACATCCTCAGTACGGAACTCGGCATCGAACCGGCCGACTCGCTGCGCCGGCAGCACCAGGAGATACTCCGAGGTGCGCCGCTCTAGCAACAGGTGTTGCAGAGGATCACGTACTTTCCACAGCTTCCGTCACAGCAGTGCGCCCGAAGCTTCGTTCCGCCGATGCATTTGTAGATGTAGTAGCATTCGACGGCGGCAGCGCTGCGCTGCGGGACGACCATCGCCAGAATCCGGTCGCTGAGCTTTTCTATCGCGTTTCTCATGGTCCTCGATCTCGCGTTCCAAGGGGGCGCTCCCTGGCCAGATCCTGCCAGGGAGCGCCCTTCACTTACCTAGGCGCACTGCTTTCTCCAGTAGACCGAGCAGTCGCTCCTCCAGCACTTGAAGTAGGCGCAACAAATGCTGCCGGCGCAGGTCGTGTGGTCGACTCTCCGCCGAGTTACTCGCACATGGTGATCGTGCGATAGGTGCAGTTGGCGTAATAGCACTTCATCTTGTAGCACCCGGTGTTCGGGTCGTAGCTGATCTGCACGCACCTCGGGGTGCACGCCGCGTCAGCCTTGACCGTGGGAATCAACCGGTCGATGAGCTTGTCCAGCATTCTGTGTTCACCTCCTTTCTCGTCTCGGGTTCACTGGGCGCGGTATCACTGGGGGCTGTCTCGTGATATCCGCGGGCTTGTAGACGGAAGAGACGGGCGTAGGTGCCGTCCACCGCCATGAGTTCGTCGTGGCTTCCCCGCTCGGCGACGACCCCGTCCTTCAGGACGACGATCAGGTCGGCGTCGCGCACCGTGTTCAGCCGGTGGGAGATGAGCAGGCTGGTCTGGCCCGCGCGGTGGTGGCGCATTCGGGCGTGCACGTCGGCCTCGGCTTCGGGATCGAGACCCGAGCTCGGCTCGTCGAGGATCATCAGGTCCCGTCCGTCGCGGAGGAAGGCTCTGGCCAGGGCGGTTCGCTGCCACTGGCCGCCGGAGAGCACGACGCCGGTCGAGGAGTCCTCGCGGTCCTCCTCGCTGCTGAACATCCGGGTGAGCAGCGTGTCGTAGCCGCGGGGAAGGAGCGCCAGCAGCTCGTCCACGCCGGCCTTTCGCGCGGCGGCGCGGATCCGGTCCAGGTCGTCACGGGCATCGACGTCTCCCACGCCGATGTTGTCGCGGGCGGAGAAGTCGTAGGCCATGTGGTCCTGGAAGACGCCGCTGATCCGCTCCCGCAGCGCCTCCGGCCGGACATCGCGCAGGTCGGCTCCGTCCCAGAGGATCGCTCCCCGGCTCGGGTCGTAGAACCGGCAGAGCAGTTTGACGAGCGTGCTCTTGCCCGCGCCGTTGAGCCCGACCAGTGCCACGGCCGCGCCGTACGGGATGAACAGGTCTACGCCGCGCAGGATCCAGGGATGGTCGTCGCTGTAGCGGAACCACACGTCGCGCAGGTCGATCCCCCGGCGCAGCGGCGGCAACGGCGCGGGGTCGACCGGCACTGCGAGGTCGGGCTCGGCCCTGAGCACTGCCACGTAGTGGCCGAAGAGCCGCAGGTTGTGATCGGTGATCGCGATGCCGTTGACCAGGGTGTCGAGCCCACCCTGGACGGCCACGACGGCGACGGTGAACATCGACACGTCCCCGACGGTGAGCGTGCCGGTCCGGGCCGCGGCTATGGCCCAGACGAGCCCGCCTCCGGCCACCACGGCGGACAGCAGGGCGAGCGCCCCCTCCGCCGACAGCTCCTTTCGGTCCATCCGCCGCTTGCCCGCCTGAGCCGTTGACAGCTCGGCCATGAGGCGGCCGCGCAGGAATCCGCCCAGGTTGAAGAGCCTGATCTCCTTGGCCGCCTCGATCGTGCTGAGCAGGGTGCTGTAGAAGAGCTGCCGCCGTTCCGCGGGGCCGATCTCCCACATCAAGGTCGTGCGCCGGCGGGACAGCTTCAGCTGCGCGAACAGTGCCGGCACGGCGGCGCACAGCACGATCAGCGTCATGGCGGGACTGATCACCAGTAAGGACCCGACGAAGCCGATCACGGTGACAGCGGAGCGGACCAGGCCGAACGCCTCGGTGACGATGCCATCTGCCCTGGACGTCCCCTCCTGGGCCAGGCGCAGCCGGTCGAGGAAGCGCGGATCCTCGAAAGGCCGGAGCCCGGGAAATCGTGCCGTGGCCGCGAAGAGCCGGTCCGTCGTGGTGGCGGCCATGGCGCGGCCGATCTGGCTGCCGAGGTACCGCGAGGCGTGCGGCAGGGTCGCGGCGGCGACGCCGGTACCGGCCAGCCCCGCGGCGAGGCCCAGCAGCTCCGACAGGGAGGCCGCCCCGGTGAGGCCGTCGATGACCAGCTTGGTCAGCCAGGCCACCGCGACCGGCGCCGTGGCCGTGCCCAGCAAGGTGAGCGCGTACCCGATCATGGGAGCGGCAGCGCCGCTCCAGCCGGTGGCCGCCGCCTCACGCGCGGCAGCGCTCAGGCGCACCCCGTCAACGGCCATGCTGCGGCTCCAGCTTCCTGACGGTGACGGCACGGAGGTCGTCGGCGTGGAAGAATCCGTGCTCGCGGGAGTCGAAGCTGACCTCGGTGTTGTCACCGATCAGGACGAACCTGCCGGCCGGGACGACGTCGTCGGCGACGACCCTCCGTACCAGCTCCGGGACGGGATCGCCAGGCAGGGCGGCAACACGTTTGATCAGGAACTCGCTGCCGGTCGGGTGCGGGCTCGAGACGACGGCGATCTGCCCCTTACGCAGCGCCGCCAGGTCCGTGCGCCGGGCCAGGAGCCGGTCCCCATGGGTCAGGGCCGGGGCCATGCTGTTGCCGCTGACGCGGATCACCAGGTACGTCGCGCGCAGCCGTACGGCCAGCAGGGCCAGAACCGCGAGCCCGTACGCTGCCGCGAGGAACGCCCGCCTCACGACGCCTTGACCTCGGCGGTCAGGGTGTGGCCGCTGCTGACTACCGTGCCCCCGGCGTCGATCGTGATGACCGTCGGGTACCCGTTGACCTTGAACGCCGTCTGAAGGGGGCCCTGGGGCGCCTCCGTGACGACACGTGCTACCTCCGCGAGCCGTTCGATGTCGGCTGCGGAGTCCTCACCGGGGCCGGCGACGACCACGGCGAGCACGGCGTCCGACGTGGTGCGTGCCCGCTCCACGAAGAGCGGGAGCAGGTCCTTGCAGGGCTGGCAGCCCCGGGAGAAGAATCCGACCAGCGCGGGTCCACTCAGGAACTCGTCGGAGATCGGCTCGCCGCTCGTGCTCGTGGCGGCGAACTGCGGGACCCTCGCACCGGGCGAGAGGCCTTCCGCCGGCATTGACGGCGGCGAGCTCTGGCTGCGCAGGCGGCGGATCACGCCGACCGTAAGCAGCAAGTTCGCCATGCCCAGCAGGCCGACCAGCACGACCGCGGCGACCAGGTACTGCATCACGCCCTCACCGTTCTGTCCATGTGCAGCTCGGTGATGACGTCGCGATCGATGAGCCCGGCCGCCCCACGGACGGGCCGAGGCAGCGGCAGGACGCTCGCCTGCCCCGTGGGGCGGTGACAGCGATCACCGGACTGAATGCGCCGAGCATGATCCGGCTGAGGACCAGCCCTGGTTCCGCCATGAGCGCAGCCGTCAGCCGCCTCACTCTTCGCGACCACGCCGGCCGCCGGAAGGTGTCGCCTTTCCGGCGCCATCACCAGGAAGGACGCGAACGGGCGCAGGTCCGCGCTGCTGCGCAGCCTGGTGAACGCGGCAACGGCGAACCCTGTCCCGATCAGGACCTGGCACGTGACAAGCAGGAGATCCACGATCCGGATATTTCATGATCCCGCTAGCCCGGCCCTAGCGCGCCGCTAGCCCCGTTTTCCGCATGTGAGCGATCTTCACCGCAGGTCTCGCGGATCGATATCCAGAAGGTCCAGGAGACGGAGTTGGAGATCGGTGGGT